>JAISBR010000072.1 GCA_031266095.1 Treponema sp. | reverse complement strand
CCCAAGCTGCTGGAACTGGAAGACATTCTGTTTGAAAAGCTGGACATCAAAAACAAAGCCCGAAAGGTCATTGTCTTTTCCGAATGGATTAAGATGCACCAGCTTATCGCCGAGATGCTTCGAAAAAAGGGCGTGGGTTACACGGAACTCAACGGCAAGGTTCCGGTGAAACAGCGGGGAGCGCTGATTAAGCAGTTTGAACAAAACCCGGAGTGTAAGGTGTTCCTGTCCACCGAAGCCGGCGGCGCGGGGCTGAACCTCCAGGTGGCGGATATTCTGATCAATTTTGAACTGCCCTGGAATCCGGCGAAGAAAAATCAGCGCATCGGCCGCATTGACCGGCTGGGTCAGAAAAGCAATAAGCTTTTGATCTATAACCTCATCTCCCGGGATTCCATCGAACAGCACATCGCCGCGGGACTTCTGGTAAAACAAAGCCTTTTTGAAAGTGTCCTTTCCGAAGGCAGCGCCGTCAACTACGTGGACTTTTCCACCAAGGGCCGTTCCCAGTTTATCCGCCAGCTTGAGGCGCTGATCGATCAACAAAACCGGCAGGAGGCCGCTGCCTCCGAAACCGCGGAACCCCAGGTGGCTTCCGCAGAAACCGCGCCGGCCGTCGGTCCGCTGCCCACCCCGCAGGCCGAACAGCTTGAACAGGTCCTGACCAACGGCATGAACTTTCTGGCCGGTCTCTTTAAGATGTCTACCGGTTCAGATATTAACCTCAAGGATCAAAAAATCGAAGTTGACCGGCAGACCGGAGAAGTGCGGCTGAGTTTCAAGATGGGAAACAGGGAATCAGCGGCCCCGTAAAAACCATGAAGCGTAAACTGCCTATTGGCATACAGGATTTTGTCTCAATCCGCGAAGACGGCTTTGTGTATGTGGATAAAACCGCCCGAATCCACGATCTTGTAACCGGATCGGGACGCTATTTTTTCCTGTCCCGGCCCCGGCGTTTTGGGAAGTCCCTTCTGTGTTCAACTCTGGGCGCGCTTTTTGAGGGGAGGCGGGAACTCTTTGACGGCATTGCGGGGCAGCTGCCCCTGGCCATAGATTCCCTGGAATGGGAGTGGAAAAAACACCCGGTTATCCGCATCGACCTTAATCCGGGCAATTATACCGAAGGAGCGGATACTCTCAAATCGGTACTTCGAAACATATTATCGAATACCGCGTCCAAAGCCGGCCTTGCTTTACGGGGAGAAATGCTGCCGGATCAATTTGCCAATTTGATTCGGGATATGTCCCAAAATTATGGGCAGAAAGCGGTGGTTATCATCGACGAATATGACAAACCCCTGCTCTCGACCATTGATTTACCTGAAACGCACAGTGAACTGAGGAATATCCTCAAATCCTTTTATGGCGTGTTAAAGTCATCGGACGAATATCTGCGAATGGGGTTTTTGACCGGCGTTACCAAATTTTCGCAGGTCAGTGTATTTTCCGACCTGAACAACCTTGCCGATATTTCCCTGAACCCTGATTTTTATGACATTTGCGGCATTACCCAGGGAGAGTTGGAAAGCAATTTTCAGCCCGAAATAGACGAAGTGGTACAGGAAAATAATATTGACAAGAACGAATACCTTGCCAGGATAAAACAGTTTTACAATGGGTATCGTTTTTCAGAATATGTGGAGACGGTCTATAATCCTTTTGGACTTTTGAATCATTTTTTCAACCACGGCAAGTTTGAAACCTATTGGTTTTCCACCGGCACGCCTACCTTTCTTATCAAGCTGATAGAAAAACAAAAGATAGATATTCTGGGCCTGGAAAAAAGCGTCTTTACCCTTGCGGCCATGCAAAAGTTTAATGTTGATAATATGGACGCTCTGGCGGTGCTGTACCAGTCAGGATATTTAACCATCGTAAATTACGACAGAGAATTTCATGAATATACCCTGGACTATCCCAATGAGGAAGTCCGTTCCGCCTTTGCCAACGCGCTGCTCGAAGAGTATATCCACGTGTCCGCCATGGATGTGAATGCCCTGGCAACAACGCTGCCCAAAGCTTTGATCAGGGGGGATATAGAAACGGCGATGAACGGGCTTCCGCCCTTTTTTGCGGTCATCCCCTACGACATCCAGTTGAAAGATGAGAAGTATTATCAGACCATTGTACACCTGATATTCAGAATGTTGGGCCTGTACTGCCGCTCGGAAGTACGGACCGCCGCCGGGCGGATAGACACGCTGGCGGAAACAAAACAATACGTGTATTGTTTTGAATTTAAATTGAACGGAACCGCGGAAGAAGCCGTACGTCAAATTGACCATAAGGAATATTTATTGCAATGGAAGGGTGGCGGAAAAAAACTGTTCAAGATAGGCGTAGACTTTGATTTTGAAAAACGCAATATCGGTAGTTGGAAGATAGTCGCGGAATGAGCGTCGCGAAGTAAGGTTCCAGGGCATTAAGAACTTATCCGGGAATAAGGCCAGGATGGCTCGGGATAAGGTTTCGCCAAAGAAGAAATCGCTTCAAGAAAACCGTTGACAGGGCAGTTTAATTGCACGCATTCATAAATATTCTCGCTGCCCCGCTTGGCTGGATTATGCGTCTCGGATATGCAATTACCGGGAGCTACGGACTTTCCATATTGTTTTTCGCGCTGGCGGCGAAATTGATAACATTTCCGCTGACGCTGTCGGCTCAAAAAAATTCCATTCGCTTATTGCAATTACAGCCGGAGTTAGAGCATATTCGGCGGACTCACTATGGTGACCGCGAGCGGATAAACGAGGAACAATATCAGCTGTACACAAGAGAGAAATACTCTCCGCTGAGCGGCCTTGTGCCCCTGCTTGTTCAGCTCTTGCTGCTATTCGGAATGGTTGCGGTAATTCGTAATCCATACGAACATATCAGGAGTGCCGACTTCAGTTCCCGGTTTATGGGATTTGATCTGAACGTTCAGCCGTTTTCCGGCGGAGTGGCGCCGTATGCGCTGATCGCGGCGTTGTCGGGGACATCTTCATATCTTTTATGCCTGGTACAGAACCGCCTGAATCCCGCGCAAAGACGGATGCGTTTTTGGGGCAAATGGGGAATGTCACTTGTCATAATTGCGTTCTCGCTGTATTTTCCGCTGGTTATGCCCGGTGGTATCGGCCTCTATTGGTTTTTTAGCAATACGCTGAGTATTGCCGCCGCATTCGCCGCGAACGGTATATATAATCCCCAAAAACTTGTCGCGCCGGAACTGCTTATCCCTCCGCCCAAAGTAAGCCGCGAGGAGCGCAAAGCCGGACGCGTAAGGCGGCGGGAACTTACTGCCCTTGAGAACGAGTCGGTCAAACGGTTCTACGCCTGCTCCGATGCAAACAAGCTAATGTTCTATTCGGTAATCGGAGGACAGTACAAGTATTTCTCGGAGATAATCGACTATGTACTGGGCAATTCGGATATAGCCGTACATTACGTCACTAATGACCCTGATGATAAACTACTGCAAACAAACCGTGAGCGTTTTGAAACGTATTACATCGGAGAAAAGAAAGCGATCACGTTTATGCTCAATCTTCACACTGTCGCTATGGTCGTAATGACCGCGCCTAACTTGCAGCAGTATCATGTTAAACGTTCGGTTGTGGAACCGAATATCGAATATGTGTTTACTTATCACCATTTTACGAGCCTGATGATTCTGCGTGAGGGCGCGCTTGACTACTTCGACACGGTGTTGTGCGTCGGGCAGCATCAAATTGAAGAAATCCGCCGTACGGAGCAGTTGTACAACCTGCCTCCCAAACGGCTTGTTAAATGCGGTTACGGTCAAATCGATAAACTGTTGAGAATGTACGCGGAATTGCCAAAACGCGGAAGCAGTGAGCCGCAGATTCTTATCGCTCCGTCCTGGTCAGGCGGAAATATTCTCGACAGTTGCCTTGAGGAAATAATTTCCCTGCTTGTCAATGATTATAAAATCATAGTACGTCCGCACCCGGAATACATAAAGCGTTTCCCGGAGAAGTGGCAGGCCATAACAGCCAGATTCAGGTTTGAAAATCTTTCGTTTGACGGTGATTTTCTCTCAAATGATTCAATTTATCAATCAGATATACTGATAACTGATTGGTCAAATATTGCGTATGAGTTTTCGTATTGCACCAAGAAGCCGGCAATTTATATCAACACGCCTATGAAAATTATGAACAGCGAGTATCACAAACTGGGTATTGAGCCGCTTGATGTCACATTGCGCGGCAAACTCGGCGTGTCAATTGAGATGTCAAATCTTTCCGAATTGCCGGGGGTGGCGGCGGATATGCTCGGCAATCCTGATAAATATCATGAGACTATTAATAGCGCGATCGGAGAGTATCTGTTCTACCCCGGACGAAGCGGCGAGGCCGGCGGACGATATATTATATCGCGCCTGATCTTCCCGTAGTTCCCGCTTCGCGAAGAATTATGGAAACAGGTGAATATTTTACCTGTTTGTAATTTTTTAGATGACTCTTTTCACCCTCCAATAATCGTAATGCCTTCCGTCTCGATCCAGCTAAGCCGTTCTGACCACGGCAGCTGTTTCGCCTTGCCCCGCCGGTCGAATATTACCAGATATGCCCCAGCATCTCCACCTATCTTGTCGCGGTAGCGCTTTATCTGTTCCAGCCCCTGTTCCTGTACACGGGCGGGATCACTGTATTCATATATCAATTTAATTTCTATGATGTATCGTTTTCCTTTATATTCCACGCATAGATCCATCCGCCCTCGCCCTGCCGCATACTCCCGCTCTATCTGCCCGCCGCCGTTTAGTACCCGCTGTAAAAACGCCTGTAGTAATAAATGCGGAAACGCCTCCGTGTAATTTGACTTCCGCTCCCAAACCTCAGAGTTCTCGCGCCAGAATTGCTGGAACTCCTTCATCAGTCGTTCCATATCCAGTGCCCCATCAAGTTTTTCCCACCGCCACTCAGGTTCGGGTACTGCCGCCTGTGTCCCACAGGTCATCTGCCGGGCCAGCGCTTCCCGGTAAATTGGATTAGCTACCACCAGCGTTCCCCGTTCCCTCGACACTAAACCCAAATCTTCACACAGAAGGAATCCTTCACTGTCCGCCAGGCTGGGGTCAGAGCCGCCTGCCATGATAGTCTCTATAACTTTCCGAATCCGCGGATCTTCCAACCGGTAGGCTAGGGATTCCAGGTGGGTTTCCCGGGCCAGAACCATCTGTTCCCGGGCCTCCTGGATATGCCGCAGATTTACCGTCTCATAGTTATCTTCGTTCAGTATCCGCATGGTGGCCCGCATAAAAAGAGAGTTGACGATCCAGGGCTGCCCCCGGCTCTGGTCCCACACATACTCCAGCGCCTCGCCGGTAATTTCCTGCCCGGTTTCTTTGGTCCGCTGGGCAAACAGGTGTTTTGCATCATCCTGAGAAAAATTACCAATCACGGCTGAATCGCTCTTTATGTTGAAGGGAGAGCCGGGGTTGACGGGAACGCCTTCTTTGGCCGCTGTGATGTAGTCTTTCAAATCCCTTATGCCTGCCAGGGCAATAGATACCGGAAACTTTCCCACTCCCCGCCCGGCGAATCCGTCCCGCAGCTGCCGCAAAAAACTTATGAGTGAGTCTCCGGTTAATACGTCGGTCTCATCAAAGAGAACGATAAGAAGTTTCGGCGCGCTTACTTCAGCCCAATGAACCAGTGTATCATTCAGCATACTGCCTGGATTTTGTGTAGTAGTACGGGGAACCGGCAAACCGTATTCTTTCGCGTGCTTGTATATTGATTCACATATTTCCGGCATAGCCCGCGTAGGATCGGCTATACCCTGGCACCGCTCTAAGCTCACATAACAGGCAAGCGCCTCGTCCCCGGCGTTTATTTCCCGCATCCAGGACTGCAGAAACGTGGTCTTCCCTGTCTGCCGAGGAGCGTGGAGGACCCAGTAAAGGTTGTCCCGAATATACCGGTGAAGCTGCGCGCCTACCAGGCGATCCGCCGAAGGCAGCATATAATGATCCCACGGGTTACAGGGGCCGGTGGTATTAAAAAAACGTACCGGCCGCTTGGTTTTTTCCTGCATAGTTTCATTATAATAACCCGCCTCGTACCCCGGCAAGCCGGTGAATTGCGCCACGTTAAATCTAACCATGGCCGGACGGTCCATACTTGGGCAGCCGGCTGATCCGGCCCATAATAGTAAATGGAAGCAGCATTACTCGGAATGATAGTTAACGAGGGTGCGCACCGGGGTGGGGGCGAGGATCTTTTCATAGTTGAGGACAGGAAGCCCCACCACGCCGAAAATATCCGGCACTTCCGCGCCGCCGGCCTGGATCAAAGACCGGGCGGCGTTGAGGGTTCCACCGGTGGCGATAAGATCATCCAGTAAGAGGACCCGCTTACCCGCAGGGACATCCTCCTTATGGATTTCTATCTCCGCCTGGGCGTATTCAAGATCGTATTTTTTTTTCAGTGTGATGCCCGGCAGTTTTCCCGCTTTCCGTATCAGGAGGAGGGGTATACCCATGCGGACGGCGAAGGGCGCGGCAAATACAAAGCCCCTGGCCTCAATGGCCGCTACAGCGTCAATATTCTTAGCCTTGTAAATGTCTACCATGGCTTCAATACAGTAATTGAAAGCCTCAGGCGCTGTCAGAATACTGGTAATGTCATAAAAAAGAATACCTTTTTTGGGAAAATCAGGAATTTTTCTGATATAGTCATCGAGATTTAAAGAACCCATCCTATCACCTCTTTATGTAAAGATATCTTTGCGCCGCTTCTTCATGCCGGAGTAAGTGTAGTACGATGGAGCCGTATTGTCAATGAATTGAGGCTCTTTCAAAATTTCAGTTTTGAAAGAGCGTCCGCTTAAAATGCGTGTTTCGCAGCCTGCGAACCGAAGGTTCGTTGGCGGGAAACCGCAAGAGCCGCGGCAAAACTAACCGAGTTTTGCGAGAGGCTCAATTTTGAGATTCTTTCCAAAACCAGTTGACAATAAGGGCGAAAATCCGCATTGTACCCTTAGAAATACAAGTCACGGTGGAGGGGCTGCGCCGGCATGGGTTGCCGCGTTGAAGGATGGCTGTATCTTGCCTGAAAGGAGGCTGGAAGTAACATATTGAAAGGCAGCGATGTGGTTATCGAGGGGCTTTCCAAGTCCTTTGGTGATTTCAGGGCGCTCAACAATGTGAGCCTTGAGATTAAGAAAGGGGAGTTTTTTTCCCTCCTGGGGCCTTCAGGATGCGGAAAAACGACCCTTCTGCGGATTATCGCGGGTTTTGAGTACCCCGATTCGGGGACGGTTACTTTTGATGGAAGCGATGTGATTCACCTTCCCCCCAACCGGCGGCAGGCCAATACGGTCTTCCAGAATTATGCTTTGTTTCCTCACCTGACGGTGTTTGAAAACGTGGCCTTTTCCATGCGGGTCAAAAAGGCCCCCGCCGGTGAAACCGAATCCAAAGTTAACGAGTACCTCCGCCTGGTGCAGCTTGAGGGCCATGCCCAGAAAAAGCCCAATCAGCTTTCGGGCGGTCAGAAGCAGCGGGTTGCCATTGCCAGGGCGCTCATCAATGAGCCGCAGGTGCTGCTGCTGGACGAGCCTCTTTCCGCGCTGGACGCCAAGCTCCGGCAGCACATGCTTATCGAACTGGATCAGATCCACGACAAAATCGGCATCACCTTCATTTACGTTACCCATGACCAGCAGGAGGCCCTTTCGGTTTCAGACCGCTTGGCGGTGATGAACCAGGGTGATGTGCTGCAGATCGGCAGTCCCCACGAGATTTACGAAAGTCCGGCCACGGATTTTGCGGCCCGCTTTATCGGCGAGACCAATCTCTTTGACGCCACAGTGGTCAAGGCTGAAAGGATGAACCGGTCCGCCTCCGGCGCGGAAACGGCGGAGTACATGGTGGAGTTGGATATTCCGGAACTGGGACGGATCAAGGTGACTACCGTGGATGATGTGCGGATCGGCCAGAATGTGAGCTTTACCATCAGGCCGGAAAAAATCGTCATCACCAAGGACCGGCCCGCCACCAAGCGGGAGGACATCAACCTTTTCCAGGGCACGGTGGACGAGCCCATCTACTCGGGCTTCCAGACCAAGTTCTACGTTAAGGTGGTGAATAAAACCCTCATCAGGGTGATCAAGCAGCACGCCAACTATTCCGACGAGGGGCCGGACATCCTCTGGAAGGATTCGGTCTTTCTCTCATGGAGCGCCAATGACGGCTATATCGTTGAGGTAAGAACATGAGTTTCGGCGGCTGGAAGAGGGAGAGAAATTTAGGGCCTTTCTACTCGGCGCCGATGGCGCTCTGGTTCACACTGTTTTTCCTCGCGCCGATTATCATCATCCTCATCTACAGCTTTCTCAAGAAGGGGCTTTACGGCGGCGTTGAGAATGAAATCTCCTTTGACGCCTATCGCTACCTGCGTGACCCGGTTTTCCTGAGTATCACCCTCCGCACGGTGCTGACCTCCATATCCGCTACGGTGATCACCATTTTTATCGCTCTGCCCTGCGGTTATTTCATGGCGAAAAGCAAAAATCAAAATTTTCTCCTGCTCCTCATTATCATTCCGTTTTGGACCAACTTCCTCATCCGGGTTTTTGCCTGGATGAATATTCTGGGGAACAACGGTTTTCTCAACGAATTTTTGCTCCGTGTCGGAATCATCGATGACTATATCCATTTCCTCTACAATCAGAAAGTGGTGATCCTGGTACTGGTCTATATGTACCTGCCCTACGCGATTCTTCCCCTTTTCTCCACGATAGACAAATTTGATTTTTCCCTGCTTGAGGCCGCCCGTGATCTGGGGGCTACCAAGCTGACCTCGATGATCAAGGTACTGCTCCCCAATATCCGCAGCGGCATCTTTACGGCTGTGCTCTTTACTTTTATCCCTATTTTCGGCGCCTACGCTGTACCGCTTCTGGTGGGCGGCAAGGATTCCTATATGCTGGGGAATATCATCGCCGATCAGCTTTCAAAATCGCGTAACTGGCCCCGGGCTTCGGCGATTTCCATGGTGCTCACCCTGGTCACAACGGCGGGGGTTTTGCTGATGATGAACATCCAGAGAAAGGACACCTCCCGGACAGCCGATGTCAAGGGAGCTGAGGCCGCCATGGAACAGGGAGGCCGCCGGTGAACTTCAAAGCGGTTGTCCGTAATATAATCACCTCTATCAGGCCCAACAGGATCATTCAGGGCGAAGCCGCCCGCCACGCACGCCTGGCTTATCGCAGGTATTTTTCCCTGTCCCAGACCGTTTTCATCGTCACCATTGTCTTTCTCTTTTTGCCGCTGCTGGTTTTGATCCTCTACTCCTTCAACAGTTCCACCGGTATGAACTGGACCGGATTTTCCCTGCGCTGGTACGAGCGGCTCCTTTCATCCAGGGAACTCTGGCGGGCGTTCAGGAACAGCCTCGTCGTCGCTGTAACTTCGGCGGCCACCGCCACGGTGATCGGTACCATCGGCGCCATCGGCGTTAACTGGTACCGTTTCAGGCTGCGTGGTTATGTGCAAACCGTTTCAGTCCTGCCCATGATCCTGCCGGAGATTATCATTGGCGTATCCCTTTCGATTTTTTTCGCCGGGCTGGGCATCCCCCTGGGGCTTTTCACGATCTACATCGCCCACACCACCTTCAACCTTCCCTTTGTATTTCTCATGGTGATGGCCCGACTGGACGAGTTTGATTTTTCCATCATTGAGGCCGCCCGCGATCTGGGAGCCAGCGAGAGGCAGACCCTGTTCAAGGTTACGCTGCCGATCTGCATGCCCGGTATCATGTCCGGCCTTTTAACCGCCGTCACCCTTTCGCTGGAGGATTTTGTTATCACCTTCTTCGTGGCCGGTCCCGGTTCCTCAACCCTGCCGATCTTCATCTATTCGGCCATCACCCGGCGGGGCGGGGTCACCCCGGTGATCAGCGCCCTCTCGGTGGTGATGATCCTGGGGACCGTGGCGCTTACCGCCCTCTTGAGGAATTTTCTCAAATACATCGCGGCGAAATAGCAGGTTAGACTTGTTAGGAAACTTCAGTTTTGCAGGAAGCTCGATTGAGGTCATTAGAGTGTTGAAATCAAACTATACCAAATTTCAACACCAGGAGGAAAAGATGAAAAAAATACCTGTGGTTCCGGGCATGGCCCTGGTCCTGGTCATGCTGGGTGGCTGCGGAAAGAAATCCGATCAGCTCTTTATTTACAACTGGACTTACTATACCCCGGATACGGTGATAGAAAAATTCGAGGAAGAGTACAATGTCACTGTAATCTACGACGAGTTCGCCTCCAACGAGGATATGTACGCCAAGATAAAGGCCGGAGGCAGCGGCTACGACATTGTTTTTCCCTCAGGGGATTACGTGTCCATTATGATTCAGCAGGACATGCTGGAAAAAATCGACCGATCAAAACTTTCCAATCTGAAAAATATCGACCCGACGGTGCTCCAAAAGGCAGTCTATGACCCTGATATGGAATATTCGGTCCCCTACTATTTTGGCGCCGCCGGCATTACGGTTAATAAAGGTAAAGTTCCCGATTTTGAGCGAAGCTGGTCCATCTTCGGCAGGGAAGATCTCCGCAACCGAATGACCATGTTAGACGACATGCGAGAAGTGATGGGTGATGCCCTGGTCTACCTGGGCTACTCGGTGAACTCTAAAGATCCCGCCCAGATCGAGGAAGTGAAAAATCTTATCAACAATTCCTGGAAACCGAACCTTACCAAATTCGACGCCGAAGCCTTTGGCAAAGGCTACGCGAACGGCGATTTCTGGGTAGTACAGGGCTACGCCGAGGTGGTATTTGAGGAGATCGCCGACAATCCCCGGCTCATAGAGGACACGGTCTTCTTCATTCCCCCCGAAGGCGGTCCGGCTTACATCGACAGTATGTGCATCCTGAAGGGTTCCAGAAACATCGACCTGGCCTACAAGTTCATCGATTTCATCCACCGGCCTGAAATCTACGCCGAATTTGTGGACGCTTTTGGCTTCCCCGCTACCGCGAATATTCCCGCGAGAGAGTATAAGACCGGAGACTCCTGGTATACCGCCGGGGAACTGGTCAACACCGAGCTGAAGGACGATCTTGGCGAGGCCCTGGATCTCTACAATAACGCGTGGTTTAACTCGATCCGGGTTGGTGAATAGTTTTTCGGCGCGGCAGCGGCATGTCCGCGCCATTCAACTCTTTCTGATAATCCTGCGGACAATCTCCGCCGAGTGACGGGAGGCGACGGGCAGAAATTCGACGGAGGTGACCGGCGATTCGGCGCCGGCGATGTCTGAGAGGGCCCGGATAACCAGCGCGGGAACGGAAAAGAGACGGCAGCAGTGGGCAATCGCCGCGCCTTCCATTTCCACCGCGGCGATGCCGGGAAAGAGTCGGCGTACCGCTGCGATACGTTCCGGTTCGTGCATGAAGACGTCGGCGGAACCGATGAGGCCCCGGCGGTGATTGAAGCCGGCGGGCAGGACCTGTTCCTGCTTCAGTTCATCCACCGCCTGCTCCGCCCGGCGGATAAGGGCCTCGTCCACGGGAAAAATCTGGGGCTGACCCGGAAGCTGGCCCGGCGCGTAATTAAAGGCGGTCACATCCACATCGTGGTACACGAGACCCGTGGAGATGATGGCGTCGCCGAAACGCAACGCCGGATCAATGCCGCCGGCGGAACCGGTGTTGATAACAAAGTCCGGTTTGCAGCTATGGATGAGCAGGGCGCAGCCTACCGCCGCGCTTACCTTGCCGATGCCGCAGCGCAGCAGGACTACCCGTTTTCCTTCCAGTTCTCCGGTGTACAGGGTATATTCCCCGATGGTAAGGGCTTCGCCTTCCCCCATGGCCTCCCGCAGGACTTGTACCTCATCCTCCATAGCCCCAATGATGCCGATCATATGTATCCTCCTGTGTGAGCCCGCGGCTCATTGCCGGGAAGCGCAGTCGGATTCCCAGATGGTGCTGCGGTTCCTCCCCCGGTTTTTAGAAAGATAGAGCGCCTCGTCGGCGCGCCGGATGATATCCGAGGCCTCCACGTTACTGCTCTGATCAAAAATGTAAATGCCCAGGCTGATGGTAACCTGGGGCAGGGGAACATCCCAGGGGACATACATGGCGGCGACACTGATCCGCAGCCGTTCCGCTACCGCCCAGACGGTATGACCGTCGGTGTGGGGGAGCAGCACGGTAAACTCCTCACCGCCGAATCGGGAGGGGATGTCGTCGTTTCTGACCCCCTGCTTGATGATCAGCGCCAGTTTTTCCAGTACCAGATCGCCCGCAAGATGGCCGTAGGTATCGTTGAAGATCTTAAATTTGTCCACATCCATTACAATGATGGAAGAGGCGTAGTCGGTACGTTTAATACGGGCAACTTCCTCATTAAGACGTGTCATAAAAAAGCCGTGATTATACAGGCCCGTTTTCACGTCACGCAGGGAATGTTCATAATGCAGATGATTCTTAATCGCCTGGGACACAAAGGACATGAGCCGCTGCAGGAAGAGCAGCTCCTCAGGGGAATAATCATTCTCCAGCATTTTCCGGCCGACTAAGATGATCCCGTACAGCCCGAAGGGGCCGAGGATAGGGATGACGATCTCCGGGTGCGCCTCCTCAAAAGGTTTGATAGCTTCGTCGTTGCCCATCTCAAAGGCCAGCAGATCGAAATTAATCGGCTTGGAAAACCGCAGGAAGAAGGATTCAAAGGCGGTGATGTTATCTATGTGGAGATTTATATCTACCGGCTTGTAGTTTTTGTATGCTTTGATAGTGATATCCGCCCGGTTTTGGACCGGCTTCCAGAGGAAGGCTATAAACGAGGGAAGGAAATGATCCGAAATCTGGTAGACTGTAGCGTCCATTATTTCATCGATACTGGTACGATCAAAAATATCCAGACCCCGTGAGAGTAGGCTCTTATAAGAGCTGATTTCCCTGTTTAGAGAATTGACATATTGAAACACTCCCAATTCCTCGAGAAGCGCGTAGTTCTCCACTATTTTGGGGCTTGAGAGGAATTTTTTTTCGGCTTCTTCTTTATCCTTATCCAGTTCTTGCAGCTCTTCCATCCGGCGGTGCTTCAGGTTACCGAGAAATGGTCACTGATAGATCGGCGCCATTCGGAACGGTCATCCTTGTTCTCCCATTCGAAGATTTTTATTATGCTAAAATCCCGTATGTCAGGGGGATTGTTGTAATGAATGATCCCAAAGCGGCCGCCGCCGATATAGCTGATCGTTTCCCCTGTTTTCAGCGTCTCGCTCTTGCTGATCCGGGTAATTACACAATCAAAATGGATCGGCCCGCCTGAGTCCTTATCGGTAATGGCGGAGGAAAGGTCTGTAATGGGTTTCCCGCACCAGGGGCAGTCCGGCACGGGTATCGGCTCGGAAGACAAGACTGGTGCGGTCCAGCGGGGACGCTCATACAGGCCGCCTCTGGTTTTTTCAACCTTGCCCTCGTTCAGGTACGAAAGCCCCGCCTCATTTTTACCGTCCCGGCCTTTTTCCTGCCGTGAGGACTGGGCGGATTCCCGTCCCCGGCGCTTTGAAAAACGCCGGCGGTTTCCCCGATTATCTCCCGTTCTTCCGCCGCCCATTGTACTTCCTTTCCTGTGAGATATCCAACAATTCATTGCTCAATACCTGGGCTATACGCTGGATAGCCTCGTACAGGTAATCTTCATCGTTTATACGATTCCGCAGTTGTTCTAGTTTTGTGGAGCCTACCGGCTGTTCCAACATCATACACGCTCCATAAAGGCCGATGCAAGATGGGTAACCGCATCCTTGCCAACAAAAATCACGTCAAAACGAACAGTCTTTCCTTTATATTCTCGATGGCTGGAAAGAAAATACTTAGCTGTTTCGATAATCCTGCGTTGTTTTTTAAGGTTTATCCCGTATTGGAGGTTCTCTATGCCGTAGGCGGACCAGGCTTTTACTTCCACGAATACAATAGTTTCTCCATCCAAAGCAATAATATCCACCTCTCCCCACTGGGAACGGACATTTTTTGCGATTATGCTCATGCCCGCAGCCTCCAGTATTGCCGCCGCCCGCTTTTCTCCTTCCCTGCCCAGGCTGCTATTGGCCATTATTCCCGGCAAGATCCCTGGGATCCACCGCTTTTGAGATAAAGAGACTCCTTTCGGTCTTCAGATCAATAATATCCCCTTCATCGGGCTTGAAGACTCTGCCGTATTCACTGATCAATATATGAATTTTTGGCCTGAGGGGGGCGTCTCCGTGAACCTCAATGACCCTGGCAAGAGCGGTGTTATTGAGGAGTACGATAGAGCCGATGGGATAAATTCCCATGGTTTTGATAAAGGCCTTGAGTACATTCGGATCAAAGCGCCGGGAATTGTCCGCCAGGATGTTTTTCATCGCCTGGTAGCCCACCATGGAGTTCCGGTAGGATTTCTGGCTTACCATAGCCTCAAAAGCGTCCGCTACCGAGACAATCCGGGCGCCTATATTGATCTTGGTTTTTGCAATTTGCCGGGGATAGCCGCCGCCATCCCAGCGCTCATGGTGCTGTAGTACGATGATACCCATGTCTTCCGGATACAGGAGTTCCTTGGTTACGATTTGGTAGGCAAGCAGGGGATGGCTGCTGATCCGCTGCCGCTCCACGTCTGAAAGGCCGCCCCGCTTGTCAAGGATTTCCTTGGGCAGCCGGAGCATTCCTACATCGTGGAGCAGGGCCCCGATGGCGATCTGTAGGATTTTGTAGTTGATCAGCTTGAATTCCATCGCAATAAGCGCCGAAAGGATAGCGGTATTGATCGAGCTTTTTGCCAGATCATGGCCTTTTATTTCCCCGCCAAGGATAAACCCTATAAAGCTGTCCCGCCGATCCCTGACTTCCTGGAGCAGTTGGGAGGAGATATTGTCGATGGAATGGGCTTCAACGGGAGCTTTATCGGCAATACCGGTAAAAACCGCGTCCAGCCGTTCAATAAGGCTTACATAGCTGCGGTAGGGGCCCTTGTTTTCCTGTACCTCGGTCAGGGATAATTTACTGGAGACGCCGTTTTTCGCGGCGGTATCTTTGTTTTCTTCAGTTTCAATTACACCCTCGGTTTCAACCTCACTAATGCCCCATGAGGCGAGTTGATCGAGGTCTTTCTGCCGTATGGGGATCCCTGCCGGTACGAGGAGATTATCGCTGTCAATGTATACCGGTTCAGTAAAGGTGATCCCCGCCTTTAAGGTATGTATGGCGATCTTATTCATCTTCTATCCTTAGTATCGGAAAATTTCTAAACTGAGGTTATTAGAGATTCCCCTTCGTTAATACGAAGGCCAATATTTTAGCCGTCGCTTCCCAGCACCATACCGGGATCATATCCCCGGGACGCACCCCGGAGTCCAACAAGGCCGCCAGCGCGGGATCTTCTATCACCGCCACGCCCGCCTGTTCGGCAATGGCAATTATCCGCTCCGCTGTCCGATCCCTGCCCGTGGCAAGCAGACGGGGCGCGGCGTCTTCCGGGGAATAACCGATGGCGGAAGCGATACTGCCTTTCTTTATGCTACACCTCTTCATTTATGGAACGCAATACATTTTCCCGGCTATTTTCCGCAAATGGGAACGATTCTTCTCGAATTTGTGCACAAATTTGTACAAAAACACCTTCCGGGGGAAGCCCCACATATGCCGCTAGTTCCTGACCGAGGGATTTCAGGGTTTTAGGGAGGACTGAAGGCCAAAGGTACAGCCGAAGACGCGGATTGTCCCCTTTTGGCCTGTCCAGGACAAAAAGCCAGCGGCGTTCCGGCGCGGCGGGGCCTGTCCCGGCGGGTCCGGCGGTTATTTCCAGGGCTAAATGCCCGGACGAGAGGCCGGCGTCAAGCAATATTCTGAGGGATATTCGGTACAGTTTCCCTTGCTCAACAATGCTGAAGGGAAGCACAATCCAGCGCTGCCCGTTTTTTCCAGGAAGCCGGTTCAACAAATCGAGCATAGGGTTATTTTCCCCGAGTTCGAGCAATTTTTCTTTGAGCCCCAGGGAGTCGCCGGCAATAATGGCGTCAATTTCCGCGTTACCTCCGTCCTTCTTTTTTTTCCCGCCGGCGTTTTGACCGGACGCGCCCCGGTTTCCCGTATCGCCGGGATCTTCCCCGCCGGTTTCATGTCCCCCCGTATCCCGCCTGTCCGGATCTATTGCCGCGGCATAGTCCTCAAGGCCGGCACGGCTGAGTTCCACCCCCTTGTCTGCGGCCGCCGTTGCCGCCAGGGATAAAGCCTCCCGGTTTCTGAAAAGATCGGCTTCGGCGGGCAGAACAGCCGGGCAGCCGGCCTTTTCCGTCTCCTGCCCTGTTTGGGGAGATTGTCCCGGCAGGTTTGACTGCCGGCGGATATTTGCCAGAAAATTCGGCTCCAGGGGAAGTGAGAAAAACCGGGCAAATGAGACAATAGAGCCGGACAGCCGGTCTGCCGGCAGTCCCAGGGAACCGAGGAGGGCGGCAAGGGAACGGGAACCAGGCGGAGAAAGCCGGGAAGCCGTTGTTTTCGCGGAATTTGGACCGGAAAGCACGGCTTTAGCCGGAGCCGCCGCATTATACTGTTTAATAATTTCCCGGGAAGGAGAGATTTTCATCTTAAATCACACCGGCGCGGAAAGCGGCGCCGGGGAACCGGCCCGGTAAAAGCGTGGGAAGATCGATTATCCCTCCCTGCGCTTTTTCCGCAGCCGCGGCAATTATTCGCTTTCCCAATTCCCTGTTCACTGCTCCAAAGCCTTTTTTATCATTTCAATCAGCTTTACCAGGTGTTCGTGAAAACCCGGCAGCCCTTCCTGTATCACCGCCATATCCTGAGTCTTTCCGGCCGCTTCCAATGCCGCCGCCTCTTTCGAGATATCCGCCGCGCCGATACTGGCCGTGGCGCTTTTGAGCGCGTGCGCCTGGGTAGTAAAAGCGGTCAGATCCGCTTCGGCGGCGGGAACCGTGGCAAAAACCCCCAGCCGGGCCGCCGCGTCTTTACAAAACTGAGTCAAAATTCTCAGGTAGCCCGCCTCGGTTCCGCCGGTCATCTTTATGCCCTTTTTCGCGTCCACCCCGGGAATACTAAACAACGAACCGGGTGACACCGCCGCCTGTTCTTTACTCTCGGTCCCCTGCTCCTTATTCCCTGCTCCCCGCTTCTTCTCTTTAGGAATCCACCGGGATATAACTTCATCCAGTTTAATGATCTCAATGGGTTTGGAAATATAATCATTGAACCCTATATTAAGAAACATCTCCCGCATTCCGGCGATAGCGTTGGCAGTAAGGATCGCGATGGGCAATTTTCGAAAATAGTCCCCCGGCAAGGCTCGGATAGTCCGGACCGCCTCGACGCCGTCCATTTCCGGCATCATATGATCCATCAGTATCAGATCGTATTGATTTTCCAGTATCAGATGAATCGCTTCCGCACCGCTTAAACAGACATCGATCCGCATAGCGTAGGGGGCGAGGAGTCCTTCGGCCACATCGAGGTTTGTCTTAATATCATCTACAACCAAAATCCGGGCGGAAGGGGCGGTAAAGCGCGTAACGGTACTTTCACTTTCAGTGTAAGAACGGATTTCCTCAACATTGTTCAGAATATTGGCGATTGTCAGGACATAAACCGGCATAGCGATAAAGCGCACATTCCGTTCAGCGATTGCCTCGCCGTATTCGGCAAGCAGTACCAGTGTCGTGTTAACTCCCCTTTCCCCTATCGCCGTCTGAGCCTCACTAAACAGGAAGGAAGCGGTAAAGATAAAATCAAAAGAGCCTTCCTCCAGGGCTTGGGCAAATTCTTCCCGGCTTGAAGCCAGCCTGCAGGACACCTTCAGATTATTGATGGACTGGACAATGGAATTGGCGTAGATTTTCCTGTTTTCGTAGATCAGCACTTTTTTTGTTTCCGGTTCAGCTACCTCGGCAAAGGGACTCCTGCTCCGTACCTTCTGCGGGATAAGCGCCGTAAAGGTACTTCCCTCCCCATAGGCGGACTTTATCGTAATGTCCCCTCCCATGGCGCGGCAGAGGCTGCGGGCAATGGCAAGCCCCAGGCCGGTTCCTTCCACACCCAGGTGTCTGTGGGTATCAACCTGAGAAAAATTTTCAAAGAGCTTTTTCATATCTTCCGGTTTTATGCCGATGCCGGAATCGGTGATTTCAAAATTCAAGTTGATTCCGCCGGCATTGTCTTCAATGCCGTCTACCCTGAAGATGATATGACCCTGGTTAGTATATTTCGCCGCGTTGGATAAAAGATTCAAGAGTATCTGCCGGACCCGGACCAGGTCTCCGGAGAGCTTTTGGGGAATGGCCGGGTCAATATTAACCACAAAATGAACCGGCTTTTCCTTAAGCCGCATACGGATAATGGCGATCACATCGTTGATCAGGGAGGCAAATTCATACTCAACCTGGATAATTTCCATTTTTCCGGATTCGATCTTGGAAAAGTCCAGAATATCGTTGATAATGGCCACCAGGTTGTTTCCGGCCTGTTTCACCTCCGCCGCATATTCATGTATAACCGGCGACGCCTCTTCCCGCAGAATAAGCTCGGACATGCCGGTAATGGCGTTCATGGGGGTGCGTATCTCATGGGACATCTTGGCCAGAAAAGCGCTTTTAGCGAAATTGGCCTTTTCCGCCTCAAGCCGGGCCGCCATAATAGGCGTAATGTCGCTTATGTCAATAAGCCGTCCCTGGGTCTCACTGACGAACCGGTTGGAAATTATTTTAAAGTACCGCCTTTCCCCATTCATAAGGAATTCCACCGTATTATCGTAGAATTCCTCGGATTCCAGGATTTCTCCAATAAGGATTTTCATATTTATATCGGGGAAAATATCTATAATCGGCCGGCCCACCGCCATTTCATAATTCTCAACATGGGCCAGGGACGCCAAGGCTTCGGAGATATAGGTTACACGGTTCATTTCATCCACCATGGCGATAAGGTTAGGGGTGGCGGACATCAGAGTGTCTAAAGCAAACCGGGCTTTCGTGGAGTGGCCGCTCTTTGCCGTTGTATTGAGGTATTTCATCAGAGAAACCCCGAGGACAATCAGGACGACGCATATAACAGCCAGGATGGGTATGACGAAAGACCCGCTCCAGGGATATTCCCTTAGATTGATCAGGGCGAGGGCCGCCATGCTGATCAGAACGATAGCCGCCGCTTTTTGAAAATACAGGCCGCTCGCGCTGTCCTTTTGGTTCATGGCAGGGGAACCCCTCTCTTATAGTGCAGGTTATTCGGCGCTGCTATCTTCACCGCCAGCGGGACCAGTTCTACCGTAATATTGGTATCAAAAAACACTTCCCCATCCAGGTTTATCATCAGGGGGTCTTTAGAACGGATAGAAATAGTTTTCGCCCGTCTCAGGGTAAATTCGTCGGGGAAGTAATCATAGTGTCCCTGGGTATAGGGGATGATCCTCTGTAAACCCTGCAGGGTCCGGGTACCTTTAAACATAAGCACATCCATAAAGCCGTCAGCGGGAACGGCGGTAACCACGGCGCTTTTATCCCCGCCGTAACAGGGCCCGTTGGCGATGTTGACGCTGGCGTAGGTTCCGCTGAGGTCCTCACCATCAATGTTGATAGTGTATTCCTGTTTCAGTACCTTTTGGTCGAACATTGCCATAAAGCCCCCTATATAATAACACAGGTTATACACACGGGAACTATTTCTGATAAACCGGGGCCATGCCTTAAGTTTTTGCTGCATATCCACAGTCCGGAAGACAGCCGCTGATTCCAGTCCCACGATACAGAGATTGAGGGAGTAATTACTGCCGCAATGGAGGATATCTGTGGGAATCACTTCCCCGGCGGCCTGTAAGGGGATGTTTTTGAATATATCGTTCAAACCTTCCCCAAAAGCGCGGATAAAATCGTTGGAATGACCATAGGGAACCACAGCCAGTTCCGCATTGGGAAGTCCCACAATCCCATTTAGGCAGTCAAAGAGGATCCCATCGCCTCCCACCGCGTAGACCCGGACAGTCGTATCCGGTTCCGTCTGGGTGATATACTGCCTCACAGTCCGCAGGGCGTGCCGGGGAAACCGGGAAATACGGATCTGATATTCTCCCTTGATATCCTGGGTAAAACACCGTTCCACCGAGGAAATAAAAGTATCCATTTCCGCCTGATCCCGAAAGGAGACGGGGTTAATGATAAACAAATGTTTCCTGGCGCCGCCGTTATTAACGCCGTCCGCTAACATGGTGTTAGGCATCTGAAGGCTTCCCCTTGGTCCTGAAAAATTTCACCTTACTCCGGTGACCCATCTTTACTGTAGAATTTAGCATGATCCGCTTGATGACGTCCAGTGCAATTTACCCCCCCTGCCGCCGCTGCTTTTGGAAATATCGGCGGATGCGGTGACGGGTGGCCGAAGGGGGATTATTATATGCGGCTGTTCCAAAACCATGCGCTTTAGAGCATAGTCAATTAGTTTTGGAACAAGCTCATGTATCAGAATGAAACAAGAAAATATACTGCAGCCGCGTTATGTACCCTTTGTCTTTTAGCTTAATTTATTTCTCCTCTTAAATATCCGAACGCTTTCTCTAAGCCCCATCCAATCGGGTAATCCGCTTCATATACTTTTTTCTCGTACCCAAACTGTTTTATTTGTGAATTCCCGTCCGAATATATATAACCGCTCGCAAGATGAAAATCAGATATGGATACTATCCTGTCATTATAAAATATTAAGTATACAAGGGTAGCTGAGGGAGATTCTCTCACTACGCTCTCCAAGGGTTTATCTATCTTTGATAAGTCTACAGCGCCATTTGTATTTGTTGCACCCATGTAACAAACTAAAAATACGGCTTGTTCTGTTTCCAGTTTGGGGCCGGTCAATTTAGCTGCTAATCCCTTTGCGGTTGGCTTATTTGCGGATTTTGAAAATTTTGCGTCTGCGGTCCTCGCAAAATCATATGCCTCTTCAATTGTTGAAAAACTACGTGTAAAACCAGATGATGGGAAAAAGTAGTTGAATTCATGTTCTGCGGCTAAACTTGCATATTTCCTATTCGACTCTATTGAAGAACATCCAATAAATCCTGCCAACAATACGCATACTAAAACAGGCTTATACCATCCTTTCATACAATACACTCCTTGATTGAAAGGCGAGGCCCATACCCAGGAGCTTGCCC
This sequence comes from Treponema sp., assembly GCA_031266095.1. Next base: position 19,561 of record JAISBR010000072.1, on the reverse strand, counting down.
CCGGGTTCTACATTATGAATAGACTCTGGTTAGAAAAAGATATTCCCGCCTATTGGAAATCTAGAATTATTGTATCTCCATATAGTATACAAGTCAATAAAAAGTTATAAAAATTTGAGGCTGTTCCAAAACTTTAGCTTTTGGAACAGCTTCCTTAGATTCATTTCTGATTTTCCTTATTGAATCCCTGGGAGAAGCGTTCCAGCAGGCTGTCGACTTGTCGTTTGGAAACGATGCCGAAATTGTTCAGCGCGGAGGGTTCAAACTGATCGAAGGTAATGTTACCGTTTTCGTATTCACAGAACATATTGGCAAGGTAGACCGTCTCAACCATGTCCCTGTTTGCACTGGAGGCTGAGGTGGGATCATGGTGATAGCGGATTGCCTCTACTAACCCTTCGGGAAAATTCCACTTCTCCGCGATAAGGGCGCCGATCTCGGCGTGGTTCATACCGGTGGACAGATCCTCAAAGGTAGAGGCGGGAAGGCCCTTTTCAGAACAGAAACGCCGGATTTTGTCCAGCAAATCCGGGTGGACATTCGAGAAAACGATTTTTCCCATGTCATGGAGGATACCTCCCACATAGGCGTCATCCAGCAGGTTATGGTCCTTCTTGAAATTCTTGACAAGATTATAAGAGTAGAAAGCGGTTCTGTAGGAGTGTTCCCAAAGCTGTTTCTTGTCCACCGTGTCGTCACCCAGTACCTTTTGGGTTCCGTAGGAATAGAGGAGATTTCCTACGCCCCGTATCCCGAGCATCTTTACCGCCTCGAAAATATTGTCCACTTTCTTGGCCAGCATATACTGGGCGGAATTAACGATTTTGAGGATATCTCCGGTAAGCGCCGGGTCCATGGATATCTGCCGGGCGATAGACGCCATATCCGAATTGGGGTCGGTAACGAGTTTTTGTACCCGCATTACGTTTTCAGGGAACTGCGGCAGAGAATTAATATTATTAACGATGGTCGCGGAAAGGAGCGAAAGATTCTCTACCCTGGTTTGATCAAGGGGGATCAGGAGCCGGGCTATGGTTTCTTTTTCCGTACCAAGAATATCAAAGCAGTCTTCATCAAGCCCCATTTTTTTCAACATCAGTACCAGGATAACGAGGCCGAGTCCAGCGCCCTCGGAATCGTCCAGCACCTGTGAAAGGGCGTCCTCCAGGCTGTTGTACTGCCGGGACCGGGCCAGCTTGTCATGGATACGGATCAATTCCGTTCTGGTAACCGCCACATTGTTCCGTGTTTCAATATGAATAATATTTTTCTTTATCTGTAATACCAGTTTGATATACAAACCTTTTTCTTTCTGAAGCTGAAGGTAGTGACCGATATTATTGAGGGTATTCTCCTTAAAATGAGACATCCCTTCCTTATAGTCACTGGGATTGGAAAGATCCAGGCCCCTTTCGATAAAGTACACCCGCTTGGTATTTGCTTTTTTTGCGTTTACCGCCAGTTCCTGCACACAGTAAACGACATAATCCTTGAGTTTCTCTTGATCAACGAGTTTGAGAAAAATCGAGAGTACCTGTTCTATGTAAACCTCTATCTCATGGGGTAAGGTAAACGTGGTTATGGTTAAAGGAGTCCCTGATTGAACAGCTTTTTTTATTTTGGCTTCATCTACAACCAACGCCTGACCAGCAGCCATTCCCCTATCCTTTCTATAAAAATTTACAATATAGCATATACCTAATCAACGCAACTTGCAAAGTACCTCTTTCGTTATCATTATACAGGCTATTTTTAGATTGATCAATAACACATGAACCGGGCTTTTGCCGTAATCGGCCGCTTCCGCCGGGGTTACCGCCTGTCGGATAGGGGCATTCCACTCAAAATCAAAATCTCCGGTCTGTACTCAAAGTGCATGGTATCAAAAAACAGCCACTTGCCACCCCAGATAAAGCCGTAGTCCTCAAAGGCCTTGATTGCCGCCGCGGGGGGGTGAAATCGCTGATTATAGGGAATATTCCACCATTCGGGCCTTTTGCCGGCGGCCCACAGCCAGTAAGTTTCCCTTCCCTCCAGGGATTTAGGGAGAATGTCAATGGCCGCGCCGTAAGCGTGAAAACTCCTGCTTTGAGTATCGGCGATACTCCGCCAGTTCCAGCCGTCCAGGGTATTCACGCTGTTCACCCATGCACGCAGTTGGGAGTTGGTTCTCGCCTCTCGCAGGATTCGTTCCTCTACCAGCGCAAGCTCCTCCAGAATAGCATAGTGGACCATCACGGTATGGCCGAGGAAACGGAGGGATTTTACCCGCTCATAGGCCTCTTCCCGGCTGCCCGCCCGCCAGAGGGCGTCATAAAAGTGCTGAGAACGTTTCGGCGGGTTCTGACTCCGGTTGTTTGTTATATCCCGAAAGCGGGCGGCTTCCTCCGGGGAGACCTCCTTCCAGGGGGGCAGGTCAGGCTGGTAATTGTAAAACGGCTGGGGGTCATAGTCAGACGCGCTGTCCCGTAATTCTTCTGGCAGCAGTCTGCCGTCCGCGTAATAGTACCATTTGTCCCGCAGCAGGACCGCCCAATCACCGTCCCTGAATTCTGCCCGCCCAATACGATCGGGGTATGCGGCGGCAAGGGCTTTCATCACCAGTTCCGCCCTGCCCGGCTTGGGCTGCTGCGTCGGCTGGACGTCCCGATCATGCTGAACAGCGGGAGATTCGACCAGTACCGTGGCCTGGGTTTTTCCCCCGGCAAAAACACTTCCCGCAGTTAAAATAAGGCAGACGGCAAGGGTATTAACCCCCTTTCGGATAAATTGAAGCATAGTACTTATTCTATCATAGCACACAGAGGCGGGAGGCTGTAGAGGCGGATACTCATACCGTGTTGCGTCACGTAAAAAACGAAGCATAGAAGCATAGGTGCATACTTGCCTTATATGTTTCTCTGGTTTAAGATTAAAGAGATACTCTTCAAAACTTCAATTTTGCAAGAGGCTCAAGAGTAAGAATCTAAATTCAAGTTTGCCGTTTCAATATGACAGATATTGAAATCGGCTCAAATGATGTGAAAATGATGAGGTTGTGTATGTATAAAAGAGGCTGTTTCCTGTTTTTTGCGCTGGTCTGCTGCGTTTTCGCTCTTTCCGGTCAGGAGATTATCACCGCCGAACATTATCTTGAGATGGTGTCGGAACGGTACGGCGTTATCAGGGATTATGAGGCCGGTATCGCGATCCTCTCCGGCGGCAGGGAAATGACGGGAAATGTGAGCCATCTCAGTCCGTCTTTTCTGCGGATTGATTTTACCAGGCCCGCGGAACAGGTGATTGTATTTAACGGTGAACTGCTGACCGTGTACCTCCCCGATTACCGGGTGGTTCTGAATCAGGTCATTACCCAGGGCAGGCGGCCGTCTTCTTCCGGCGCGTCTCTGGCCAGTGCCCAGGGCCTTGCCCTGCTCAGGCGGAATTATGTTCCGTCTTTTGTCACCGGCCCTGCCCCAATGCCGCTGGACGCCGGCTCTCAGGAACGGGTGGTGAAGCTCCGCCTTACCCGGCGTTCCGCCTCGGAGGGATTCAGGGAGATCATTCTCAGCGTCAACCCTGATACCCAGCTGATCCGCCGGATTGAGGGCCAGACCCTCGTGGAAGGAGTGGTACGTTTTGACTTTTCCAATATCAGGATCAACCAGGGAATTCCGGAGCAGCGCTTTATTTACGATTCTCCGGCTTCAGCCTATATGCGTAATAATTTCCTGTTTCAGGATCTTGACTAGGGAGGGGGCAGCCATTGGAATCGCTGGGTGAAAAATTGCGGGCCGCGCGGGAGGCAAGCGATCTTAGTTTTGATCAGATAAGCAGAGAGACGAATATCGCGGCCCGTTACCTTGAAGCCCTGGAAGCTGAGAATTTTTCCGGTTTTCCCGGTGAGCCATACGTTATCGGTTTTCTCAGAAATTATGGCGCTTACCTTGATCTTGACGTGCAGGAACTGCTTTCCCTGTACCGTGCCTTCAAGATACAGGAACAGCCGGTCCCGGTGGAGCAGCTTTTAAAAGTCCCTTCACGACTTCCAAAAATCCTGATTACCATCGCGGTTATTTTGATGATACTCGGCGCCGGAGGCGGCGTGTTTTTTTTGATGACCCGGCCTCCAAAGGCGGAGAAGGCCGCGCCGGTCGGCCGCTCTCCGGAGGAGCATGTGATGAACGGCGATTCCCTTGAACGCCGTTTTTACAAAGGGGATTCACTGCTCATTCCGGTGGATACGAATCAGTATAAACTTGAACTGATAAATCTCGGAGAGGCGGTGACTATCCGTACTCCCCAGCGGACTTTGATTCTTGATTTAAACCAGGCAGCGAATGAGGACCTTAACAACGACGGCATCCCTGATTTACGGATAACAGCCGCCGATTTCGTGAAGAACAATGCCGATATGGGGGTTCTGCTCCGCCTTGCTATGGACGGCGCCCCGGTAATAAGCGCTATGGCCGATGTTCCATCCGCTGAAGCCGGGCTCACCGAGGCGGCCGGCGTGTCCGGGGGGCTGTCCAACGCTACGGTGATATTTTCTTCTCCTAACGCCTATCCTTTTACGCTGCAGTCGAATTTTCAGGGTTACTGCATGTTCCGCTGGGAGATCCTTTTTGAGCGGGACCGCCGGGACCGGAACGAGCGTTACTTCCAACGCTCGGACGAACTCAACATCCAGGCGCAAAACGGTATCCGTATCTGGGCCTCCAACGCCCAGGCCGCGAAGTTCCAGGTCATTGGCGGCGGCAGAACTGTTCCGGTTGAGTTGGGCGCCGCCGGTGAGGTAGTGGTTACGGATATCCGCTGGGTTCGGGATAACGACAACCGCTACCGCCTGGTTATTGCCCGGCTTGAGACCGGCAATTCGTAATTGGGCTTGTTCAGAAACTGAAGTTTCCGAACAAGTCTATTGGACTTTTGAGCCGCTTCCTTCGGCGAAGAGCCGCCGGGCTTCTTCTCTTATCTGATCCACCGCAGCCTGGTAATTATCCTTGAGAGCGTTCATCGTCTGGTTGTAAAAGCCGATGAACTCCGGGTCCTGGAAGGGATCGATGCGGACTTCCCGGCCCAGGCGGCGGGAAAGCTCTTCCTCTTTTTGGCGGAGTTTCGGGGCATACTGCTGGCGAATGGTCTGGTCATAACGCCCGGCCTCGGCCAGGTACTGGGAAAGAGCTTGGCCTAACTGCTTGTACATAGCCGCAAACCGGCTGTTGTTTATGAGCGCCTGCAGCCCCTTGCCCACCGCCTCAATGCGTTTTTCATCTTCCTTGTTTACCGGGAGGGTGATCTGTGAAATTAACACGTCAAAGATTCCCTCTTTCAGGCTTTCCCGCTGTTCGTTGGGCGTCTTCTTTAATTCCTCGTCAAGACTTTTTTTGGGGTCTTCCAGAAAGGCGTTAGCCAGCCGCTTTCCCCGCTGTTTTGTCTCAAATTGATCGATACTGAGTTTATCGCTTTTGACCGATTCGGTCCGCTCCAGGGCGATTTCCAGCGTGCTCTTTATTCGTCCCATTGTACTGATTCCTTCTTTTCTATAAAATACGCAGGAAAACAGATTTTTTCAAGTACTTAATTATTAAGGAGGAATTATGTTAGGTACCAATGTTCAAACCCTGATTGGAATAGGGGCTTACCTTTTGGTAATGATCGTTATTGGCCTCTGGTACGCACGGAGGAGCAATACCAGTATAGAGGAGTATTTTTTGGCCAAACGGAGTTTTGGCCCCTGGGTCACGGCCATCAGCGCCGAGGCTTCGGATATGTCCGGCTGGCTGTTGATGGGGCTGCCGGGGGTAGCCTATTTTACCGGTATCGGAGAAGCCTTCTGGACCGCCCTGGGTCTTTTTATCGGTACCTGGATCAACTGGGTTTTGGTAGCGAAACGGCTGCGGGTCTATTCCCAAATTACCGATAACGCCATCACCCTTCCGGAATTTTTCAGCAAGCGCTTCCATGACAACAAACGGATACTCCTCGCGATCGCCGCTATTATCAGCCTGGTGTTCTTTTCGATATATGTCGGCGCTCAGTTCATTACCTTCGGGAAGCTGTTCAGCTATATTTTTAATGCGAACATGGTGGCCATGGTTATCCTTGGCGCCCTCCTGGTTATGTTTTACACCCTTCTGGGAGGATTCTGGGCGGTGGGTATGACCGACCTTATCCAGGGGCTTTTGATGGTATCCGCCCTGGCGCTGGTACTTGTTTTCGGTATCGTCCATGCCGGCGGCTTTGCGGGCGTCGTGGAGAACCTGCGCGGCTTCCCCCGCTTCATCGATTTCTTCGGTATCGCCGTTCCCGATATGACTGACGGCGTGCAGCAGATCGCCAACGGCGCGCCTCTTTTCAAAGACGGCGCCGATTATGGCTTCCTCTCCATAGTCAGCACCATGGCCTGGGGCCTCGGTTACTTCGGTATGCCCCAGGTACTGGTCCGCTTTATGGCGATTAACAAAACCGCTAACATCGCCCGTTCCCGCAATATCGCGGTAATCTGGTGCTTTATTGCCCAGCTTACCGCGGTGGCTATTGGTCTTATCGGCAGGGCCTATATGCCCACGGCGCTTAATACCGCCAGCGCCTCGGAAAATATATTCACCCTTTTGAGCCTGGATTTCTTCCCGCCTCTCCTGGCAGGCGTCGTTATTTCAGGTATTCTCGCCGCCAGTATGAGTTCTTCGGATTCGTATATGTTGATCGTTTCTTCTTCATTTGCTAACGATATTTTCAAGGATATCTTTAAGAAGGATGCCAGCGACGTCCTGGTCATGTGGGTGGCGCGGGTCACCATGCTCCTGGTAACGGTGTTCGGCGTGGTCATCGCCCTATCCGGTAACCAGTCGATTTTCCGGGTAGTATCCTATGCCTGGGCGGGTCTCGGCGCGGCGTTTGGCCCCCTCATCCTCTTTTCGCTGTTCTGGAAACGGACCACCTTCCCCGCGGCGGTTGCGGGTGTGCTTTCAGGCGGCGTCATGGTAGTGCTCTGGAAAAACGTAATCGCCAAGCTCGGCGGCGCCTTCGCGGTCTATGAGCTGCTTCCGGCCTTTATTATTTCCTGTCTGGTGATTCTGATCGTGAGTCTTGTTACAGAGAAGCCCTCGGCGGAAATTGAGAAAGAGTTTGAGGCGGCAAAGACGACCGAATTTTGAGAAGGAAGAGGCCGATGCTCTTTTCCGGGCAGGCTCTTAATCCCTTAGACACCTGAGCTTGTTTCAAAGCTGAAATTTTGAAACAAGCGCACCTGTCCGTTTCTCTTCCCCCAGAGGCCCGTGACCGGTACGGCGGTTCAAATCGCCCTGGTACCGCCCGCTTTGAGGCCGGCCTCATAGAGCTTGCCGCAGGAGAGAAACATGGGAAGTTTGGTACCTCCCAGGATAATGCCCGCTTCCTCGGCCATGTCGATCATGTCCCGGCTGGGAATCTTGCCTCGCACGAAAATAAGAGCGTGAATGTCAAGCAGTTCCGCGGTACGGATCACTTGAGGATTTACCAGGCCGGTCAAAAGCAGGACCCGATCCTTGACAAAGGCCATTACATCACTCATGAGATCCGCCCCGCAGGCTGAGGCTACTTCAAGGTCCGCTTTGTCCTCACCTGAAAAAAACTGTCCTCCCAGTACTGCAACTGCTTCCGCTACAGTCATTCTCTCCCCCATATTATATAAACTATACTATAAAGGACTATTGTTTTCAAGGGTACGAATTGCGCCACGTTAAATCTAAGCATGGGGTAGCGCCCAGGGCCGGCGCGTATAAAAAGTGAGGCTTTTGCAAAACCCGATTAGTTATCGTACTGTATAACGGCGTTGATCCCTTTCCGGATGAGCAAACGCTCCGGCTGTCCGACGCCTTTGAGGATGTTTCCGCTATAGGGCTGCCGGCCGGCGCGCCGCCCGACCTGGAACTGATTGCGAAGGTTTTCAATATTAACGAAGGCCATAACCGGGATATGGTCCACAAGGATGAGACCTTGAGCGGGTATGTACTGTTCATAGCAAAGGTGAGAGAATTTGAAGGTAGACTGTCCGGGGGTAAAAACCCGGCGGATGTATCAAGGGAGGACCGGAAAGCGATTATAGAAACCGCGATTACCCGGGCGGTGCAATGGTGTATAGGAAATAATATTCTCAAAGAGTTTTTAGAAAGGAACAGTTCGGAGGTAATCAATATGTTATTTGACGAATGGAAGCTGGAAGACGCATTGGTAGTTGAGCGGGAGGAAGGCCGGGAGGAAGTTGCCAAAAACGCTCTGGGAGAAGGTGTTTCGGTGGAAATTATCCAAAAAATCACCGGCCTTTCAACCGAGACCATCCAAAGCCTTGCGAACCGGTAAGTTCCAACCCGGAGGCAATGGCCGGCTGACCGGCGCGCAAAGAGATTTCGCAAACCGCATAGCGCAAAGCATCGCCCTTCGTTTCCATCCGTAAACGTGCCCCAACTTGCTGTTGTTTTCATCGTTCTCAGCTTATCTCCCATTAGTGTCTCTCCCGTGTCTTTGCTCCCTTTATTCGAAAGTCTGGTTTAATACCCCGAGGCTTGCCTCGGCTCAAACAACGTAACACCTGCAAAATTTGGTATTAAACCAGACGGTATAATAAATTTCCTATCGAACGAGCCTCCGTTCAAGCAGCGGCAACGCTAAAGATACCGCAGGGCTTGCCCTGCGGAGGCTCATTCGAAAGTCTGGTTTAATACTCCGCCGAACCGGAGGTCCGAGCTCTGCTCCGGCTCAAATTTTGAACCTGGTTCGAAACCAGGTTGGTTTTGCTGTGGTTTTGAGGCTGCCTGCGGGCCCTGCCCCGAGGATAAGGCGCGCCGGAGCAAAAAAATAATTTTTTGGAAAAAACTCTTGACCAATGGAATAAAGAGCGGGGCTTTGCCCCGCCCTCTACCCCGATGAAGCAGGGGATGGTACTCTGTTTATATCAGGCCGTTCTGAAGGGCTTATATTTTAATGTCAAGGAGTTTTTTATGGCAACGAACTATTCTCTCAAGGTTATGGATCGGGCTCTCAATCCAGGTGTGTTTTGTATCTATACCACCTGCCCCGACCCGGAAGTGGTCCAGCTTAATCTTCAAAGCCTTGCGTGGTTTACGCAAGCGGCAAATCCAAACACCACTCTTAAGTTTAAGTGGTCTCTGGATTATAGCTTTGTGTGGTGTCGAACCGGCGAACTTAAACCCTGAGTACAATTCAAGGCATCGCAGACATTTTCCGCCGATCCCTAAACCTCTGGCTTGACCAAGGTATTGCTTGATAAAGCCAGCGGCGCTTATGAATTCCTTGTGAACGCTCCCGCTGACAAGCGGCCGCCTGCGGGAACTTTGGGAATCTACACCGGTGGTAATATCTCCAATAATGATGTATCCGCCGGTATTGGACTGGGCGGTTCCCCTGCCTTGGTTACTTCCGCCGGACCGAACATGGGATATACCTTTAGTCTAAAAATCAAGTACTGGATCGCCTTTGGCTCCTTTATCCGGGGCGAAGTGCTGGATCTCAACGCCATGACCGTTGTCCAGGAGATTGCCTTTCCCACCAATGTATATGACATTGGGGTTACCTTGAACGAGGATAATACCTGGACCTTTGGTAAAAACTCCCTTCTCAGGGAGCGGAATGAACAGATTCGTTCCAAGGCAAGGGGTTAAATCCTTTATCCGGGGATCCGGCGCCGGCAGGTAACGCATGCAGAGCTGGGCATCGGGAACTAACCTTTTCTGACGTACAAAGGAATAGAGCCCGCTTCCTTTTCATCCATGAATAGTACAAAATTCACCACGCTGTTGTTCTCAAAGCGCAGATTGGAGATCGTAAACACCAGGTGGGAAACCGCGGTGGCGTTTCCCACTCCCTTGACTTCCACATGGCCGCTGATGGCCTCCATGCTCATCTGTCCGTCAAGGTCCCGGGTTTCAATGCGGAAACTGTGTTTGGCAAATTCCCAGATATCAAAACGCAGGCGGATCACCACTGAAAGCTGGGGATGTACGCAGGGAAAGTTGCGGGAAATGATCGTATCGAATGTTCCAACTATGGTCAGCTTGCCGCCGTTTTCCTGAGCAAAATCGCAAAAGGTAAAAAGTTCTATTTTCATCGTTACCATTACGATAATATGAAACGCCGGTTTAGGGAAGGGCGGTGTAACGGCCCAGGAGTTTGTTGCGCTTCGCGCTTAAAACCTCCAAAATCGCCATTTAGGCGATTTTTACCCTGCAAACTCCTAAGGAGCCCGTTAATCGGGGTTTTTGCGGCATAAAGTGCCGCAAAAAAACCACAAGCGCAACAGGCTCCCGGGCTGCCTGACAGGTAAGCCGGTCTTCCAAAAGCCGGAACTTTGGGAAAAATCAAAACAAAAATCAGATTTTTATGCTAGAGACTATGCATTTGATTAACAATACTGTTCTTATGTAATATCGTGTACAGAGGAGCATAATTATGGATGTTTACGCAAAACTTACAGAGTTGAACCTCTCCCTGCCGGAGCTTCCGCCCAAGGGAGGTATTTATAAGCCCGTACGGCAGATGGGAAACTGTCTCTATGTTTCCGGCCAGGGCTCGACCAAAGCCGGTGTTCCCCTGATTACGGGAAAAGCCGGAGACGAACGGACGGTTGAGGAAGGGCAAATAGCCGCCCGGATCTGCGTCCTCAATGCCTTGAGTACCCTTCATTGTTTTCTGGGAGACCTCAACAAAATCAAGGGAGTGATAAAGACGCTGGCCTTTGTGCAAAGCGCCCCCGGTTTTAATCAGCAGCCAAAGGTAATAGACGGCGCCTCGGCCCTGCTCAGGGACATTTGGGGCGAAGACGGCGTCGGCGCCCGTTCGGCTATCGGGGTGAATGAACTTCCCGGCGGGATCACGGTGGAAATCGAATTTATTTTTGAGATTTGAGGCTGTTCCAAAACTTCAGTTTTTGGAACAGCTTCCTTTAAAAACCGCGGTTTTGTAGGCCATAGGCCGAAAAACCGCAAGAGCTTGTTCTAAAACCATGCGCTTTAGCGCATAGTCAATTAGTTTTGGAACAAGCTCATTTGAGGCAGGTAAAAATGAAAGAAAGTGACTATACCCTTGCGGATACCGGAAATCTGATAAGCCCCGCGCTCATCTATTATCGGGATATCATTCTGGCTAATACCAGGCGGGTTATTGAAATGGCCGGCGGCGCTGACCGGCTCTGGCCCCATGTCAAATCCCACAAGGCCCGGGAGATGATCCGCCTGCAGATTGAACAGGGAATCACCCGGTTCAAATGCGCCACCGTGGCCGAGGCGGAAATGACGGCCGCCGCGGGCGCTGCCCATGTCATTCTCGCCTATCCGCTTATCGGTCCCAATATCTCCCGCTATCTGCGTCTTGCCGGGGCATATCCGCAGACGGTTTTTTATGCCATAGGTGATGATTATGACCAGCTTTCGGCCGTATCTTCCGCGGCATTAAGAATGGGAATCCGCTTAAAAACCCTGATCGATGTTGATATGGGAATGCACCGTACCGGCGTTGCCCTAAACGCGCTTGAATCGCTCTATGAGCGCGCTTCGGCTCTTGAGGGCCTTTCCCTCGAAGGCCTCCATTGTTATGACGGCCACCTGCACGACAAGGATTTTTTCCGCAGGAAAAAGGACGTTGATGAAATAGATCAAAGAGTACTGGGTATACGGGAAGCCATTCTCAAAAAAGGCCTTAATTGCGGCCTGCTGGTTTTTGGCGGCACTCCGACCTTCCCCTGCCGGGCGGGGCAAGAGGGGATCTTTCTGTCGCCGGGAACCGCCTTTATCGGCGATTGGGGCTACTATTGCAGTCTGCCGGACATCGCCTTTACTCCCGGCGCGGCGCTCTTTACCAGGGTGGTAAGCCATCCTGCCAAAAACGCCTTTACCCTGGACCTGGGATACAAGGGAATAGCCTCGGATCCGGCGGGAGGCCGGGGAATAATCGTCGGAATGGAAGACGCCAGGCCCCTCTTCCAAAGCGAGGAACACTGGGTCTTCTCCAAGCCCGAAGGCCGGGAATTACTCCCTATCGGCAGCCCCTGTTATGTGCTTCCTACTCACATTTGTCCCACATCGGCCCTGTATCCTGAGATATTGGTTGCCCGCCAGGGAAGGATCACGGAAACCTGGCAGGTCAGCGCCCGAAACCGCCGTATCACCTATTAACGTATTGACGCCCACCTTGCAATTGGACCGGTCTTTCAGATAGAAATACGCTTCCCCTTCCGCAGTGAACCCCTCCGGAATCGAGCCCCTCTGCTGGCGCAGAAGGGGTCCTATTCCCTACCGGAATAGGAGAGCCGATTCAGGCTGGAATCGCTGCTGATTCCAGTCGTAAAGATTGAAAATAAGAAAATATAGTGTTATATTCTAAAGTGGAGAACTTTTTTCATGCGGAGATATACCAATACCGGTGATGAAGGTTGAAAGGAAACGATTATGAATGCCGATAAGAATACGCCTGCGGGGTCTACTGTTGCGCTGTCACGCGGCAGTCTGGTGAATGCCGCTTTATTGAGCGCTGTGCTGCTGAGCGCCGTTCTACTGAGTACCGCTCTACTGAGCGGCCTGTTCCTCGGCGGCTGCGAAAGCGCGCTGAGCGAGGGGGCGGGCGAGGCTATGGACGGCAAAGGGACCGTCACCCTCACCTTTGGCAAGAGCGCCGGCCGCGCGATCACTTCCGGCATCGACCTGCCCGACGATGTGCTGGCCTCCATGCGCTTTGAGGCGAGACTCACCGGGCCGAACCGGGAAGACCTTACCCTCAACGCGAAATGGGGGGAAACCGCCCAACTCAGACTGCGCCAGGGGCAATGGCGGATTGACGCCAAGGCGTACCAGGCGGACAGCCCGAACCTCGCGGGGACGGGCAGCATCTCCTTTGACATACAGCCCAGAAACAATATGGTCATCGTGCCCATGGCAATGCGCGATACCGCCGGGGCCCCCCTTTCCTGCTACGAGATAAGCGTACCCGGCTTCGCGAACGGCCAGATCGAGGCCGGCTTCACGGCGGCCTACCCGGGAACCACGGTTACCCTGACGGCAGTGCCCGCCGGCGGGTATCTCCTGCACAGCCTTAGCTACACCGATGGAACCACTACGTACACCCCCACAGGCGGCGGGAATGAGTACGTCTTTACCATGCCCGACGCGGACATCACGGTATCCGCGGCATTCCATCCCTTCCATACGGTAACGTACATCGCGGGCACGGGCGGCGGCACGGTTCCGCCGCCCGCTCCCATCGAAGTAGGAAGCTCCGTCACCCTGCCCATGGTGGGCGCGTCCGGCGGCATACCCTTTCATTCCTGGGAAATGGGCGGGACGGTTTACGCGGAGGGCGCTTCCTATACGGTGACCAGCGACGTAACCTTTACCGCCCGCTGGGCGTTCAAGGACGTTTCCGGTATTCAGGCGTATCTCACCGGTATGAGCGGCGGCTCGGAGACGAATCCCATTCTTCTGCCGGTAGGCATTGCCTCTGTCAATACCGTCTGGGACGCGCTCCTTAACGCAATCGCCGCCGCAATCCCCGACAAATACGTCGCCCTGGATCTCTCCGCCAGTACGCTGAGCGGTGGTGGTACGGTGTTTGATCCCTATTCGTCCAGTCTCGGTAACCCCCGGATTGTGTCTATGGTCCTGCCCGATATAGCGCTTAGTATACCGAATGGGGCTTCTATGAACCCTCGTATGTTCGACGGTTTCACCAACCTCAAAAGGGTAGACGGCGCCGGAATTACCAGGGTAGGTCAATACGCCTTCAGCTACTGTATCTCCCTCGAGGAGGTGAATTTCCCCGCCGCAGCATCCATCGGTCCAGGAGCCTTTGGGAATACCGGTGGAACCACCGCCCTCACCATTACCCTGGGGAGTACGCCGCCTACCCTGGACATGGGGATAGATATGTTCATTAATGTTACCGATCCAAAGAGCGTTACCGTCAAGGTCCCCTCCGCAGCCCTAAGCTCCTACAATACAACATGGCAGAACAACTTTAAGAACGGGAGTTCCATCATCCTGATCATACAATCCTTCTAGGAAGCCCCGGCCCCGGTTTTATCCCCCTCTGCTGCGCAGAGGGGGCTCCCTATTCCGTACCGGAATAGGGAGCCTTTTCGAGGGCGGCAACCGCCCCCGATTCCAGCAAGCAACCGCCCCCCATTCCAGCCGGCAACAGGCTGCTAGAGAAGCAGGCGCTCTAATGGATGACGCTGGCTGTGGAAAGCGGCGGGCGCCGCGTTATCGGCGGGATAGCCGGTGAGAAGGAAAGCCAGCGGAACGATATTGGGGGGAAGGGCGAATTCTTCCCTGGTCCTGGCAGGATCAAAATACATGACCCAGGTAGTACCAAGGCCGATGTCGGCGGCCTTAAGCATCATATGGGTAGTAACGATACCGGCGTCTACCTCTCCGCGGCCGGCGCGTTCCTTGCCGATTCAAGAATAAGATCGAGCTTATCTTTTTCCACCGGCTTGTTTTTGAATTGCCGCACCGAAAAACGGGCGGCCGCCAATTCTTTAAAATGCATGACTGCCCTCTTTGGTTTGTTTTAACTTTTTGCTTACTAAAAACAAGATGCCGATCAAAAGTACGGTATACACCAGACTGCTGCGGTAGCCCCAGGCGGGGCCGAGCAGGCGGTTGGTCAGCCCGACTAAAAACTGCGCCCCGGCGTTGATCGCGCCGCCGATGGCTATCATGGCGCTGCACATCACCGGCGCGTCATCGCCAAAACAGACAATGGCCAGAGCCATGATAGTGGGCCAGAGCAGGGCGACAAAAAATCCCAGGGCCGGCAGCACATAGATCCCCTTTGCACCCAAACAGAAGCCGGCAATAAAAATAAGCAGTATAATAAGCGCGAGGCCGATAAGAGAACGTAAATAGCCGATTCGCTCAACAAAAGCGCCGCAGGTCAAACGGGACAGAGTGAAGACAATGAAAAAGGCCGAGAGAAAGGTGGCGCCGCCGGTTGCGGGGTCCAGGCCGTAGACATCCTGAAAATACAAGGGTCCCCAGTTGGCGCTGTTCATTTCAATACAAACCGCAAATCCCAGAGTAACCGAAAAGATCCATACCATGGGAGAACGCAGCGCGTCAAAGAAATTTTTTCGCCTAACGGTATTGGCCCTGTCCGCGCCCGCTTTACCCGTGACGGAACGTTCCTCTCCGGGAAATTTGATGAAAATTCCGGGGATAAACAGCACCAGCGCCAGGGGCAGGGAAAGAAGGTAAATAAAACGCCAGGGAAGGCTGAAGTTATTCGCAAGTATACCGGCCGCCTTGGGTCCGATGATCGCGCCAATTCCGTAAAAGGCATGCAGCATATTCATCAGTATGGCGGCTTTGGCGGTAAAGACCTGCGCCGCCAGAGCGTTTATCCCCACCTCGAAAAAGCCGAAACCTGCGAACACCAGAAACAGGGCGGCCGCGGCGGTGAAAAAAGTCGGCATAAAAAAAACCGATATAAGGCCCAGAGAGAGCGCGGTAAAGCCCAGGAGAAAAGCCGGCTTTATGCCGAAGCGGCCCAGGAAAATCCCCGCGGCTATACTGAAACTTACATAGCTTAAGGAGAGCATTGACACCATAAAGCCCTGCTGCTCCCATGAGGCGTTGAACTCAAGTTTGATGAGGGGATAGGAAACACCTTTTATATTTTCAATCAGGCCAAAGATCAGCATAGTGCCGAACAGCAGAAAGAAAAGCAGAACCCTCTGTAATTTTGTCACATAATACCCCTTATTCGCGGCGAGGGTTTAATACCCCGCGGCTGTTGATTAATTTTCCGGCGCCCGTTACTACGCAAACGATACTATCGTGCGAGGCTCTTTGAGCAGGAACGCTATCCGTTTTTTTAGTTCATCCAGTCCGGTCCCGTTTTTGGCAGACAGCGCCACACTTTCCGGGAAACGCAGCAGCAGGTCTTCTATCCGCAAAGCGGATTCCGCCGTTGACGGCAACGCCGTCACGCGGTCAATTTTATTCAATACCGTGATCATGGGTATATCCTCAGCTCCCAGTTCCCGAAGCACCGAGAGGGTTGTCTCAAAAAAACTTTCAATGTCCGGCTCAGCCGCGTCCAGCACATGGATCAGCAGCTCCGCCAGCGCGGCCTCCTCCAGAGTAGACCGGAAAGCCTTGATTAGGGAATGGGGGAGCCGGCGGATGAATCCAACGGTATCGGTGAGCAGGGCCGCCATGCCCGGCTCGGGTTCGAAGCGGCGGGTGGTGGCGTCCAGGGTGGCAAAGAGCTTGTCCCCCACCGGAACATCCGCGCCGGTAAGGGCGTTGAGCAGGCTGGACTTGCCCGCGTTGGTATAACCCACAATGGCGCAGACCGGCAGGCCCTGGCGCTCACGCTGCCGCCGCCGAAGCTGCCGCTGTTTCCGCAGTTCCTCAAGCTCTTTTTGCAGCCGCTGAATCCGCCGCTCAATCTGCCGGCGGTCGGTTTCCAGCCTGGTTTCGCCGGCGCCCCTGGTACCGTAACTGCCTCCCCGCTGACGGGAAAGATCGATATATTTATGACTGAGCCGGGGCAAAAGATACAAAAGTTCAGCCAGTTTTATCTGTAGTTCGGCCTCTCTGGTATTGGCCCGGTCCGCGAAGATACGGATGATAAGTTCCTGGCGGTCCACCACGGATATTCCCGCCAGTTCTTCCCAGTCCCGCTGCTGGGAAGGGCTGGGGTCCCAGTCAAAAACCATACAGTCGGCTTCCAGTTCAACGGCTCTTTTCGCCAATTCCCCGGCTTTTCCGGTTCCCATGCCGAATTTCGGCTGCCGGTTCCTGACATGGACCGTTTCATGGCCGGCAATCTCAAGCCCCAGGGTTTCGGCGAGTCCCCGCAATTCACGGCAAAGGGATTCCTCCCTGCCGTCCGGTTTTCGGGTGACCAGACTGACCAAAAAAGCCCTTTTTGCCTTTTCTTCGGTTTCGTATAATTTTTGCATAGCGTCCCCAGTATCGCATAAAAAAGGATATTACGATATACTGTAAATTAGATGGTATTTACAGCGACGCCGGTTCAAAAAGTGATCCTCAGCCTCTTGATTTCCCTGGTTCTCTTTGCGGCTGTCTCGGCTTTGGCCTTTACCGGCGTGTTTGATCTGGTAGAAACCCGTTTTTATAATCCTTCTATAATCAAATCGCTGACCAGAGAAACCGCCGGGGACGCGGAAGTAATGCAGGATTTGCTGTCGGATTTACAAAAACGTTTTGCCGCTTCCCTGAACGCGTCATCGGTCCGCCGCTCCTTCCTGCCTAATCAGAGCGGCGGGGATATTCTTGAACGCTCAGGGATCTACGAACGTTTGCTGGAAGCCACGGCGGGACTTCAATCGGTGCGCTTTGTGGATTCCGCCGGGGCGGAGATTCATTTTTCCACATACCCCCCTGACATCATCAGCCAGGATCAGTTTTCCGTCACATACCGGAGCTATAACGACGATCCCCATAACCTGCCCCTTGAAACGCTGCGGGTTTCGGCCGGGGAGCATACCAAATTGACGGTGGACAACGTCCAGGACCGGATTATCTTTTCCTTCCCTTTTTTCGACCTTACGGACGCGTACCAGGGAACCGCGCTTTTCACCGTTTCCGCAAAAGTCCTGGCTGAACGGCTTATCGGCGCGGGCCGGATAAGAGCCGGTGAGAATATTACGCTCATCAATACGCCGCCGGGAATAATCTCCGGAAGTCCCGAAACCGCGAAAACCGGAATCATTGCCGGGATCTGCTCGGTGTGGAGTGACGGACTGCTCGGCCTTATACCGCTGGATTCCGCCGGCTCAGGAATCAGCCTGGCCCTGGTATCGGCAAAAACCGATCAGGGTGTTTTTTATGGCCGACTCATTAATGAGGCGGCTTTCTCTTTTCCCGCGTCCATGAAGACGCTGCTCCTGCTCTCCGTTTTCCTCACCCTGTTTTTGACGGTGTTTTTCTGCTTTAATCTCAAGCTGGACCCTGTGGCGGTAATCCTGTACCGGTTGAAGGACCTGCGGAATTCCCTCATGGAACAGTTCTATGAACAGGAAAGCGAGATGGACTGGACCCGCTGGACCATGGAACTGGAACAGCGCCGGGAAGGCGTCCGCGCCGAACTAAAGCGGGGGATCAAATGGGGACGTGACCGCTATACTGAAACGGATGTAGATTCCCTGATCGATAAATCCTGGGATGAACTGGTGGCGCTTATCGGCATACGGGGGAAACCCGGGACCGGCATTGATGAGGAGAAACTGCGAAGCATACTGGACCGTGTCATCCGCACCCTGCCCGCTGCGCTGTCTTCAACGGAAGCGCGTTCTTCCGACGCGGCGGCTCCCCATCTCCTCCGGAGGGACGATTCGTCCGAACCCGCGAAGGCGGATGGAGCTTCCCCTGTTGAGGATTTTGCCGAGCTTGGGGATATCGAGTTCCTTACATTCGAAGAAACCGGGGAAAACGCGGGGAGCGGCGGGGAAATGGATAAACCGGAACCGGATCATTCGGCTTCCGGGCGGAGCGGAAAAGGTTCCCTCCCTGAACCGCCGCCCTTCCAGGCGGGAGGCCTGCTCGCGGCGGCAATGCAAAAAAGGGCCGTAATATCCTCCGCTGTCAGCGGTACTAATCCTCCTGCCACGCCAAAGAATAGTAAACTTAAGCGGTTGCAAGTGCCGGCCACAGAAAATATGCTTATAAAAGAGGTTAAAAAGATGGAAGAACCGGAAGAACTTGAAGAATTAGAAGAAGATGAGGAAATAGGGGAGCTTGAAGAGCTTGAGCGGGAAAATCCCAAAACAGAAGCTCCGCCTTCGCAAGGCCCCCAGCCGTTGTCAAATAACATAAAAGAACTGGAAAGCGAAATAGAATTTTCAGATACCACTACCGAAGAATCCGGGGCCGAAGAGACTATCCCTGCCGAACTGGAAATTGTCTCTCCTTTTTCGTCTATGTTTTCACCCCGGAAAACGGAGACCATCCTCCAGGAACAGGATGGCGTTCCTCATATCAACGGCGGCGTCTTAAGCCCCGACAAGAAAACCGAGGCGGGCCTGGACCAGGATTTCAAGAATCTGGTGGAAACTGTTGTAAAACGATGAAACGGAAAGTGCGGGAAGGACGTATAGTTTCTCGCCGTCGAACCTCCGGTTTGCGAATATACTTGGGTCGTAAACAAAGCCGTAATTGATGTAAAAAAATAATAAATAAAAAAGGCCAAAACTTCGCATACAGCCGGAACGTTATGCGCAATATTTTTTGAATTCTTCCCCAAAATTGATAAAAATATGGCTTGACATTATTAAAAAAGTAAGTTAATGTAAAAATATGGACAATGATATACCATATCTTGATAAAATTATCCCCATTATTGTATCCCTTGCATCACCGGATCAAATTATACTTTTTGGTTCATATGCACGAGGGGATAATACTGAAAAAAGCGATATTGATTTGCTTGTTATAAAAAAAAGTCTAAAAAACGGCCTTAATATTATTGATTCTATCTATATGGCTTTTTATGAAAATAAAATAATGATTCCGGTCGATTTACTTACAATTGATTATAATAAATACATTAAAATAAATAATGA
>JAISBR010000221.1 GCA_031266095.1 Treponema sp. | reverse complement strand
GTATAGTGTGTATACGGCATCGTTAACCTCCGAGAGTCTGGTGTAGCAACCTTATTCTACCGTGTTTACGATGCCGTTTCTATGCCCCCCTACTTTCGCACTTCAAAAAAAATTCGGCCTATCATAAATATATTTGAATCCATATAATGAATCGCCTACTCTTTTTTGCATTGGAAATTGCCGAGTGCCAAGGCATGCGTAAATTTTTATCGTTTTTTGTTTTATTGTGTGGTGTTTTTTCGATCGGTTTTGCTGACGAAAATACGGTTTATTATATTCGGAATGTTGAGTATGTTATTCAGGGAAAAACAAAGCCGTTTGCGCTGTTGATCGCATCGGGGATAACGTCCGGTGAGGAAATCACAGGCGATGGTCGGTTGACCGCGTATATCAAAGAAAAAGAACAGACGGTTTTGAATAACCGGCAGGTTGAAAGCGCCGTTATTGAATATACTGTCGGCGGGACGGATGAGACGGGGCGGCTTCCTGTTGATCTCCTGGTTAAAACATCTGATACGAATAATTTTGTTATTCTGCCGTATCCAAAATTCAGCTCGTCATCAGGTACAAAACTTGAGCTCAGGTTGCGGGATTATAATTTTCTGGGAGGTTTGAGCGAGTTCGGGATCAACCTGGGGTATGCGCGTGACGCAGACGGCAATAATTATGCGAATTCCATGCTGAAATTCGATCTGCCTTTTCAGTATTTGGGGTTTGGTTGGAATTTTGGATTTAATAATGAGTTTTCTTACCGAATTAACAATTCCGACGAACCGTTTTATTTCAATAATATTTCGTCACTGTCTGTTGATCTTCCATTTCGCCGGACAACGCTCACGCTTGGATTTGAGCAGAATCTGACGCTGGAAAAAGAAGAACTCTTTGATTACGATAACACGGAAAGTCCTTTTACGTATCTTGTATCCGGCATGGCGAATGTTATTGCCTTTCACAATAATTTAGAGTCATATTTTATCAGCAAGCCTTTTGTCGCCTGGGAAATTCCCCTTGGTATTCAGGTTTTTTCGTTTGGCGAATTGACTTATGAACCGGCTGTTGGGATCGCGTTCCGGTACTGGCCGCTTGATGACCGGGAGCAATACATTGGGCCGATTGGGATTTTTTCCCATTCGCTCAGATTTTCGCGGGTAAACTGGCGCGGAAACTTCCAGAGCGGTTTTTTGTTTAACGCGGAACAGAACAATAACTTTTATTTTTGCGACAATGCGAAAAACAAGCACGATATTTCGGTAACCGGCATCGGGCATATCCCTTTGGCGGATTTTTCCGGAGTTTCATTCCGTATCCGATATCAGCATGTTTTATTTACCGACACCCAGTACCTTGCGGTGGGCGGTCCGTTGCGGGGAATCCCCGACAAAAGCCTTTTGGAACCGGAAAAAAACCTCACGGCAACGGGGCTTGTGTTTGTCAATCTGGATACACCGTTCAGGATTGGCCGGTTTCGTCCTTCCCAATGGGGAACCGGCAGACATCGGACTTTCTTTGACCTTGAATTTCATCTCTCGCCGTTCTTTGACGCGGCTTTACTTGAAAATGGAAACAACGGGAATGATTACGAGTGGCTTTTCACCGGCGGACTGGAATTAAAAATTTTCCCGCTTGCCTTCCGAAGCTTTTTTATCCGGGTAAGCGCCGGGTTTGATTTGCGGAACAGCGAAAATTCGGAAATATTTATCGGACTGGGAAATCATTATTAGGCGTGGTTAAACCGGGTTATTTCCGCTCCGGAAAATACATCCGTTAAGAAATGTCTTGTTAGGTAAAATAAGAGAAAATTTATTTTCCCGCCCTGTTCCAAAACCCAGGGCGAGCGCATATAAACAAAGTAGGAAGAAGTGATATAATTGGCATGATTTTCTGGGAGGGGAATCATGGAACAAGAAAAAGACCCATAGCGCCGATCATGACCTATGTTTCGGCCATTCGAGATCCCCGGATAGAGCGGAACAAAGTGTATCCGTTGGAAGCAGTCATCGTCATAACCATACTAGTATCAAAACATTATTCAAACTGTGGATATAGGCGTTTCAGTTTAATGCGGGCGTCGGCAGTAGTAAAGCGCCAGTTGAGTTTACGCACTTCTTTGTTCCGTCTTCTATTCCATGCCGCCACCGCTTTCCGCATCTGCTCTATGGTCGGTATCCTCTGTGATAATCCCTGATTGTTTATCACATTCAGTTCTATCTCGGCCATGTTCAGCCAGCTTCCGTGTTTCGGTGTATAATACATTTCCAGTTTGTCCCGCAGCCGTTTCGCTTCTTCCGCCGGAAATGTTTCATACACGGACGCGACACTGTGAGTATTCAGATTGTCCATCACCAGGATAATTTTTTCCGCCAGAGGAAAATCTTCGTCCACCAGCCGTTTTACCTGTTCCGCCCAATCCTTCCGTGTCCGCAGTTCCGTTATGTCCGCCCGCCTCCAGCCCTCCAGGGGAGCGGCGAACATGAATATGTCGCAGGTTCCGTTCCGCACATATTCACGGTCAAAACAGGCCGGAGACCCCGGCTTACCCGGTAAGGGACTCCTCGTTTCCCCGAACAGCTGTTTCGGACATTCGTCCATGCATACCAACGGACGGTTTTCGTTCCATTCTTGGGTGTATACGTCAAGGACATCCTCCATCCCGGCTACAAACTCCGCGTTCGCTTCCGGGGGAATACCACATTCCCGATTCCGCCAGGGTTAAAGGCGAGTTTTTTTTAGTGTCGGCCGGATGGTTTCCCGGGATACCGTCTGGGTATCGGTATGTTCACGGGTCACCCAGGCATCTGCTAATAATCGCAAGGTCCACCGGGCACAGCCTTCCGGCGCCGGCCCGCATACCAGGGTGACAAGCCGCGCCTCGTCTTCTCCAGTGAGGGACCGGGACCGGTGTCCCCGCGGCTTCCCTTCAAGGGTACTCTCAAATCCCTCTTCCACAAACCGCTGCCGCAGGTCTTCTATCCCCCGGCGGTGCACCCTGACCCGGTCGGCGGCCATCTCATCGGTATACCCTTCGTTGGTAAGCAGCAATGCCTGCGCCCGTTTGCGTTTCCGGGTGCCGTGTTTCCCCTTGTTGATAATTTCACGAAGCACTTGCTTTTCATCTTCCGTGAGCGTTACCCGGTATTTTTTCGGTGACATAGATTCTCTCCCCTTTGGTTTCTATACCGACAAGTATACAGTAATTCACTCACAGTTATAACCATGTATAGATACTAGGAACCTGTTGCGTTTGTAGGTTTTTGTGTCACTTTGTGCCGTAAAACCCCGATTAACGGGCTCTTTACGGAGTTTGCAGAGTAAAAAATCGCCTGTCAGGCGATTTTGGGAGGTTTTATGCACGAAGTACAACAAACTCCTGGTTGTGTAAAAAAGTACCCGCGTCCCCTACCTCGTAACCGCAAAGAACAGAATCGCACATACACAAAGCAAGGCAAAGATCGAAAAGATATATACCCATATAGGAAGGGGGCTAGCAGGGACCTTTTTTGCGCATAACCATCCCTCACCGCCCTGAGGCGGCGCTGAATAACCGCAGGCGGGGCAGCCGGCGGTGAAAAGCCGCTCTTCACCCGAAAAACCGCAGTTGGGACAGCGGACCGACACGAAAAAACGGCCGCAACGCGGGCAGGCTTTCGCGTCATGCCCAACCTCGGCGCCGCAGTTATCACAGAAAAAGCGGGGCTTTTTTTTCAAATTACGCCGTTTGGGCCGCCGGCTTGGCCTTCCCCTCAGGGCCGTTTTTTTTCGAGGCGCTTTCCCTGCCGCTTGAGGCACCGTCCGCGGAAGAGGGAGCCGAGGGGCTCTGACTCGGAGCGGACTTATCTGTCGGCGCGGTATCAGCGGATTTGGAAGTTTTAAGGGAAGCCCCGGCCCGGTCGGTAACATAGAAACCGGAACCTTTGAAAATAACGCCGGTTCCGCCCCGGATCAGTCTGCGGACAGTCTTTCCGCACTTGGGGCACCTATCAAGAGGATCGTCACTCATGGCCTGAAAAGCCTCAAAGGTGTGACCACAGCTTTTACATTCGTATTCATAAGTAGGCATAAACTATTTTCCTTACCTTTAATATACCGGGAAAAAACTGAAAAGTAAAGCAATGTCCTTTCCCGTTAAGGCGTCAATTTTGATGTTGAGGTTCCGGCCGTCCTGAACCGGCGGATTAGCAAAGAGCAGAGCCGCCAGCGCCGCAGGACCGTCCTCCTGTACCATCCCGGCGGCGATGAAACTCCTGGCCAGGGTGAAAAGTGTGACCAGGGCCCTGGCCTGGGTCGCGCCGGAGACCTGAATCCGTATCATCGCGTCATATTGCCGATCCCCGGTTTCCCCGGTTGTTACGATGACACCTGACTCAGGACGGTCCGCCGCAAGAAAGAGGCTGACAAAGATCCGCTCCGCCGGAAGCTGTAGGGGGAGCCGCATTTTTTCAAAGATTTGATTGATCAGGACGGCGGGATCTTCAAGCCAACAGGAAATAAGCGCTCCCCGGCGGAATTCGAGGAATCCCTCAGGGGCCTCAAGGCCGGGTGTCCGTAAAAACGGCTCGTCCGGAACATCATTTACCGGCGCGGAGACAAACGCCTGCTTCGCGTTCAGGGCGACCGAAAGCCTGTCTTTGGCCGAATACCAGTAGGGAAGGCCCCCGGTGGCGGAATGCCGCTTTTTCCAGTTTTTGCTCATACCAAAAGCCATACCCGCGCGGAAAGAGGGGTAATCGCCCCAAGCTGTCAGTTGAAAACGCCTGCCGCTTTCCGGCGGGTATAGGGCCGCCGCCGCAGAACGGGTCCGGTCAAGCATCTGTTTTGACTGCTTTTCATTCATCTCTCGGATTTGAATAAGGTCCAGAATTGGCCGTGAGCCTTGTACATCGGCAAACACGTAGACCAGCGCCCCCGGTTCCAGGGGAATGTATTCGGATTCTTCCATCACTGCATCGGGTATTTCGGGTATAGTCCGGCAGGAGATGAACAAAAATAGCAGCAAAGAAACGCCCAGGGAGGCCCGGAGCACAGGGAGGAAAGCGTGCAATTCGCGGAAGGCCCATAAGCCCCCGCAGGCGGGAGCCGGCCGCGTTTGAGATAAATTCAGGTCCATGCTATTCATTTTCAATTTTCTCAACCTTCACGTACCAAGTGTCGTCACCGGCCACCAGCGGAATCTGTCCGTCAATTTTAGCCCAAGCGGTTTTCAGGGCCAGAGTTTCCGAGGCAGCGGAACTCCCAAAACTGTCCCAGGCTTCTTTCATTTGGTCAGAACCATAGATTGTAAGTTTGATACGATCGGTTACCGAAAGGCCCATTTCTTTACGGGTGTTCTGCACACCCCGGACAAGATCCCGGATGTCTCCTTCCATGGAAAGCTCACGGGTGATTTCCGCGTCAATGCCGACCGTGAGGGTTCCCTCGTTAAGTACCAACAGATTCGCTCTCTTGTTGCGCCTAACATCAATTTTATCGGCGGTGATCACTACGGTTCTTACACCGCCGTCCGCAGAGGGAATATCAATGAAAAGGGAAGCTCCTTCAAGAACCTCTTGAATATCCGCATGACGCAGAGATTCTATTCTCCCGGCGGCCGCTTTCATATCTTTTCCCAACTCTTTTCCCAAGACACGGAAATTGGGCTTGACCTCGTACTCAACCAGGTCTTCCTCGTTATCCCGAAAGATTACCTCTTTGACGTTGAGTTCTTCCCGAATGATCTCAACCATGTCGAGTAACATTTTTTTTTCTTCCGGGTTACGGGTAACAATCTCGGCCATATGCAGAGGCTGGCGTACCTTGATATTGTATTGGGAACGCAGGGAACGGCCCATTGAAACCGCATGCCGAACAGCGGCCATGCGGAATTCAAGAGAGCGGTCCCGGCGTCTCTCCCTGGGTTTGGGGAAATCCGTGAGATGCACGGATTCGGTGTCGCTGTCCTTGCGCAGATTCTGCCATATAGCGTCCGTGATAAAGGGCATAAAGGGGGCGGCGACGGATATCGATGTTTTGAGCACATCGTAGAGCGTAGCGTAGGCTTCGATTTTATCGGCGTCGTTTTCACTGCGCCAGAAGCGGCGGCGCGAGCGGCGGATGTACCAATTGTTGAGCAGATCGATGAATTCCAAAATGGGATCCACCGCCCGGGACAGATCGTAGGAGTCAAGGGCACCGCCCACTTTTTCGGCCAGGTTCTCCGCCTCGGAGAGAATCCACTGGTCAAGCGGGTTGGCCGGACGATCGGGCGCCCCTTCGGGGCTGACCTTGTCGATGTTGGCGTAGGTCACGAAAAAACTATAGGCATTCCACAGGGGGATGATGATACTTTTCATTACCTCACGCACGCCCTCGTCGCTGTAACGGAGGTCGTCGGCTTTCACAACCGCAGAATGTACCAAAAAAAGCCGCAGGGCATCGGCGCCAAAACGGTTGATTACCTCCACCGGATCGGTGTAGTTACGCAGGCTCTTGCTCATTTTCTTGCCGTCAGCGGCAAGGACCAGGCCGCTTACAATGCAGTTTTTAAACGCCGGTTTTTTGCACAGTGCCGACGCGAGGATGGTCAAGGTGTAGAACCAACCGCGGGTCTGATCGAGACCCTCGTTGATAAAGTCTGCGGGAAAGTGGCTGTCAAAAAAATCCTTGTTTTCGAAAGGATAGTGATTCTGCCCGAAAGGCATCGCGCCGGATTCAAACCAACAGTCCAAGACCTCGGGGATCCGCTGCATGATCCCGTTACAGTTCTTATTGGTTCCGTCCGTTTCCGGGGGAACTTTTGAACAGGGTATGGTGATATTGTCAACGAAATGCTTGTGGAGGTCTTCGGGGAACTGCCCTGAAAGCTCTTTGAGTTCGGCGCGGCTTCCCACGCAGATAGTTTTACCGCAGTCAGGACAGCGCCAGATCGGCAGGGGATTACCCCAGTAGCGGTTACGGCTGATCGCCCAATCACGGGCGCCCTCAAGCCATTTACCAAACCGGCCTTCCTTGATGTGTTCGGGCACCCAGTAGATCCGGCTATTGGCGTCCAGCATATCAGATTTGATCTTCTCCACGTTGACAAACCAGGAACCCACAGCCCGGTAAATGAGCGGACTGCCGCATCTCCAACAATGGGGATAGGCGTGGAGTATCTGCTCACGTTTCACCAGTTTTCTCTCGGCTTTGAGCCGTTCCATGATTGCCTTGTCCGCGTCTTTGACAAAAAGCCCTGAGAAATCGGTAACATCAGCGGTAAAGCGGCACTCCGCGTCCACCGGACAAATCACCGGCACACCGGTTCCCTTGAGCACCCTGGCGTCGTCCTCACCGAAACCGGGCGCAGTATGGACAATACCCGTGCCATCCTCGGTTGAAACAAAATCACCGGCGTAAGTACGGAAGGCGTTTCGCCCGGCTGCGTCTTTGAAGTAGGGAAACAGCGGCTCATACTCAAGGCCGAGGAGGTCCGCTCCTTTCATTTTTCGGAGTATCCGGTAATCGGCGTCAGTTTTGTAATAGGCCGAAAGCCGGGCCTCGGCCAGGATGTAGCGATCCTTCGCCTCCGGCGGCAACGCCGCACCCGCAGCGGTTTGATCTTCCACTATCACATAATCGATGTCAGGCCCCAAGGTGAGAGCAAGATTGGAAGGCAGGGTCCAGGGAGTGGTGGTCCACGCCAGAAAATAGGACCGATCGTTGAGCATTGCGCCGCTTGAGGCGCAGCTGTCGTTTATTTTGAAACGGATGGTAATTCCTGGATCGTGTATGTCCTTGTAACCGCCAAGATTAAGCTCGTGATTTGAAAGGACCGTGGCGCATCGGGGACAGTAGGGAAGAATGTAGTGACCTTCATAGAGCAGGTCCTTCTTCCAGAGAGACTTCATCACCCACCAGATAGTCTCCATATAGTCAGGGTCCATAGTTTTGTAATCGTTGTCAAAATCGACCCAGCGGCCAAGACGTGAAATAATCGTCCGCCATTCATTCACATAACGGAGCACCGAAACGCGGCAGGCTTCGTTGAATTGAGTGATGCCGAATTGCTCAATATCGGTTTTCGAATTGAGACCAAGCTCTTTTTCGATAAGGTTTTCCACCGGCAGCCCGTGGCAGTCCCATCCGAAGCGGCGCTCCACCCTTTTGCCTTTCATGGCCTGGTAACGGGGAATGATGTCCTTAATGGTACTGGGTACAAAGTGCCCGAAATGGGGCAAACCGGTGGCAAAAGGCGGACCGTCGAAAAAGACATATTCTTCCGCCCCTTTCCGCTGGGATATGGATTTTTCGAAAATACGATTCCGCTCCCAAAAGCCGAGGATCTCCTCCTCCAATTTTGGGAAATTCACTTTAGAGTCCACCGGTTTATACACATATTCCTCCAAAATTGCCGCTTGTTTCTTTACCTTGAGCCGCTTTCAAAACTGAAGTTTTGAAAGAACCTCCATATACCCAATATACTTTAATCCGCCTTTTTTATACAACTGCGATCTCATACCCCCGGCAGTCTAACCCCTCTTTTCCTTGCCGGTGTCAGGTACCGAATTCTGTGCTTGCTTGGCGCACGAGGTTAGCGGGCGCGTACCGCTCAGGCTAAAGCCTTCGTACTTTTATTCGAAAGTCTGCCGTGGGTTACCCCACAGGCGGAGCGGTTTTCATACTCCGGTTGCTTTATTCCGGAGTCAGTGCTATAATACCTCCATGAAAAAGTATATTTTTCTTATCCTTCTACCGCTGAGCGTGATGCTGATTTTGCTGACCTGCGCCACAAATCCTCTTACCGGCAAAACCACGATGGCGTTTGTGGATAACAGTGAACTATTCGCCACGTCTTTTCAGCAATACGACCAGTTCCTTTCGGAGAACAAGGTTGTCACGGGGACCGCTGAGGCGCAGATGGTGGAACGCTTGGGTAAAAACATCCGGACAGCGGCGGAAAAATGGCTTGCCGCGGACGGGCATAGCGATTATCTTGATGGCTATGAATGGGAATATCATCTGGTTGACTCTCAGGAGGTGAACGCATGGTGTATGCCCGGCGGGAAAATAGTGGTCTATACCGGGATACTGCCCGTTACTCAAACCGAGGACGGACTTGCCACGGTAATGGGCCATGAAGTTGCTCACGCCCTGCTGAACCACGGCCAGCAGCGAATGAGCGCCGGCGTACTACAGCAGTTGGGCGGCGCGGCTATCGGCGGTCTTGCCTCGGGCGGTTCAGAGAACACTCAGACCCTTACCATGCTCGCATATGGCATCGGGTCAGAGGTCTTCGGTACGCTCCCCTTCAGCCGTGAACATGAAAGTGAGGCGGATCACTACGGTCTTATTCTCATGGCCATTGCCGGCTATGCTCCCGAAGAATCGATACCTTTCTGGGAACGGATGGCGGTATTGAGCGGCGGTACCGTTGAATTCCTCAGTACCCACCCCTCGGACGCGACCCGTATCAGACAGCTTAGGGGCTGGATTGGCGAAGCCAAACGGAAAGCGGCGGAGTTATAGCGAGAAGCGCAACAAACTGCCAGGCCATAGGCCAAAAACAGCAAGAGCCTCTGCATCGGGCTGCAAGTCCGCACTGACCGAGTTTTGCAAGAGACGCTAGTGACTGGAAAACAGTTTAATTGTAAGTATAAGGAGTCCGGCAGACATGGCGAAATATCCCTTTGAGACTATTGAACCCAAGTGGCAGAAGTATTGGGCGGAGTATAAAACTTTTAAGGCAACGGAAGATCCTTCGGTTCCGAAGGACAAGCGCCGGTATGTGCTTGATATGTTTCCCTATCCCTCGGCTCAGGGCCTGCACGTAGGCCACCCCGAAGGCTATACCGCAACGGACATCTACTGCCGTTATCTCCGCATGAATGGCTACAACGTACTGCACCCTATGGGCTTTGATGCTTTCGGCCTTCCCGCAGAAAATTATGCTATCAAAACCGGCGCCCACCCGGCGGTTACCACAGCCGCGAACATTGAGCGTTTTCGCTCCCAGATCAAGGCGCTGGGCTTTTCCTATGACTGGGATCGGGAGGTGGAAACCTCAAGTGAGGAATACTACCGCTGGACCCAGTGGATTTTCCTCAAACTTTTCGAGAAGGGCCTTGCATATGAGGCGGAAAGCCCCATCAACTGGTGCCCCTCCTGCAAGACGGGACTTGCCAACGAGGAAGTAAAGGACGGCCTCTGTGAGCGTTGCGGGTCTAAAGTTACGCGCAAGCGAATCCGCCAGTGGATACTCAAAATAACCGCCTACGCCGATCGGCTCCTGTCAGATCTTGACGGCCTTGACTGGCCCGAGCCAGTGAAGCTCATGCAGCGCAACTGGATTGGCCGCAGTGAGGGCGCCGATGTGACGTTTAAAATTGACGGTCATCCTGAGGCCCTGGAAGTTTATACTACCAGGGCGGACACCCTGTTCGGCGCAACTTACATGGTTCTCGCGCCGGAACATTCCCTGGTAGAAAAGATCACCGCGCCGGAGCAGAAGGGGGCGGTGACGGCATATCTTGAGGAAGCAGCCCGCAAGAGCGACCTTGAGCGTACGGACCTGGCAAAAGAAAAAACCGGCGTGTTTAGCGGCGCGTATGCTGTCAATCCGGTAAACAACGCGAAGATCCCTATCTGGATCGCCGATTATGTGCTTATCTCCTATGGTACCGGCGCGATTATGGCGGTACCCGCCCATGATGAGCGCGACTGGGATTTTGCCAAGGCGTTTCATCTGCCAATTATTTTAGTTGTATCCGCTGAAAAGCCCAAGACGGGTAAGGACTACTCCGCCGAGCCCTCCGAATGTACTGTCGCGGATGGTTATTCGGTGAACTCAGGCCCTTTTACCGGCCTGCCGACCGGAGAGACGAAAAAACGCATAACGGACTGGCTTGAAGAGAAGGGAATCGGGAAGCGGGCGGTGAACTACAAACTGAGGGACTGGATATTCAGCCGCCAGCGTTACTGGGGCGAACCTATTCCCGTTGTACATTGTGAAAAATGCGGTATTGTAACTCTGCCTGAAAACGAGCTTCCCCTGAGGCTGCCGGAAGTAAAATCCTATCTCCCTACCGGTACCGGCGAATCGCCGCTGGCCGGAATCGATGAATGGGTGAGTACCAGCTGCCCCAAATGCGGCGGCAAGGCGAAACGTGAAACTAACACCATGCCCCAGTGGGCGGGTTCCTGCTGGTACTATCTTCGTTACCTTGATCCCCATAATGACAAAGTCTTCGCGGCAAAGGACAAGGTTGACTATTGGGCGCCGGTGGACCTCTACGTCGGCGGCGCGGAACACGCGGTACTGCACCTCCTGTACAGCCGCTTCTGGCATAAGGTGTTTTACGACTTAGGCCTGGTGAATACCACCGAGCCTTTCCAGCGTCTTGTCAACCAGGGCATGATCCTGGGCGAGGACAACCAAAAGATGAGCAAGAGCCGGGGTAACGTGATAAACCCCGACGACATCATTAGAAACTACGGCGCGGATTCAATGCGTGTCTACGAGATGTTTATGGGACCGCTGGAGGTGAGCAAGCCCTGGATCACTGCGGGGCTTATTGGCGTGTCACGTTTTCTGGAACGGCTCTGGGCTATCGGTGAGAAACCGGTCTGCGAGGCCACGCCCGGGAGTGAAGCGGCGGACGGCAAGGATCTGCTCAAACTGCTTCATCGTACGATCAAAAAAGTAAGTGAGGACACGGCGGGTATTAATTTCAATACCGCTATCAGCCAGATGATGATTTACTCTAACGAGCTTACCAAACTCGCCGAAATTCCCCGCGCCCTCTGGGAGCCGTTGGTGATCATGCTCAGCGCTTATGCTCCCCATCTGGGCGAGGAACTTTGGGAAAAACTGGGCCATGGCGAATCGGTATCGACCTGCTCCTGGCCGGTTTATGATGAGCAGCTAACGGTTTATGACGAAGCAATCATTGTCGTCCAGGTGAACGGCAGGATACGCGATAAGTTCATCGTTTCCACCGGAACCGCCAGGGCGGAGCTTGAGAAAACCGCCTTGGCCATGCCGGGGGTACTCAAATGGACTGCGGGGCATACGGTGGTAAAGGTGATCTCCGTGCCGGATAAGCTGGTGAATATTGTGGTAAAGTAAAAGGCCTTACCTGCCCATCAGTGTCCGCCGTTCTCTTACCAGCGTAAGCCGTTTCTCCAGTTCCGTTGCATCGGCGCTACGGATAAGCGCTTTCAGCGCGTCCAGACTCCCCTCAAACTGTTCGAGCCTGGCAAGCAGGTCTTCCCGGTTTTCGATAAAGAGTTCGGTCCACATAGGGGCGTTAAGCATGGCGATGCGGGTTAAATCCTCAAAGCTACCGCCGCCGAAGCAGCTTATATCGGTGTCGTTCTCGCAGTCGATAAGCGCTACGGCGATAATATGGCAGAGCTGACTTGTGAAGGCGATCTTCCGGTCATGCTCGGCGGCGCTTACCTCAGTGATGCGGCTAAAGCCTATACGGTAGATGAGGCTCTTGAGGAAGTTAAGGTTTTCCGGCTTGTTACGCTTAAGCGTGGTAAGAATATAATTCTTGTCTTGGAAATTACATAGCCCGGCGTTTACAAAGCCGCCTTTTTCCGCCCCGGCCATGGGGTGGCCGGGAATAAGGTCAATGTCTTCCCGTAACTTCTCGGCGGCTTTAACGACATTCCCCTTGATCCCGGCGATATCGGTAAGCAGGGCGCCGTCCTTGAAGAAAGGACTCCACCTCTCAAGAAATTTGATCAGAGTGGAAGGATTGAGGCAGAGAAAAATAAGATCACAGACACCTAACATCCCGCTCAGATCTTCATCTCCTTTCCAGCCTCGGCCAATAAGACCCGACTGTTCTGCCTCCGCCAGTATCTCCCTGTTCATATCACAGGCAAACAGATGATTTTGCGTAACACCACATCGGTTCCGCAGGGCTATGGCAAACGCGCCGCCCATGAGGCCCAAGCCCATAATACCCACCGTACATTCTTCAATTGGTTTCAATTTTTTTCCCTTCTAATTCCGCGTATTTGCGCAACGTGCCCATCAGTTCTGAAAAAGAATCGGGGGTGATGGACTGTTCTCCGTCACAGAACGCGTGTTCGGGATCATTGTGGACCTCAATGATAATGCCGTCGGCGCCGGAGGCGATTGCCGCTTTTGACATGGCGGGTACCATCCAGGCGACTCCTGTTGCGTGGCTGGGGTCCACTATTACCGGCAGATGAGTCTTCTTCTTGAGCGCCGGGACAAGGCCTAGATCCAGAATGTTCCTGGTAAAAGTGTCAAAGCCTCTGATACCCCGCTCACAGAGAATAACTTTGTCATTGCCGCCTGCCATGATGTATTCCGCGGCCATGAGCAGTTCCGTCATGGTGGAGGCCAAGCCCCGCTTGAGAAGAATCGGCTTACGGCAGCGACCCAGTTCCTTAAGGAGGCTATAGTTCTGCATATTCCGAGCGCCCACCTGGATCACATCCACCTCCTCAAACAGTTCAAACTGACTAATCTCCATAAGCTCAGTTACGATGGGCAGCCCGGTTTCTTTTTTTGCCTCCAGCAACAGGTCAAGTCCTCCGCAGCCTAGACCCTGAAAACTGTAAGGGCTGGTACGGGGCTTGAATACGCCGCCTCGCAGAAAGGCGGCCCCGGCGTTTTTCACCGCCGCCGCGATAGAGATAATCTGCTCCCTGTTCTCCACCGAACACGGCCCGGCAATAACCCCAAAAGCTCCGCCGCCGATCCTGGCCTTCCCCCCTTTCGCGAGGGGCAGCTCAAGCGCCGTGTCGGCGGGGTGGAACATCCGGTTTGCCCGTTTGTAAGGCTCCTGTACCCGGATAACCTTTTCCACCAAATGGTTGGCCTGCAAAGCCTCCTCGTCAATGGCGGTGGTGTCTCCCACCAAGCCCAGCACGGTTTGGGTGGTCCCTTGGGAAAAATCGACCTTTAGCCCCTGGTTCTTGAAGGTTTCGGCAAACCTCAGGACCTCTTCCCGGCCGACATCGTGTTTCATCGCGATAATCATATCAAACTCCTTTCAGTTAATTCCGCCCCAGCAACGTGTCACTGGATGGGACATAAAAAAGGGAGGCTCCCAAGCGGTTATCCGCTGTGGGAGCCTCCCCGATCTACAAGACCATCGGCCTTTCAGTTTATCGTCTGAAAGCACCTGACTCCGCGCGAGCGAGGATAATAGTAATAATAATAAAAGTATACCCAAACGGAGTTTTTCATTGTTTTCCTTTCGATAAACAGCATGTCACAGGCGAACAATAAAGTCAAGGGGTGTGGTTCCCCCTAGGCCAGCGCATATAAAATTATTTTGACCATCATGCTGATGAAGAACCTGGGAGTAAGCTCCTGGGTATCTTCATTGAATAAGAAATTTATTGTACTGACGGGGTCCATACCCCGATTTTCGACTCCTCACGATTATTTTTGTGGTGATTTGTTGAGTCTAATCATCCTCCTACCACTTTTCGATACGCTTCAATACAGCTTCCTCTTCTTCCGGGCTGCCGGTTGATATGCACAGGTAGATTCCCCTGGGCGGGACCTCCGTGATAAAAGATTCAAGCTCGCCGGGGGTGACATCAACTACTACCCCCTTTCCGGCGGCCTGTATTTTTCTGATAAGCGGTACCCACTGCATTATCGGCTGATCTTCCCCCATGCCCTGCACCCACTGAACCGCATTGAGCTTCGGCAGGGTGAGTATGCGGTCCAGATGCCGGGCTACCCCCTTCCCGTCCAGGTGGAAGATATTATGATCCATGTGCAGGCATTCCCGCTCCAGGCAGGGCATGACATATTCCTCAAACAAGCCGATAGAGATCATGCTGGCAAAATCGCAGCTGGGGATGTGGAGTTTCCCAAAAGAGGGAATGTTCATCCAGGTGACCGAAAGCTGCCGCCGCTCTTTCAGTATGGCGTCAAAATAGTCGAAAAACTTTAAAAAATCTTCGAGGGACGCGCCGCAAAAAATGCGCAGTGATTCCGGGTCGTCGTAAAAATCCATCAGCAGGGCCTGTGTTCCGCGCAGGGCCGCGCACCAGTCTATGCCGGGGTGGATGTCGGTATAGCCCACGAGAAAACGGCCCCGGGCTTTTTCCAGGGCCAGGC
>JAISBR010000006.1 GCA_031266095.1 Treponema sp. | reverse complement strand
AAACCCCGGGAATTTCACTCGATCCTTCCCGATGCGGTACGGCGTCCCATCAGTTATTATGCGATTCTTTTTGAGCCGGACCCGGAAAAAGAGGGGGACCTTACGCTTCTCATCTCCGGCGGCGGAAGCCGGAACCATCGGGGAGTCCCGGTGGAAAGGCGGGACCGGTTTCTCATAGAAGAGGTTCACCATCTGGCGGGAGATAAAACCAGAGAAAACGGGAAGGCTGCCGAATATCTATTGTTGAGCTTGCTGTACCGCTGGTTCGGGGGAAAGGAAGAACCGGGGGCCAAATCGCTTCAGAATGGCAAGAATGAATATGTAGAGCGCGCTCTGGGCGCCATGGAACAGTCGGTCCGGGAAAAATTAAATGTCGGCGAACTTGCGGACCGCCTTGGGCTATCCGAGGAGCATTTTATCAGGCTTTTCCATAAAGAATTGGGGATTTCTCCTTTTCAATACTTTACCCGGCTTAAAATTGAGGCCGCCTCTTCTTTTTTGGTAGATACAAATTTTAAAGTTCATGATGTGGCGGATCATTTTGGGTTTGAGAATCCCTTTCATTTTTCCAGAATATTCAAAAAATGTACCGGTCTTTCTCCCCTGGAATACCGCCGCACCTTTATTCGTGTAGAGGGTGCTTCTTTTCTCCTTTCATAAGGCCGATGGAGTAAGCATAAAGCGCGACCTGCGTCCGGTTCTTCACTCCGGTTTTCTCAAAGATCGTGGAGATATAATTACGAACCGTACCTTCTTTGAGGCTGAGATATTCACTGATTTCCTTGTTGGAAAACCCCCTGGCTATGCAGGTTATCACCTGCAATTCTTGTTTGGAAAGGCTGGAATACAATGGAAAGGGTTTCTTCTGGGGAGAGGGAACCGAAGCGGCAATAGGATGATGGCTCCTGCCGGTATCCGAAAACATCCTGAAAGCCTTGGCGGCGGTTTCCGGGGACATGAGGCATCCGCCGTTATAAACTGTCTTTATTCCGGCAATAAATTTTTCCTGCAAGGTATTTTTCAGGAGATACCCCGATGCGCCGCAATTGATAGCCTTGAGGACCTGAATGTTTTCCTGGAAAGCGGTGAGAATAATGATTCCCGTTTTGGGAGAGCGGTATTTAAGGGTTGGGGTAATTGCCGTCCCATCCGCCATCGGTAATGATTCGTCAAGCAGGATAATGTCCGGTTTTAACCGGGACACTAATTTAAGCGCGTCATATCCGTCTCGTCCCTGCCCCACTATAGTAATATCAGGCTGTGAATCCAAATATTGTTGCATAGTGAGCCGCTCAGAATCTTTTTCGCTAACAATAACAAGATGTATCATTTTACGCCCTCCATGATAGTAACATACGTTGACATATAACTGACTGTTTCAGTAATAAATATCGACATTTACATCTTTTCTTCTAGCATAATAATGACAAAAATCACTACCTGGCAAAAATTATTCTATAAAAAAATGAAAGGATTCTAAAATAGAATTTTGAGGCGAATGAGGCTGCCCCAAATAATAAGGCTTCCTCAAAATCGCAGTCCCCCTGGACCGCCGGATTTTGAAAAAGCCCCGTATTAAGATTTTTTCATCAAGTTTTTTGGAGGTGAGGGGAATTGAACCCCTGACCTTTTGAATGCCATTCAAACGCTCTAGCCAACTGAGCTACACCCCCAAGTAAGTTTCAGAACTATAGCCAGACCATGCGGGAATGTCAAGTATCCGGCTCAATTATTATTACCAAATTTGGTATTTACCGCAGATTTGCCTTGACAAAAGCGGCCGCCTGCTCAGCCAGGGCATCCAAATCGGGATTTTCGATAATATCGCGCCAAATCCCTATGTCCCGGCCGACTTGCCCGCCTCTGATCAGGAAGGGTTCCATGACCAGGGGCCCGGTGAAATTGATATCGTCCAGGGCTTTCTTGATTTCGCCCCAGGGCATACGACCCATCCCCGGGGGTTTCCGGTTGGGTTCTCCCATGTGCAGGGCGGAAAGGCGCTTTCCGGCCATGTGTATGGCGTCACTGAAAGAGTCTTCTTCAATATTCATGTGAAAAGTATCAAGAAGGATGCCGCAGCCGGGACTGTTGACCTCTTCAAGGTAGGCTACGGCTTCCGCGCAGGTATTGATAAGGAATTGTTCAAACCGGTTGATAACCTCTACATTCAGAGTTATCCCGCGATCCGCCGCAAAAGGGGCAAGTTCCTTCATGCTTTTGACGCTTTGCAGGAACATAGGGGTCTTGGTTTCCATATCTTTGGGGAAAACCGCCGGCCAATAGCTATGTACCGTACCGCCGATAAAGCCGCCTCCCATTTCCTCAACCCCCAGGATGATTTTTTTCATAAATTTTACACCCTCAAGGCGGACGGATTCATCAAGGGAAGAAAGGTCGTATTTTTTTTCAAGTCCTAATCCAAAAGAAAGGGCGATTCCTTCTTTTTCCGCTTTTTCCCGGATCTTAAGCCGGTATGCCCTGTCCCTGTTGGCCAAAGCCGCCGCATGCAGTTCCAAAAGCTCGAACCCCAGACGTTTTACCCGTTCTACGAAGGGCAAAAAATCCACATCCCATTCATGTACCCAATAAGCGTAATAAATACCCACCGGCCTATTCATAACAACCCCCTGAAAAAAAGGCGTTTTCAAAATTGTAATTTTGAAAACACTACCCATAAAAAACCATAACATAAATGTCCAGCCGGTTCAAGCAACAACAGGGCAGCTCAGGGCAAAAAAATTTACTTTACAGTCAGGGTATGGGCTCAAGACGCTCCCGGTGCTTCGGGCGTCATGAGCCCATACCCGCTGTCAAATGATTCCTGGGCCAGATATAGGTTCAACACTTATCGAACTAATCGCCTACCGGGACAGGACCGCCGCCCGCTTCCTTGTCAAACGCGGTGTCCATGCGGGCGAGCGCGTCAAACGCGGCGGCGGCGGGGATGGCGAGCTTCGCGGCGCTGGCCGCCTGATTCACTTCGTTGGCTGCGGCGGACTTGCTGTATTCCATCACCAGCCAAAGCAGGCCGCTGTCCGTATCCATTTTGACAACTTTGGCGCCCTTCAGTTCCGATTTGCTGAGGGCTTGGGTGATGTTTTCCTGGAACGAAAGGGCGGCGCCGGGGTCAATCTCGCTGGTGGCGGTATAGTCGGTCACCATGTCTTTGACGATGGTCGAGAGTTGGCGGGAAAGGTCCGCCCGCGCCCTTGTTTCCGCAAAGGTCTTGCCGGTTCCCATTTTGGACATATCGTTACCGATCCTGTAGGTGCCAACGCCGATAAGAACGTCTTCCGACGCGCTCAGGTACGCCTCGTTCACGAAGGACGGGACGCCGCCCAGGCCCCCGCCGCTCCCGCCGGACGCCGCGTTTGACGGCTCCGCGGCTTTCGGCGCGCTCGCGCATCCCGCAATCGACAGCGCCATGACGGCTGTCATCGTTAAAACAAAAAACTTCTTCACTTTATTTCTCCTTAATTTTATGCCAACCATGTTGGCAGTTTACAACACAACTCCGTTCAATACTTTTCAGAAGCAACGGCCAGTACCTGCCCGCTTTCCGTACTGAGCGCCCGCAGGCGCAAACGCCGCAGCTCGCCCGAACCGGTAACCGCGCCGGTAAGGATCACATTCGCCCCCGCGATTTTACCGATGGAAACCGCCTGGGTGTCGTCAACTTCGCCGGACATCTGGTACTCCTGTTCCCTACGAATTCTGTCCAACTGGCTGCGATCGATCAGCGTAAAGCCCTTGCCCACCATGATGAACTCAAGCTCCCCGGTGATGTATTCTGATACCTCCGCGTCCCGCGCGGTAACGTAAACAATGGCGAGTTTCGACCCCCGGGGA
>JAISBR010000097.1 GCA_031266095.1 Treponema sp. | reverse complement strand
TACCCGAAGCACCTCCGGATTTCCTCACGTCGCAAACCAACCTGCCACCGGCTCTCTGGCCCCGTCAGACCAGAGTACCACTTACTCCCGATAATTCAAATCATAGCATCTTCGCGGTTAAAACTTCTTCCAAAACGCGGCAGTTTCCCGGAACATGAAAGTAAACGCCGATACCCAGCTTAGAACCGGGGATTCCAGTCTGGCGAAGCCTCCAATGCACGTAAGCCCGCGGGTTCGTCAATATCAATAAGCGCGAATGGGTTACTGACTGTTACCGCGATTACAGCGCCGGGGTGCCGGGCCTTGATGGCTCTGGGGTTTTCGCCGGGCTTCAGCGCCGCCAGTTCGTCCCGGAACGCGTCTGCAAAAAGGCAGGGATTACCCGGCTTGTCCTGGAAGCGGGGTTCGACAATGCGTCCGGGCCGGCGGGCCTTTAGAATACGCCGCACCGTGCCGGAATCGAGCAAAGGCTGATCACAGGAAAAAAAGAGATAGTAAACCGGTTTGCCGGACGGTACGGCGCCGGCGGCTTCCACACCGAGGCGGACGCTTTCCCGCTGACCCTTTTGGGGGGCGGCGTTGCGTATCAGCGTAACCGGAAGGCCGCAGGCCAGCGCGGCGACTCTTTCATCGGCGGCGATAAAAAAAACGCCGCTGAAACAGCCAAAGCCGCAGGCCAGATCCAGGGTGTGCCGCGCCAGCGGTTTGTTACGGAAGGGAGCCAGGAGTTTGTTCTCATCACCGAAACGTTTTGAAAAACCTGCGGCCATAAGGATGGCGAAGATCCTGTCGGCGGGCATATTGTTCCGCATGGGGTATCATAGCCTAAACTTGTCCGTGATAATAGAAGGGGATATACTGTATCCATGGAACAAAGCGGCCGCGCCGGCAAACGCTCAGAATTAAGTCTGTTGTCTACCTGTACATCGGGTGGCTGCGGGGCTAAAATCGGTCCCGGCGAACTGGCGGATATGCTGGGCGGCCTGCGGGTAAAAACCGATCCCAGTCTCCTCGTGGGCTTTGAGGGCAGCGACGACGCGGCGGTGTACCGGATTGATGAGAACCGGGCGCTTGTTTCCACGGTGGATTTTTTCTCGCCTATGGTGGATGATCCCCTGCTCTTCGGGAAGATCGCCGCGGCCAACGCGTTAAGCGACATTTACGCCATGGGTGCGAGGCCCCTTTTCGCGCTGAACCTCATTTGTTTCCCTGAACGGTTTGATCGGGCGATACTCAAAGCTATTCTCTCAGGCGGCGGCGCCAAGGTTCTGGAAGCCGACGCAGTGATAGCCGGCGGCCACTCGATCTTTGATCATGAGCCGAAGTACGGCCTCGCGGTAACCGGCGTCATTGATCCCCGTCATGTGCTGCGTAACAGCGGCGGTGAAACCGGGGACGCGCTGATCCTTACCAAAGCCCTGGGGGTCGGTCTTATTATGGCGGCGCTGCGGGCGGCCCAGGCTGAGCCGGATATGGTAAACGCCGCGACCGCTTCTATGGAAAGGCTCAACCGGCAGGCCGCCGGGAAGATTACAGGCGGCCTGCCGGCGCACGCGTGTACCGATGTTACCGGTTTCGGACTCGCGGTTCACGCGGCGGAGATGGCAGGCCGCTCTCACACCCTGGTAATCGACAGCGCCTCCCTTCCCCTGCTGCCGGGCGCTTTGCAATGCGCGGAAAACTATTTCGCCACCGCCGCGGGTCAGCGTAACCGTAACTTTATGGCGGGGAAGATAGATATGGCCGGTGTTCCGGCGGCAATGCAGGAGATTATTTTTGATCCCCAGACTTCGGGAGGGCTTCTCATTGCCGCGGCGCCCGGGGCCGCCGGGGAACTCTGTGATGCAATAAAGCGGGACGATCCCGCCGCGGCGATTATCGGTGAGATTGTCGAGCGGGAAGATGTCCCGGTGCTGGTATTATAGAAGGAGGAGTTATGGATATAATCAATGTTCTCGGTAAACCGTGCCCGATTCCGGTGATCGAGGCAAAAAAGGCTCTGCGGAAAGCGGCGGCTGATGAGCGGGTGAAAGTGCTGGTGGATAATGATATCAGCCGGCAGAACCTCGAAAAAATGGCGGCGGGAATGGGCTTTCCCTGTTCCTGTGAAACGCAGGACGACGGAAACATCCTGGTGATCATTACCGCCGCGCCGGCAAAGGGCGGTTCCGGCACAGCGGCGGCGGGAACCGGGGTGACCGGCGGGCTGGTGGTAGCCGTCGGGCGGAACACGATGGGGAGCGGGAATGATGAATTAGGCGCTATTCTTATCAAGGCCTTCATCTATTCCCTTACCGAACTGGATACATCCCCCGAAACCGTGCTTTTTTTCAACTCAGGGGTGAAGCTCAGTACCGAAGGTTCCAATGTTATCGCGGACCTCAAAACACTGGAATCAAAGGGAACCGCTATCTTAAGCTGCGGCACCTGTCTTGATTTCTATCAAGTAAAGGAAAAACTCCTTGTTGGGACGGTGACCAATATGTATGCCATTGTCTCGACTATGGATGAGGCCGCGAAGCTCGTCAATATATAAGGGATTTCGCGGGAACCGGCAAGCAATGGGTAAAGCGGAACAAGCGGAACTGATCATTACGTTCCATAATACGCATGAGGCGATTATGGGGGAACGGCTTCTCCTCGATTCCGGTATTGACGTTCGGGTGATGCCCATGCCGGTGACGCTTGGACCCGCCTGTGGAATGGCGCTCAGAGTCGGTCCCGCTGATCTGGAAAGAATCAGTGCCGTGCTGGGTAAAACCATCACCGGAGTGTACCAGGCCGATGAGACCAAAAGGGTCTTTGTGCCGTGGAAGCCTTGAGCCGTTGGTTTGAGCGGCTGATCTTCAACGGAAGCGGTCCTGCCGCCGCGGGACCTGTTGTAATCACCCTCGTCGGTTCAGGCGGAAAGACTTCCCTCATCTGGTTTTTGGCGCGCCATTTTTCACAAAGCCGCGGCCTGTTAAAAATACTGGTAAGTCCCTCTACCAAGATGTTCCCCCCCCTGCGGCCTGAACATGCTCTTCATTGTTATTATGACGGCGCGCCGCCTGTCCCCGCCATGGGTATAACCCTGGCCGGGATGCTCAATAAAAAAACCGGTAAGCTGGAGGCCCTGCCGCCGGCTGAGCTTCAACAGACAGCCGGCGCTTATGATCTGGTCTTTATTGAGGGCGACGGTTCAAGAGGACTGCCCCTCAAAGGCTGGGCCGATCATGAACCGGTTGTACCTCCCTTCACCACTTTTACTGTCGGGATGCTTCCCCTCTGGCCGCTGGGAAAACCGGTCAACAGGGAAATTGCGCACCGGTTGCCGCTGTTCCGTACTCTCACGGGCGCGGATGAGGGGGAAGCTCTGGGCCTGGATCACTTCGCGGCGTTGATCAGCGGTAACACAAAAAACGCTGAACATTCGACCGTCCGGAGCCTTTTCACCGCCGCCCGGGGAAAAAAACTGCTTTTTTTTAACCAGATCGAAGACGAGGCGGCTTTTTCCGGGGCTTATAGGCTCGTCTTGTCGCTGCCGCCGGAGTTCCGCTTCGGGCTGCATAAGATCATAGCGGGGAGCGTACAGCGGGATACGGTACGGGAGATACACGGTCTTCTTGCTCCTTCCTCATATGATGAGCTATACTAGAATCAAGAAAACTCAAAGAAGGCGGAAAAATGGTAATTTTAACATTAAATTGCGGTTCCTCATCGGCGAAATACCAGGTTTATGACTGGGACGCGAAAGACATTCTGGCGGTGGGCATTGTGGAAAAGGTGACCATACCGGGTTCCTTTATTACGCATAAGGTGAAGGGTAAAGAAGAATATTCGGCCCGGCAGGATTGTCCCAGCCATACCGACGCGGTACAGTGGATTATCGACCTCCTTACCAGCAAGGAACAGGGTGTCATCAGCGATATGTCGGTGATCAAGACGGTAGGCCACCGTGTAGTACATGGCGGGGACAAGTTCACTAAATCGGTAATTGTGGATGACGCCGCGATGGCGGCCTTCAATGAGATGAAAGATATGAGCCCTCTGCACAATCCGGCCAATATTATGGGGATTGAGGCCGCCCGGAAGGTACTGCCCAATGTACCACACTGCGCCGTTATGGATACGGCCTGGCACCAGACCATGCCGCCTGAGTCCTTTCGCTACGCGATACCCCGCGAGTGGTACGAAAAGTATCAGGCGCGGCGGTACGGTTTCCATGGGACAAGTTTCCTGTACACCGCCAAACGGGCGGCGGTACTGCTGGGTAAGGACCCGTTCAAGACCAATGTGATTATCTGCCATTTGGGAAACGGCGCATCGGTAAACGCCGTGAAGGATGGTTGTTCTTTTGACACTTCCATGGGTATCACGCCCCTTGAAGGCCTCGTGATGGGTACCCGTTCAGGAGACGTGGACCCCGCCTTGCCCTTCTATATTATGCGTAAAACCGGTATGAGCGCGGCGGAAATAGAAAGCGCCTTGAATAAAAAAGCGGGACTGCTTGGCCTTACCGGTCAGTACACCGACCGCCGGGATATTCAGACGGCGGCATTACAGGGGGACCAGGAGGCCCTCCTGGCCCAGCGTATTGAAGCCCAGCGGGTTAAGAAGTATATCGGCGGCTATCAGGCCACCCTGGGCAGGGTTGACGCCCTGGTTTTTACCGCAGGCGTCGGTGAGTTTGCCTGGTTCATCAGGAACAAAATCCTGGACGGGCTTGAGGGTATCGGCATTGTCTATGATCCGGCAAAGAACGAGATGTCCCATACCAGGAATGCGGAAACCATCATCAGTAAGCCTGAATCCAGTATACCGGTTTACATCATCCCCACCGACGAAGAGCTTGTGATGACCGAGGATGCGTATGCCCTGATGCAGGGGACTTACGATGTACATACCAGGTTCAGCTATTCTTTCCAGAACAAGGATTATGTTAATAAAGGCCGTGCCGATGGACTGAAAAACGAACTGGCTAAGAATCCTGCGTTGGAGAGTATTGTTGTTACTCCCAAGTAAGGTCTTTTAAAGCGAACAGTAATGGCAGAAACAGATCTGCTCTGCATCGGTAACGCGATTGTGGATGTGTTTATTAATGTTGACGCCGGTTATATGGACCGCCAGGGGATACGGGAACCAATACAGCACATACCCCGGGAACAGGCGGACTTGATTATCGGGGAGAGTCTTTCGGGCGGCGGCGCGCCGGTTTTTTGTTCCGGCGGCGGCGCGGCCAATGTGGCGAAAATCACCGCGCTGCTCAATATGAGCGCGGCTTTTACAGGCTGTACGGGACAGGATGAGTTAGCCGCTGTTTTTGAAAAGGACATCATGGATGCCGGGGTCCTCCCCTTCCTCACCAGGGGAACAGAAAAAACCGGCGTTTGTCTGGTACTCTCAGACACTGAGGAAACCCGTATCGCGGCCTCCCCCGGCGCGGCGCTGGAACTTACCGACGCCGATGTGCGGGAGGATCTGCTTGACAACACCG
Organism: Treponema sp.; assembly: GCA_031266095.1. The sequence continues at coordinate 2,295 of JAISBR010000097.1, read as the reverse complement.
ACATGGTGGTGTTCGACGGGTACATGCTTGAGCGCCGCTCCCTGGTACAAAGGATTCTGCAATTGGCGAACAGGCACGGAATACCCGTTGCGCTGGATGCGGCGTCGGTCTTTCAAATCCGCGAAAAAACCGAAGAGATACTGCATTACAGCCGGAACTATCCGCTGATCATTTTTATGAACGCCGATGAAAGTATTGTATTCTACAACACGATTAGAAAAACCAGTCAAGCTGCGGACATTCGAAATGAACAGGAAAAAGAAGGAATGATACTGCGGGATATCTGCCCTATACTGAAACTCATCACCGATGGGGAGATTTTTCCGATTTTCGTTGTCAAACTCGGGAGCCGGGGCGCGGTGGTGGTAGCCGGCGGTACTATATACCGGGAAGAAACTTTCGCGGTCAGTTCCCGAAACACTATGGGCGCCGGGGACGCGTTCTCTGCCGCGTTTCTTTCCGCCTGGATTCGCGGCAAATCACTTTCCGAGTGCGCCTCGATGGGGAACAAGGTTGCCCGTGAAATACTGGAGGCGCCGGGAACCAGGATAGAGGCGGATAAACTCAAGGCTTTCAGCAAACAGCTCAAGCCATGTTCCCGCCACCAGGATCGGCAATGAAAATGCTGAAGCTATAATAATACCGACCGGGCTAGTTTCTCTCCTTCCGCTTCACCGAGCAGACCGCTGATTATAGCTGCCGCGAAAACGCCGGCGGTTCCGGCCCCCCGGCTGGTGATAAGCGTACCGTCTATTACCACCTTATTCCCCGACCATTTGCCGTCCTGTACCGTTTCTTCCATGCCGGGATAACAGGTAAACTTTTTGCCTGACAAGAGGCCCAGCGGGGCCAGCACCACCGCCGGGGAAGCGCAGATAGCGCATATCCATTTACCGGCGGCCGCCATTTCCTTGAGCAGCGCGGCGGTCTCTTTGGAAGCGGCCAGGTTTGACGCGCCGGGCATGCCGCCGGGGAGGATCACCGCGTCCCATGAAGCGGCGCCGGCATTCCCCTGTTTCGCCAGTTCCCCCAGGGTGGTATCAGCGTTTACCGGTACATCCCGGGCGCCTTTGACGGTCAGGTTTCCTCCAACCGCGGCGGTGGTAACCTTCACCCCCGCCCTGCGGAGATAATCTACCGGTGTAATCGCCTCTACTTCCTCGAACCCGCCGGCCAGCAGAACTATCGCCTTTTTCGCCATACTATCCTCCTTGATCCTCTACTTTTTCACCTTTCTTCAGCCTATCTGTTTAGTTTAATCACTCTGCCGGTTCATTGCCATGGCTGCCGGAAGGCCTGGACCTCACCATGGAGAAACCGGAATGGCTGAAAAAGAAAACGTAAACATAGCCGATGGGACTATATCTGACATAGATGGTATGCCAGGGGCCGAAGGTTTCAGGGAGGGCCCGCCATTTACAGCCGTTTTCGCAGATATAGATGAGGGCGTCAAGGAACCGGCTGTTATCAACTTTTACATTTCCCCGTTGCTTCGGGAACAGACGGAGAATCTTTTCTCGTTGTTCCCGTGTTAATTTCACAGCTTGAGTATATCATATTTTATTAGTGTGAACCGGCCCTGATAGTTCCACTGAACGCAACGATTTTAACAACATCTTCCCCTCTAGCTGCTGCTCGAAGATATTTACTGGACATAGAACTGCCATTGTTATTAAGAAAAGGCTTACTATACCTCTCCAAATCACCGGCGCTTAACAGACCCGCCCTCTCCTGTGCCCCCAGGGCCACCGCCGCCAACACCGCGCACACCGCCGCAAAACACCGCCTTTTCACACAAACCTTCGTAATAACGTACCATTACCAAAAACCGCCGGCAACGCCGGGCGGCTATGTTTCCACGCTTACGGCTATCTCTTTCCTCACCATTTCGCCGATGATTTGGGCAGGGGTTTGGCGGGAAGCCTCGGCTCTGGTCAGGATATAATCGGCAACGGTCTTGTCCAGCACGTTGAGTAGTTCCCGCTGGCGGGTAAAATAGCCACCTTTTTTGGCGGGGTCTACTTTGGGCGGATTCCTGGTAAAAAACTCATCCCAATACTCGGCTTCTTCATCGGTCATTTCTTCCATAGATTCCTCTTTCCGCTACCTGTCCGGCAGCAGGGATTCAAATATGCTCCGGCAGGGCATAGCGTGAAACACGTTTAGCCCACCGTCTTCCATTTCGTTATACATGATCTCAAGCAGACTGCCCGCAGTGTCAAAGCCAAGCACGATATATTTGTTCGCGTAGACTTCAACCGGGCCTTCATACAGAGGATCATCAAGGACATGCGG
>JAISBR010000078.1 GCA_031266095.1 Treponema sp. | reverse complement strand
ATCCGGCTCGTGATAGCCGAAATCGTGTCTCAAGGAACCTGGCGGATGCTGGATCAGGCGGGAAAGCCCGTTACCCTGGGGAGGGATGTGTTTACTTCCGGGCAGGTATCCCGGGAATCCATGCTGGAGTGTCTCCTGGTACTGCAAAGTTTCCGGGAGCTTTTGAAAAGCTGGGGTATAGCGGATGAGGATGTCCATGTAATCGCTACCAGCGCCCTTAGAGCGGCGAAGAACCGGGATATTTTTGTAGACCGGGTCCACCAGGAAACGGGGTTTCTCCTTACCATTGTCGAGGGGATAGAGGAAAACCGCCTGATGTACCTGGCGGTCCGCTTTGCCCTGCAAGATGATTTCCCCCGGTTTTGGCGGGCTAATTCCATGATTATTGAGATTGGAGGCGGTTCCACGGAGATCATGCTCCTCCGGCGGGGTAAGATGGCGGCGGCCCACAGCCTGCGCCTGGGGACTATCCTTATAGGCCGCCAGACCCGGAGGGCGCTGGGCTCGGCGTGGTCTCAAAACCGGTATCTGAACGACAACGTACGAAACACCACGGAATTCCTCAACGCGGAAATGGAATTGGCCCGGGTCAGGACCTTTGTAACGGCCGGCGCCGATGCCCGGTATCTGGCCACCCGTATCGGCGAGAAGCTCAACGAACATTGCCGCATTATAGACCGGGACGCCTATATTCAATTTGTGGAAAAGATACGGGACTACAGCCCCGAAGCGTGCGTTGAAAAGCTGCACATCCCCTATGCGGATTCAGAAGGTTTTGTTCCGGGAAACCTGGTATACAAGCTGTTTCTGGAACGGACCGCTGCCGATAAGGTAGTTGTCCCCTATATTTCCATCCGGGAAGGACTGCTCATAGATTTAACGGTTGGGGTAGACGGGGAACTCCAGGAGGAATTCTTTTCACAGATCATTGCGTCGGCGATAAATCTGGGCCGGAAGTACCATTACGATGAACTTCACGGCCGCCACGTGGCCCATCTCTGCCTCATCCTTTTTGACGCCCTGAGCCGGGAACACGGCATGAACCGCCGGGAAAAGATGATGCTGGAAGCGGCGGCTATCCTGCATGATATAGGTATGTTTATCCGGGGGTCCGGGCACCACATACACGGTCAATACATCATTGCCAATTCGGAGATTTTCGGCCTCCACCGGGAAGAATTGGACATTATCGCCAACGTGGTCCGCTATCACCGGGGCGAGCCTCCTTCTTCCACAGACATCCATTACATCGCCCTTCAGCGGGAGGAGCGTATTCTGGTACTCAAAATGGCTTCTTTGCTTAGAGTGGCGGATGCCCTGGACAGGGGCCACACCCAGATACTCAAAGATATAGAAGTGGAGCGGAAATCGGAGGCGGTGGTCCTCCATACCGGGAACAGTTACGATCTAAGTCCTGAACGTATAGGGTTGGAAGAAAAGGCCGATTTGTTTCAGGATGTATTCGGGTTAAAGGTGATTCTCGCGTAAAATGGAAATTAGATATGGAACAGAAAGCGATTTTTTTTAACAGGGATCTCTCATGGATTGAGTTTAACCGGCGGGTTTTAGAGGAAGGGCTCAAGACGGATCTCCCGCCCCTGGACCGGTTCCGTTTTTTGGCTATTGTCGCTTCCAATTTTGATGAGTTTTTTATGGTCCGGGTGGCGGCCATGAAACGCGCGTTCCGGGCAGGTACGGGGCCGGAAAAGGACCCCGCGGGACTGAGCCCGGAAGCCCAGCTCAAGCTGGTATCGGAAAAAGCCCGGGACATCATGCGCCTTCAGTACGAATGTCTGCGCGGCGAAATCTTCCCGGCCCTGGCACGGGGCGGTTTGGAACTGGTCCGGCCGGATTCCTATATCCTGAGCCAGATGGATCATCTCGAATCCTTTTTTATGAGAGAGATTTACCCGGTGCTGACGCCCCTCAGACTTGGAGAAGAAGCGCCCGCCATAAAAAGCCTTTTCCTGCACGCCGCCTTTTTTCTGGAGCCAACCGCGGATACTATTCCCGCAGAAGACAGAGCGTCCGGCGCGGCCAAGCCGGAACCAGCCTCCCCTCTCATTGCGATCATCCAGATTCCCCCGGCGCTGGGGCGGATCATTTGGCTGCCCCCAAAAGACGGCGGGCAGGAAACGGCCTCCGCCGGCAAACCGGGGGCTGTACAGGAGCCCTGGGCGCTTTTGGACGATGTGGTCCTCACCTGGGGGGCTTACTTTTTTCCGGGATATACGGTCCGGGAAAACATGCTCTTTAAAATCGACCGGGACGCCGATTTTTCGGTGGACGAACAAAGGGACGAAGACTTCATAGAGGCCATGGAAGAGGTACTTGTCCGCAGGGATAATTCCCGGCCGGTATGTATGGTTTGTTCCGCCAACAGCCGGTTTCTCAAAGATGAATTAGCCCGGCGGCTGGAGTTGGAGGACCAGGACATCTATGAGCTTGACGGCCCCCTGGACCTTAGCACCCTGGCGGATCTCGCGTCGATCCGGGGGTTTGAACAGCTTAAACAGAAAAACCGGCCCATATATCCGGCTCCGGGTTTTTCAGGGGATGAATCTATATGGGACAGGATCAGCCGGGGGGATGTGATGCTCCACCTGCCCTATCAGTCATTTGATTCGGTGGTGCGTTTCTTCCGGGACGCCGCGGCGGACCCCCAGGTTATTTCGATTAAGACAGCCCTGTACCGGACCGGCGGGGATTCGCCCATAATCCGGGCTCTGGAGGAGGCGGCCCTGAATGGTAAGCATGTAACCGCCCTGGTGGAGCTCAAAGCCCGGTTTGACGAAGAACTGAACATCTCCTGGGCCAACCGTCTGGAACGGGCCGGAGTGATCGTGGTGTACGGTCTCGCCCGCCTCAAGGTTCACGGCAAGATCAGCGTGGTGATCCGCCGGGAACAGGACCGGGTCAAGCGCTACGTCCACCTTTCTACAGGGAATTACAATGCCAGGACCGCAAAACTTTACGAGGATATATGTCTTTTTACCGCCCGGGAGGATATAGCCTTTGACGCGGGCATCCTCTTTAATATGCTCACCGGCTACTCGGTAATCTCTTCCATGCGGAACCTGGTCATCGCCCCCATAGCCCTCAAAGACCGGCTCATAGAGCTTATAGACCGGGAGGCCAAACGTTCAAGCCGGGAAAATCCGGGCCGTATCATGGTGAAAATGAATTCCCTGGCGGACCCGGATGTCATACAGGCTCTGTACCGGGCTTCCCAAGCCGGGGTGAATATCCGGCTCAATATCCGGGGGATTTGTATGCTCGTTCCCGGCCTCCCGGGTCTTTCGGAAAACATCCGGGTGGTAAGCGTGATAGATCGTTATCTGGAACATTCCCGCGTCTTCTATTTTGCCAATGCCGGGGCCGAGGAATTCTACCTTTCCAGCGCGGACTGGATGCCCAGAAACCTGGAACGGAGGATAGAACTCATGTTTCCCGTGTTTCAGGAGGACATACAGGAACAGCTCAGGACCATCATGGAAGCCTATTTCCGGGACAACTGCCAGTCCTGGCTCCTGAACAGCGAAGGCCGCTGGACCCGCCGGGCCCCCCCTGCCGGGGAGAGTCCCTTCCGGGTCCAGGAGTACCTCCTCGCCCAGGCAGGCCGGGAAGTAGAAAACCTTTGGGCGCTTAAACAGGAGTTCGTGGTCCGCCGAGGCCCTCCCGCCGAGGACACGGGATAAGCGCCGGTGAAAATTCCTATGTGTTTATTCCGGACCCCGATCAGGCTTGGATCGGGACCCCGACCAGGCTTGGGTCGGGACCCCGACCAGGCTTGGGTCGGGACCCCGACCAGGCTTGGGTCGGGACCCCGATCAGCATTGGATCGGGAGCCCGATCAGCATTGGATCGGGCGCCGGGTCAGGCTTGGAGCGGGATCCCTGATATTCTATCGAATTCATGTTAAGGAAGATTTGATGAAACGGATTATACTGAAAAACGGGGAAGAGAAGCGCATAATCCGGGGGCATCCCTGGGTGTACGATAACGAGGTAGGGCGGATACTCAATGGAGCCGGCGGCGGCCCGGCGGAACTTGAGCCGGGGGAGACGGCGGACGTAGAGAGCGCCGGAAAAACATACCTGGGCCGCGCTCTGGTGAACCCCCGGTCAAAGATTATCGCCCGGATCTACAGCCCTTCCAAGGAAGGGCTGGACAAGGGTTTTTTTAAGCGCCGGTTCCGGGAAGCCTTTGCGCGCCGGACCCGGTACGACCTGTCCAGGGACTCCGCCCGGATGGTTTTTGCCGAGGCGGACTTCCTCCCCGGGCTCATTGTTGACCGCTTTGTAGGCTGGCCCTTGGCGGACGCCGAGGCCCGGATAAGCGAACGGCCCCTCACATTCAACGCGGTCCGCTCCGTTCTGGGGCCTCCCGCTTCGTGGCTTGCGGTACAGTTCCTCATCTACGGCATGGATACGCGCCGGGAAGAAATCCTCGCGGCCCTGGAGGAACTTTTGAGCGCCCCCCTGTCCTTTGGCCCTGTTTCCCTCGCGGGGATCGTCGAAAAGTCCACAGCCAGGGTCCGGGAGCTTGAAGGGCTTCCCCTTAAAGAGGGGCTTATCCGGGGGGATTGCCCTGCCGGGGGTATCCTGATATTTGAGAACGGCCTTCCCCTTGCGGTCCATCCAGAGGAGGGGCAGAAGACCGGGCATTTCCTGGACCAGCGGGAAAACCGCCTTGCCGCGGCGGGGTATGCGGCGCACGCGGGATACAAGGCTCCGGGACATCCGGACGGTCTTTCCCCGGTATGCCGGACGCTGGATGTTTGCGCCTATACCGGGGGCTTCGGCATACATGCCGCCAGATCCGCCCTGGACCGGGGCCTGGATGTCCGGGTAACGGCGGTAGATGTTTCCGCGGCGGCTCTCGAAATGACAAAGAAGAACGCCGCCCTTAACGGTATTCCGGATCTGGTTGATACGGTGAAGGCGGATTGCTTCGATTTTCTCCGGACCGCGGAACAAGCCAAAAAAAAGTACGATCTTATCATATTGGACCCGCCGGCCTTCGCTAAAACCCGGCCTATACAGGAACAGGCGATCCGGGGCTACAAGGAGATTAACCTGAGGGCGGTCAAGCTCCTCGCTCCGGGAGGTGTTCTCGTAACCTGT
>JAISBR010000050.1 GCA_031266095.1 Treponema sp. | reverse complement strand
ACTTCGCTAGCCTAGTTGAGGGGGGCTTCGCTAACCTAGCTGAGGGGTACTTCGCCAGCCTAGCTGATAGAGGCTTCGCTAGCTTAGCTGAGGGTGGCTTCGCTAGCCTAGCTGAGGGGTACTTCGCTAGCCTAGCTGAGGAGGGCTTCGCCAGCCTCGAAAAGGCTCCCTATTCCGGTACGGAATAGGGACACCCTCTGCGCCAGCAGAGGGGACTTCGCTAGCCTAGCTGAGGCTAAAAATTGGTAAGATAACAGATCCCGATAAGCAAGACCGCCCACAGAGCTTCGGCGTTCCGGACGGCTGTATCACTCAATCCTTTCAGGGAGCTGAGCCGACCGCCGTACCACCAGAACAAGCCCATTTGGGTATCTATGCGGAAGGTATATTCGGTAAAATCATCCTTGGCGCTTTGGGCGCCGAAAAGAAGATAGGCCAGTTCTTCCAAAATCGCACCAAATTCCTCTAATGCCTGTCGTAAGTTGCCCTGCTCTATACCGGCCATAAAGCCCGGTATCTCATCTTGTAACTGCTCCTTACGGGTCTCGTCCACCTTTTCAACCCAGGTTTTTTGTATCAGCAGATCCAGATTATTTTGAAAATGGCACAAAAAGGCCCGCATTTCCTTATCGCTTTTCTTGAGGGTCAAAAGCCGCTGATAATCGGCGCCAATCCCAAGGGCGTTGGCAAATTCCGCGGCGGCCTGCAAGTCAGGCCCCTGCCCCGGCGGAAATCCGCCTAGAGGAAATAAGTTTTCCGCGGTTTTGCGGTACTCGCCGGGTATGGCAAGATTGATAGATGGAGAACAAGGGTACATAGAAATAAGATGATAAGAAATAAAGAAATAGTCAATGTACCTCCAGCGGAAAATCTGCCGGACAGAAGGAAATCCATTCCCTGGCTCATCTCATTTTTTTCTTGCCTTTTTCCGGTTTTTTTGCGATATTTAAGAGGGAAGCGCTCCAGGATCCTGTTGCACTTGGGGGTTTTACGCGCGAAGCGCAACAAACTGCCAGCTATGGTTTGAAGTAGCTTGGTGCTGAAGCGGAATGCTAAGGTGTGGTATTAAAGCATGACGCTTTAGCGAGGTACGCTTCCTCTATCATAAAAACCAAAGGCGGTACTCAATGTCAGACAAAAGCATGGTGCCCATAGATCAGGTTTTACCCAATAAACTACCCCTTGTAGCCCTGATGGGCCGGCCCATTTTCCCGGGGATTTTCACCCCCATCATGATAGGAAACCCCACCGATGTGAAGGTGATCGATGACGCCGTTGCCGGAGACGCGCTGGTGGGACTGGTAATGCTCTTGAACGAGACAGAGACCCCGGCCATCGATGACCTGTACAAAGTGGGGACTGTGGCCAAGATCGTCAAAAAGATCAATCTGCCCGACGGCGGGGTGAATATTTTTATCTCCACGCTCAAACGTTTCAAAGTCAAGAAAACCCTGCATCCCGCCAACCCCATTGTGGCCGCCGTAGAATACCTTGAGGAAGAGGAGGATGACACCAGTGAGGTAAAGGCCCTGACCAGGGCGCTCATTTCCGAGATGAAACAGATCTCCGAGAACAACCCTCTCTTTTCCGAGGAGATGCGGCTCAATATGATCAACATCGATCACCCCGGTAAAATTGCCGACTTTATCGCCAGCATCCTCAACATCGACAAGTCAGAGCAGCAGAAGATCCTGGAAATCCTCAATGTGCGTAAGCGTATGGAGCAGGTATTGGTGTTCATCAAAAAAGAGCAGGAACTGCTACGGATCCAAAAGAAGATACAGAAGGAGATCAACGAGAAAATCGAAAAATCCCAGCGGGATTATTTTTTGAAGGAAGAGCTCAAGGCAATTAAGGGTGAGCTTGGTATGACCGCCGACGCCAAGAGTTCCGATTACCAGCGTTTCAAAGAGAAAATGGATTCCTTCAAATTCGAGGGTGAGATCAAGGAGATTGTCGAGCAGGAGCTTGAGAAGTTCAACCTGATGGAGCCAAACTCCGCGGAATTCATTGTTACCCGTAATTACCTTGACATGATCGCCAGCCTCCCGTGGAACGAGCCTGAGCCTGAGACCTTTAATTTGAAAAACGCCCAGGCCATTCTGGAATCTGAGCATTACGGCTTGAAAGATGTGAAGAGCCGGATTATGGAATATCTGGCGGTGCGTAAACTTCGGAAAGATACCAACGGCTCAATTGTCTGCCTGGTAGGCCCCCCCGGCGTGGGGAAAACATCAGTGGGCAAATCTATTGCCCACGCCTTGGGTAAACAGTTCTTCCGTTTCTCTGTAGGCGGCATGCGGGACGAGGCGGAGATCAAGGGCCATCGCCGTACTTACATCGGCGCTATGCCCGGCAAGATCATCCAGGGCCTTAAAATCGTCAAAGCCAGGGATCCGGTCTTCATGATCGACGAGATCGATAAAATGGGCGTGAGTTATCAGGGCGACCCCGCCAGTGCCCTCCTTGAGGTATTGGATTCAGAGCAGAATTCCGCTTTCAGAGATCACTATCTGGATCTCCCTTTTGACATTTCCCATGTCTTCTTTGTCGTTACCGCCAACACTCTGGACACCGTCCCGTCGCCGCTTTTGGACCGGATGGAAATCATCCAGCTTCCCGGCTACATCGACACCGAAAAACTTGAAATCGCCCGTCATTATCTGGTGCCCAAGAGCCTTGAGAAAAATGGCCTCAAGAAGAACCGTGTGAAATACACCAAGGATAGTCTCCTCCACATCGCCAACGGTTACGCCCGTGAGGCGGGTGTGCGTAACTTTGAAAAAAACCTGGACAAGATCCACCGCAAGCTGGCAAAGCAGATCGTTGAAAGTGAGGAGCAAGAGGCCGGCGTGATACCAGCCGGGTCTGCATCTGATGAAGCGCGGCCTTCACCCGCAGCGTCCGCGATATACCAGTTCTCTATCGACAAAAAGCTCATAGAGAAGCACCTGGGCAAGCCCATCTTCCCTGAGGGGGATATCAAGCGGGCGGACCGGCCCGGCATGTCTGTGGGCCTTGCCTGGACTAGTATGGGCGGAGACACCCTGGTAATTGAGGCCACCTCGCTGCCCGGCAAGGAGGGCCTGACCCTTACCGGCAAAATGGGTGAAACCATGAAGGAAAGCGCTACCATTGCCATGACTGTCGCCCGTAAACTCGCGGTAGAACGCTACAATGTAGCACGAGACTGGTTTGACCTGAACCATATCCACCTCCACATCCCTGAAGGCGCTACTCCCAAGGACGGTCCTTCGGCGGGGATAACTATGGCTACCGCTCTCCTTTCCCTAATGCGGGAAAAAGTCATCACCGACAAGCTGGTGATGACCGGCGAGCTTTCTCTCACCGGCCAGGTTCTGCCTATAGGCGGCCTCAAGGAAAAAACCATTGCCGCCCGGCGGAACAAGGCCCGGCATATCATCATCCCCAAGCAAAACGGGCGGGACCTTGATGATATCCCCGACTATGTGAAGAAGGGCATTGAGTTCCACCCGGTGGAACGCTTTGAGGAAGTGCTGGCTTTGGCGTTGCCGAATTAAGAGAGCGCGGACCGCTACGCTTGCGGGTTTTTGCGTGAAGCGTAATCGTTAACCTTCACGCTTTATGTGGGCGTGTCAGAATTTTTGTGTAAGCGGTAAAGTCCAATTCAGGCTGGAACCCGTTCTTTGCCAAATATAAGGGCGAATTGCTTAAGCGCCATACCCCTCTCTTCGCGGTTTTCAGGCTAAAGCCTTGCAAAACCGCGTTTTTTAATGGAAATTGTTCAGAAACTGAAGTTTTTGAACAACTCTATTGAAGATGTTCTAAACGCCGATAATAAAACCATGACCAGACACATCAATTTTGAGGACAATTTATTCATTATAAATATCAGAATCAGGATGATCCGTGACTTACTTCGCCTTGACCCGGATACCGGTTTATTCCTGGAAAAGACCGTGGATGACCTGGAATTTATTGACCGCACGCTGGAATCCCTTATGAAAAACCTGAATGAAAATACAAGGCTCCTTGACCGGGAACTTAAATTTGATAATTTATCGGATATCGAATGGCAGTTCAGCCAGCTCCTGACCGAGTTCACGGAGGATTCCAGCCCCTTCTCCCCCGCTCAATTTCCGGAAATCCAGGACCGTATCTTTCGATTGAAAAATACCGCCGCCGCCCGTCGGAAGACCGTCAACGAGGCTGCCGTTCTCTCCGACCATGCCCAGACGGAACCGGTGGTCAGCCCGGCCGAATTGAATGAACTACTCAAAGGATTTTAGTATCCCGTCTTATTTATTCCGGCAAATGACTTTTCCTATAAGTCTTTACGGGCAACACGTTTATGCGCTGTGTTACATTGCAGCTTGTTTAAGGCAGGGCGGCGGCAGTCCGTCACAGTTATGCGAATAACCGGCGGCATTCTGCGGGGAAGGCGCGTTGAGATGCCCCAGGGGATTATCCGGCCCAGCATGGACCGTATGCGGGAGTCGGTATTCGCCTGTCTGGGGGACTTGTCGGGGCTTTCATTTCTTGATCTGTTTACCGGTTCCGGTATTGTAGCCCTGGAAGCGGCTTCCCGGGGAGCGGCATATATTGAGGCGGTAGAGATGGACAGACTAAAGTGCAAAACCCTGCTGGTCAACGCCGCCATATCGCCAGTACGGATCAACTGTCGTTTTATGACCGCGGAGCTCTACCTCAAACGGGCCAAACGGAATTTCAATATCATCTTCCTGGATCCCCCCTTTCCTTACCGGTATAAATGGGACTTGCTGGCCGGTATCGCCGTTTCCCCTCTTGTTGCAAATGAAAGCAAAATACTGATTCATCGGCCGAGAGAAGATTATCAAAAAGAACCGATTGCCTTTCTTACGAAATATGATTCCCGTGAATATGGTCGCTCGGTCGTCGATTTCTTCACAACCTTCAAGGCTGAAGCTACAGAAGATAAATTATAAGATTCCGATACGATTTTTATTGTTTTTTTACAAAAAATATCAGATAATAAAAGAGTATCTTGGGTACAACCCTAACAGGTCCTTTTTTGAAAAGTATTATGGATTATAAAAAAGCGTTTGAAAGATTTGAAGATAAAGACGCGTTCATAAAAACAACAGTTCTCCCGCCGGTGGACGGAGCCCAAAAGGCGGCTCTCAATCGCAAGGGCAACATATTATTTAACTCAGGGGATATTGAAGGGGCCAGCCGGATTTTTCTGACCACGAGGTATTCCGATGGACTCTCGCGAGTGGGGGATCATTACATGTCCCAACACAGAGCGATAGAGGCCCTGAGGATGTACTGGCTCGCATCGGATCGCGCCAAATATGAACCATTGCTTATGCGGCTTGCCGCTATGCTGCAAGATTTAATACATGAAGAAGAGGGACTTTCCGATGAGTGACATTGAAGAAAAAGAAAACGGCCAGAAAGCAACGGAAATTTCCGAGATTTCAAAAAAAGGGTACCAGCTGCTCAAAGAAAATAAAATCACCGAAGCCATCGACTGCTTTTCAAAAATTCTAGTGGTAGACAAAAACAACAACTACGCCCTGGTCGGCATGGGAGACGCTATCCGCAAAAGGGGATCCTGTCGGGAAGCGGTGGCTTTTTACCGGCGTTGTCTGGAGTTTCATCCGGGGAACAACTATGCCCTGTTTGGCCTCGCGGACTGTTACAAGGCTCTCAATCAGTATCACAAGGCCATTGAAATCTGGGAACAGTATCTGTTACACGACGATAAAAACATCACGGTCCTTACCAGGGTCGCCGATGCCTACCGAAAAGTTCGGGACTTCAAACATTCTAAGGCCATATACCTGCGGGTACTGGAAATGGAAGAAACCAACCCCTACGCGATCATCGGCCTCGGGCATCTGCATTATGATTTCAAAGAATATCGGGACGCCCTGTTCTATTGGGAAAAAATGCTGCATCTCAATTCCACCAATGTGGATATCCGGGTACTGACCTCCATTGGCAACTGCCACCGGAAGCTGAAAACCTTCAATGAAGGCATTCCCTATTTTGAAAAGGCGTTACAGAGAGAACCCTGTAATTTTTATGCCCTTTTCGGCCTGGCCGACTGCTACCGGGGCCTGAACCACCAGGAGCGTTCACTGGAACACTGGAACCGAATCCTTGAACAGGACCCCCGGAATAAAGTGATACTGACCCGCGCCGGAGACGCCTACCGCAGCATGGGAAAATATGACAATGCCCTGGACTACTATGAACGGGCGCTGAACATCGAATTTGACACCTACGCGGTGCTGGGCCTGGCCCTGGTGGCAAAGGCCCAGGAAAAATATGATGAGGCCGCCACTTCCCTTGAACGGCTGATACAGCAGGATACTAAAAATTTCCGCCTGTTCGTCGAGCTTGCGGACTGTTATCTGAAACAGGGTGACAGAAAGCAGGCTGTTGAAACCCTGGAAGAATTCCAAAAGATGGGAATCAGGAGCGTGCAGGTAGCTGAAATGCTCGAAAAAATCTGATAATGGCCCCCCCTGTCCTCTGCGGCCTGCCCCTGGAAGAGCTTACAGCCTTACTCGCTCCCTTCCCTCGTTTCCGGGCAGTTCAAATTTTTAAATGGATTGCCGCCGGCGCCTCTTGCTTTGCCGGGATGACTAATCTGCCCCTGGCTATAAGGGAAGAATTGGCGGACCGTTTTCAGCTTCGTTCAAGCGTGGTAATGAACAGTTATGAAGACCAGGACGGCACGGTAAAACTGAGCGTCGGCCTCTCGGACGGTGCGGCTATTGAGGCGGTGCTGCTTGCCGCTGAGGGTGGACGCCGAACCGCCTGTCTTTCTACCCAGGCCGGCTGCCCCGCCGGCTGCGTATTCTGCAAAACAGGCGCTCTGGGTTTTACCCGTAATCTCAGTTCCGCCGAAATAGTGGAACAGTTTCTGTTTCTGAGGGACACGGCGGCGGGCGCCGCCGCGGGCCGCGCTATTGCCAATATTGTCATTATGGGCATGGGAGAGCCCCTGCTAAACTTCGCGGAACTCCGCGCCGCGTTAGCGGTAATCACCGACAAACAGGGAATGAATTTTTCAAAACGGAGGATCACCCTGTCCACCTGCGGCATCAGCGAGGGCATTATCGACCTTGCCGACAAAGGGCCCGATATACGGCTTGCTTTGTCCCTGACTACGGCGGATGAGGCGCTCAGGCGGCGGCTGATGCCCATCGCCAAAGCCCATCCCCTGCCCAAAATCAAAGAGGCCATCGCCTATTTCCAGCGCTCAGGCGGCGGACGGGTAACGCTGGAAACGGTTCTGCTCGAGGGCGTAAATACCCGTAGAGAGGACGCCGCGGCGCTGGCAAACTTTGCCCGGGGACTTGACGTTGTGGTAAATCTTATTCCCTGGAACCCTGTTGCAGGTTTGAAACTGGACAGGGACAAAGACGGCGGACAGCCGCTTCGGGAACCTTCCGCGCAAGAGGTGGAAGCCTTTGCCCATCAGGTGGAAACGATGGGACTAAAGGTTACCCGCCGCTTCCGCAAAGGCAGGGGCGTGATGGGCGCGTGCGGACAGCTCGGCGTGTTACCGGAGCAGCCAGTTAAAGAGGACCTGGAAAAGTCCAATTAGAAAACCCAGTATCGCGCCGAATATGTCAATCCACTTGAGCTGGTTGGCCATCACGTCAAGGACGATCCGCTCCACCCGGATCATTTCAAGGGAATCGATCCGCTCCGAAACCAGGGTCCGTACATTGATGGAACTCAGTACGTTTTCGATCTGTTCGTCGGCGAGATTGAGCAGCCGGGAACAAAGCGCTTCATCGATAGTTTTCTTTTTCTCATCGCTTATGGAAAGAAGGGTCCCCAGGCTGAGGCCGCCGCACTGTTCCAGGAGAGATTTTTTCAGGGCCTGCCAAATGCCTGATTCTTCTTCGCGGCGGGTCCTGAGCAGCGCAATGAGCTTCGCCGCAAGTTCCTTAATACCCAGCGCCGGCAATAGTTCTCCCAGCGGTTTCTTTCCCTCGGTGATAAGCAGCCCCGCGATTAAGCGGCTCATAAGCGGCTTGTCCGCGCTGAGCATCCGGTCCATGGAAGCGCCCAGGAAGTTGAGGAGCCGCCGGCGGGTAGAATCATCCTTCAACAATATCCCGATCTGATCGATAAGGTCATCGATAATTTCAGGCATCCGCTCACTCAGGGTCCGGTCATACTGAGCCGCGGAAAGGAAAAGGCGTTGAAACACATTGAGCTTCAGAATAGCGCCGGCCAAAAAAATCCGGCCATGGATTTCAAGCTCGCGGTGCGTATCGGCGCGGCGGAGAAATTGGATACAGCCTTCCGCGAGGACGCTGTATTGCCTTCCCGTCTCTTCCTGAAACCGCTCCACGATAAGTCCCGCGTTGTCTCTCAGTTCCGCCGCAACAAAATGTTCAATACGCTGTTCAATAGTGGTCTCACCCGCCGGCGGCAGGGCCGCGTCCAGGATCTCAAAGAGGCTCCGGTTCAGATTCCCGCTCAGGGACATGACAAGGGCGTTTACCATACTGCCGCATAAGGGAGAATATACAAAAGTGTCCGCCAGCGAACGCAAAACGCCCCGGTCAAAGGGCGGCGCGCCGCTCAGGCTGTCCCCTAAGGGCCGCGCCAGTATCGTTTCGGTAAGCCGCGCAAGAGATTGATAGACCTGCCCGCGGACATCATCCTGCGCCAGGCGCCGCCGCAGTAATTCCGGCGTCAGGAGTTCCCGTTCAACCATAGCGCCGATACTCTCCGCCAGCTTGTGCCGCTGCCGGGGCAGAATACCCGGCGTGAAAGGAAGCCGTACGCCAAACAGGCGGATTGCCCGCAGCGGCCTGAAGAGCATTTTGATGGCGATTACATTAGTAACAAAACCGATAAACGCGCCGACCAGGGGCGGGACGGCGAAAACCAGCAGCGTTTTCACCGGCTCATGGACTCTGCGGCGGTCCGGGCCTGGTCTTCATTATCGTAAATATCCAGCCGCTCTTCCCTGAGCCAGCCCCGGCGGCTTCCGTCAACCAGGACCCAGGATTCAAAAACAGCGCCGTCCTTGACCGACCTCCGCTCAATGACCCTGACCAGGGCGCCCTGCCGCAGATAGTCGGAGGAGACGTCCTTGCCCGCCGGCTCGGCGCTGATATGGGTGTAGGACACATTGATAACCCCAAAACCGATGGCCGTCCGTGACAAGGGAGAGGTGGGAGGCGGAATAACCGGCGCTTCCTCGCTCTTTCTCCCGCAGGAACCAAGGGCAATATATAAAATCAGACAAAACACCACTAATCCTGAATAACGAGCCATACTTTTGAACCGGTTCACTTGACGGCGGGAACCAATCGTCATTATTCTCATGTAATGAGAACTATAACTGCTTTCGCGGTTTTAGTCATTAGTATAGGTTCTCTCTCCGCCGGTGTGAGGGCATTCGGTCAAAGTACGGAAGCTCTTCCGGAGACCGAAGATTCCGTTCCGGCTCCCGCCCGGGACAGACGGTATTCCCTGGGGATAAGCTCCCTGTTTGGCATGGTCTACGGCAGCGCCGAAGAAATAGTATACCCCACCGGCAGTACAAAAGGCGAATTCCTAAGCCAGCTCCTCTGGGATATGAAACCCCTGTTCTATTGCGGCGCCCTCCTGGATTTTTCCCCCATTGATCCGATGGAAAAATGGAGCTTGTATTCGGCGCTCTCTTTCAAAGCGGGGATCCCCGCGAAAACCGGCAAGATGGAAGACCGGGACTGGCAGTCGGTTGAAAATTCCGCCCTGACCAATTATTCGGTCCACGACAATGAAAGCAGGGCGGCTTTCTGGCTTGAAGGGACCCTGGGCGTCTCATTCCCGATAAAATCCCTCTTCCTCCTCAGCCTGTCCGCCAATGTATCGTATATGCACTTTTCCTTTACCGGCTGGGGCGGTTCCTTCCAGTACGCCGCGGAAACCTCGGCCGGGCACTTCAGCCCCATCGGTGAAGCCCAGAAAGGGTCATTCGGCTCCGGGAAAGTAATCAACTATACCCAGGACTGGCTCATCGTCGCGCCGGGCCTTTCCCTCAACGCCCGTTTTCTTAGCTATTTTTCCGCCGAATTGTTTTTTCAGATAAGCCCCCTCATCTGGTGCACGGATCTGGACCAACACCTGCTCACAAGGGATCAATTCAGGGATTATACGCGCTGGGGGCTGTTTCTTGAGCCGAGGGGCAGGCTTGCCTTTATTCCCAATCAACGGCTCTCGCTTTCGCTGGATGTAGCCTACCGGTACATTACCGGAAGCAGGGGGCAAATCTATGTACAGCCTTCAGGGTCGGACAAGTATATCCCCGCCGGTGAGGCCGGGACCGGCCTTTCAATCCTGGATACCGGCCTCTTGTGTAAGATACGCCTGTAAGCCGGGAAGCAGGCCCCGGTCCGAAGCGGCAAAATCCAGTTGTTCGATTTCCGCTATGGCGGCCCAGCGCCAGCCGGTATGTTCCTTCAGGCACAGTTCAGGTTCACCACTGTTGAAAAAAACCCGGTAGGCGCTCAGGCAAAAGGTAACGCCCCTATGTACAAACGAAGAACGCGCCAGCAGAGGACCGGTCTCAATGGCGAGGCCGAATTCTTCCTGGTATTCCCGCGTCAGCGCCGCCCGGTCGCTTTCCCCTGCCTCTGCCTTTCCGCCGGGAAACTCCCATTTGCCGCCCAGATCGCCGCCGGGCTTCCGCCTGGCTATAAAAAGCCCGCCGTCTTTAACAGCTATTCCCGCGACGGATCGCCGTTCCACCGCCGAGCCTTAGAGGAAGAGCGCCTGGGGAAAGAGGAAATGCAGGACCGCCGCCGCAAGCAGGATAAAGCCCGCGCCTTTTTTGTATTTCAGGAACGCGCCGCCAAGCCGGTCCAGTTTTCCCTCAGGCTCGATACTGCCGACCGTGGCGTACTCCCGGTAATAGCCGAAAATCAGCATAAAACCGGCGGCAAGGCCCGCCAGCGCGGGAATGAAATCCCCCAGGATGGGCATGGTATCCATGCTGGGGGAAAGCAGTTTCAACACGCCGATAAGGGCGCATAGAATGCCCAAAATAAGACGGAAGGTAGGGTTGTAGAGAGAAAATCGCAGGCTGCTTTCAATTGATGAACCGCCTTCCTCAGTATCACCCGTGATGAGTATATACGCGGTCAAACCGTTACATAAAATCGAAGCAAAATACAACTGTATCATTGCACGCCCCTTATACTACCACCATAAACCGGAAAACCCGCTTGGTCAAGGAGCCTGTTGCACCGGTAGGTTTTTGCGCCACTTTGTACCGCAAAAACCACGATTATCCGGCATCCTTAGCTTGCCGCGGCGCGAAAAAGGCGGCCGGCAATACGAATCACCGATACTTCCGTTTCATAGGATACGTATGGTATCCTGATACGAAATCTGTTACGGCATATTCTTCGGAGGTGCATGATGGCGCTTGATTTTACGGAAAAAGACACTATCCACAAGGTTACGGCGAAGTTCGTCCGCGCGTTTTTGCCCGACCCGGCGAGTCCCGGCGAGGCGCAAAAGCCTTACTGCCTGCGGGCCATGTTCCAGCCGGAACTGGACATCCACGGCATCGCCGGCAAGGCGGAGGTCTACAACATCGAAACCGACCCCAAAGTGATCGAGGAGGGCTTTACCGCCGCCTGCCAACTCATTTATTACCTGGCCGCGGACGGCTACAAACTCAAAACGCCGCTCTTTAACACCTGGCTCCGCCTGCCCGGCGCGTACGAGGGCGCGGAGACGAGCCTTGCCGAGGGCCTCTACCCGGAGGTCCGTATGCAGAGCGCCGCCCCCTTCCGGCGGTACATCCGGGAGCGGGTGAAGGTACAGTTTGACGGCGTGGACCAGGCCGGCGGCCTTATCGCCAAGGCGATGGACGAACACGCGGGCCGGACGGACAAGGTGATAACCATCGGGCAGCTCCTGACGATCCGGGGCCGCGGCATCAAGGTTGCAAGCGACGGCCGGCACACGGACGAGGCGGGCCTCTGGTTTGACGACGGAGAAAACCCGCCCGTCAAGGCGGAGCTCCTCGCCGTCAACGAGCCGCGGACCCTCAAGGCGCTTGTCCCCGCCGGCCTGACGGTGGGCGGCGAATACACCCTCAAAGTCGTTACCCAAAGCTCGGCGAAGGGCAGCGGGTCCCTCTTGAAGAACACCCGGGAAGTACAGTCCGACTTCACCCTGACCGTTTCAGCGTAGGGCGTACCCCGCGGCAGCCTATCGCAGGGTCCCGCGCCAAGCGATCGCAGGGTGCTGCGCCAGCCTGTCGCAGGGTGCTGCGTCAAGCTGTCGCAAGGTCCCGCGCCAAGCGATCGCAGGGTCCTGCGACAGCCTATCGCAGGGTCCTGCGCCAAGCGATCGCAGGGTACCGCGACAGGCTATCGCAGGGTGCCGCGGCAGTCTGTCGCAGGGTGCTGCGGCAGCCTGTCGCAGGGTACCGCGCCAAGCGATCGCAGGATGCCGCGCCAAGCTATCGCAGGGTACCGCGGTAAGCAATCGCGGGGTATCGCGGCAGCCTATCGCGGGGTCCTGATCCCGCTTAGTCATCGATCGGTGAACAGGGCGAAATACCGGTACAAAGGCTATACAGGCGGCACGCGGGAAACGCTTAGGGGGAAGGGCGGCGGCTTGGACGGTGATCTTCGCTCCGGCCGGCTGCTTTTCACGCGGAGAGGGTTTAACTTGCGAAAATTGCCGGCCTTGATTACAATATAGTTAAGTGGAAACGTCCCCAAAAGAGGCGTGTTATGAGGAGGATAGTATGATACGGTATGTGCTTTCCGTGCTGGTATTTTTGGCCGGAATCGTTCTGACCATTTCCGCGGTGGGCGGCGGCGTATTGATCTATGTGGATATTCCCGGTTGTATCATTGCCGTGATAGTCCCCTTTCTTTTCACCGGCGTAGTATGCGGCTTTACGGAAATGAGGTCGGCGTTTTCGGCCGCGCTCGGAAAAGAAAGGGAAAAAGAGACACTGCTAAAAGCCCTTCATTTTTTCAAAGTATACGGCAAAGCAACCTGGATTGCGGGCTATATCGCGGTACTTATCGGGGTAATTGCGATGCTGGTAAACCTGGAAGACAAAACGGCGATAGGCCCCAATTTAGCCTTGGCCTTAACCGCAATGCTATACAGCGGGATAATACAGGTCATAGTAATACTGCCGCTTAGGGCATTTATACACAAACGGCTGATATTGGCAGGAACGAATTCACCGGCATAGAATTGAGCGCCGGGGATATTCCCCGGAAAACTTACAGAGAAGGCTGTTCCAAAACTTCAGCTTTTGGAACAGCTCAGAGGAGCATGATATGGACAGGAAATTGAGGATCGCGCAGTATGGCTGCGGTAAAATGTCGGTGTACACGATGCGGTATGTCTTTGAAAAAGGAGCGGAAATTGTGTACGCGTTTGACGTCCGTCCCGAAGTCATCGGAAAAGACATCGGCGACATCATCGGAGGGGGCAAAAAAGGCGTTATCATTCAGGACGCGAAAGAAGCGGAGGCTGTCTTCAGTAAAAACAAACCGGACGCCTGCGTCATCACCACCATGAGCCTTATGCAGGATTTGAAAATCCCCTTCCTTACCTGCGCTAAAACCGGGGTAAACGCTATTTCAACCTGCGAGGAAGCGCTGTTTCCCCGCAATTCATCCCCTGCCCTGACCGCAGAAATTGACGCGCTCGCACGGAAAAACAACTGTACCATCTGCGGTTCAGGCTACCAGGATGTTTTTTGGGGCAACCTGATAACGGTGCTTTCAGGCGCTACACACAAGATAACCAAGATAAAGGGAAAATCCAGCTATAATGTGGAAGATTACGGTATAGCCCTTGCCAAGGCTCACGGAGCGGGGCTTGACCTTGCGGCATTTGACAGAGAAATTGCTTCGGTTGACCGGGTCAGTGACGCTGAACGGCAGAAAAGCATTGAAGCCGGTACGTATCTTCCGTCATATATGTGGAATGTCAACGGCTGGCTCTGTGACAAACTCAGGCTTACCGTAACCCGGCAGACGCAAAAAACGGTGCCCCAGACCCACGGCAAGGATCTTCCCAGTTCTACCCTCAACATGACCGTTCCCGCGGGACACGCAACGGGAATGTCCGCGGTGGTTACCACCGAAACCAAAGAAGGCATCACCATTGAATCGGAGTGCATCGGCAAGGTATACGCTCCCGATGAGTTTGATCAAAATATCTGGACGCTTATGGGCGAGCCGGAAACCGAAGTGATTATCAACCGGCCCGCAACCGTTGAGCTGACCTGCGCCACTGTTGTCGGCAGAATCCCCGATATCATAAACGCTCCCGCAGGTTATATAACGACCGACAAGATGCCCATCTTACAATACAGGGTAAAGCCGCTTAACGAGTATGTGAAATAACAAGCGCGGCAGGCTCCCGGCTTTTGCGCCGGCCAAACCGGTATAGAATTGAACGCCGGGAGCGTGCTGTTAACCCAGTTCCCGAAAAGCGTCACGGAGAAAAGCGTCCAGGAAGAGTAGTCCTTGACGGGATGGGACAAGGCCGGGACCGGCCCTGAAAAAATCCCGGAGACGCCAGCGGGCGATGGTTTGGGGGATATATTCCTCAATAGTTCCGGAGAAACGGCGGCGGAACAGCTGCGGGGACGGTCCGTCCCGGTAACGAAAACCCATGAGAAGGCTTTCCCGGATAAGGGCAGTACGGTCCAGTTCCTCAACAAGGGCGGCGGTCTTTATCGCGGGCCGGGGCGCTCCGAGGTAAGTGTCTATGTCCGCCGGATAGGCGCGGCGTGTACCGGTTCCGCTCTTGTCGTCGATCAGGGTCCCCGACGCGGCCGGCCCCGCGGCAAGCCAGTTTTCCATGCGCCAGTAGCGGATGTTGTGGGTGCATTCTTTCCCCGGGAGGGTAAAGTTGGAAACTTCGTACTGTGCAAAGCCCGCCGCTTCCAGGGCATCCCGTCCGGTAAGCCAAAGAGCGTCGGCCTCATCTCCGGCGGGAAGGATGGCCCGGAAGCGCTCTTCTCCGGCCAGCGGCGTTCCCGGCTCTACGGTGAGACTATAGAGCGAAACATGACCGGGAGCAAAAGTGAGGAGCCGCTCAATATCGTTCAGCACAATCGCCTCAGTTTGCAGGGGAAGTCCCGTGATAAGGTCCGCTGAAAAGGCGCCGGGATAGTACCGTAAAACTAAGGCCAGGCGCTCTTCCAGAAGGCCGGCGGAGCCTGCCCGGTGAACCGCCCGGCGGGACGGCTCATGGAAACTCTGTACCCCCAGGCTGATCCGGCTCACGCCGTTGTCCCGGCATGCCCGAAGGAAATCCCTATCCACGGACTCGGGATTGGCTTCAATGGTACATTCCCGGGGCCAGGACGGCAGCAGCGCGGCCAGGCCCGCAAGCAAATATTCAATGCGTTTTGCCCCCAGAACCGGGGGAGTCCCGCCGCCGATGTATACCGAGGGAACCTTCTCTATACCGAAAAAAGTAAGCTGATCCTCCACGTCGGCCAGGAGGGCGTTCAAAAAGGCATCCATCCGCCCCTGCGGGTCCGGCCCGGCGGCATTGACCGCTATTGAATAAAAATCACAATAATCACAGGCGCCGGTACAGAAGGGAACGTGGATGTACAAAGAAGCGGTAATCGCTATAGCCGGCCCATCCTCGTAAGAGGCCAGAAACGGAATACCGCCTCGCCCACAATCGCCTCCAAAGGAATCGGCCCCCAGGTACGGGAATCATTTGTATTACTCCGATCGTCGGAAACCACAAAAAATTCGTTCTCATCCAGGATTAGCCGATCCATGTTGCCTGAAAACGGCAGAGATTCATTCCAGAGGGCCGGTACATGGAGAATGTTCGGGTAATAGGGCTTATCTGAAAGCTCGAATTCGGTAAGACTGTAGGAACTGTTCGCCGATTTTATCCGCAGGACATAGTTGCTCATAGTGATTTCATCACCGGGAAGGCCGATGATCCGCTTAAGATACAGATGCCCCTCCTTCCCATAGAGGCTTAGGCGCTGAGCGGAAAAGAAACGTATTACTCCGTCCAGAATTCTTTGCGGCAGTTTTTTTTGTTCTTTAGGCTCCGTATCAACCAGCACGATATTTCCCCGCTTGAAAGGGATATTCTGATCCGTAACCCTGATATCCGCCAACAAAGACCGGAACGCGAAAGAGACAAACAGCAGCCGATCCCCAGCCGCCAGGCCGGGCTGCATGGTATCATTTTCCAGTACCCAGGTCGAAACGAAAAAGAAACTGAGGGAGTTATACAGCACATACAGGCCAAGCACACAGAAGACGATCCGGAAGAGCCGGTATCGCTCATACTTCTGAGCGGCGTAGGAATATTTTAAGGTTTTATCAAACATAGACAGTCTCCAGAAGGTAACGGCTATGAGCCTGTTGCACTTGTAGGTTCTCAGCGCGAAGCGCAACAAACTGCTATGCTACAAAATCGGCCCGATATGCCGGGCAGGCCAGTAAATAAGGGCCCCTTTTCCCAGCACTTTGGCTTCCTTGACCAGCCCAAAGTAACGCCCGTCCCGGGAATTATCCCGGTTGTCCCCCAGGGGCAGGACCCTGCTTTCGGGCACATACCAGCCCAGCCGGCGCCGGGCAAGAAGCACGGCGTAACGCCGGTCATGGGGCGCCGCTCCCCGCAGGGTTTCGAGCCTTTCCTTCTCATGGGCAAGGTAATCGGGGAAACGGATACTGCCCACTGCGGCCGCCGCGGCTTGCAGCCGTTCAGGCACGGACAGCCCCAGATCCAACCAAGCCGCCGCCTGTCCGGCTGCTTCCAGTGCCGGGTACTGGTCCTGCTCCATGATGCGGGTGATGTTATGTTTCCAGCCACGGGCCGCCGCATACTCCCGTTCATCCACCCATCGATCCTCCCCGGCGAACCAAACTTTCATCTCGCCCCGCTCCATAGTAAACCGATCACCGGCCATGCCCACCGCCCGCTTGATGAGGAAATGGGCTTTGGGTTCTCCGGCCTCGTCCTTATCAATGTCCACGAGTGAAAGGGTAAGCATGTAGATGATCCGCTGGGCAATGTCAAAAGCCGGCCCCCTTGAAATGTACGAGGGGTTCTCAAAAATGATGATGTCATTCCGCTTGGGCCTGACAGGGCTGGGCAGCTTGACTACGCCGGGCAGCAATTCCGGCCCGTAGATGATTTTGTTAACGAAGATACGATCGCCGATCCCTAAGGTATCGATCATGGAACCTGAGGGGATCTGATAGGCCTGCATCAGGTACTGGTTAATGAGCAGTACCATGCCGGCCGCCCAGAGAAAAGCCTCTATCCAGTCCAGTACCGGATTTTTGAGTCGCAGCTTTTCTTTCCTGAGTCGGCGAATTCTGTTACGGCGGGTCAAATACGCCTCGGTGAGGCTTTGAAGATGATCAAAAAAATCTGTTTTTTGCTGGTTTCGGAACATCTTAGGTAAAACTAGCATAAAGCGCTATAGCAGGGCAAGAGCATTCCAAGGCGAGCGTCATTTAAAAACATCCCCCTGGGAATACCATGAAGATGCAGATTATTATATTTGCCCCAAAGAAACATATATGTGTGAGTCCTGTCAATATTGCCGGAAACAGAAACTCTGTAAAAGGGGGAAAGGGAACCGGCAGGTAGAGTGGAATGAACCAACATTGAGAGGCCTGACTAGAAAAACTTCCTAGTCAGCCCCGAGGCTCATTCCGCCGCGATCCGATAGATCGCCTCTACATCTTTTTTCTCAAGTTTCCGGTAGTTTCCCAGAGGGCCGAAAGTTACCGCCCGTTGGGCCATTTCGCTTATCTTGCCGGGATCCAGTTTCGCATCGGCGAATTTTATCGGGAGGCCAATGGAGCGGAAGAAATTCTCCATACGGAAGACCCCTTCCAGGGCGGCCTGTTCGAAATTGTAAAAAGCGCCGTCTACGCCCCAGACCTTGGCGGCGAAACGGGCAAACCGGGGCGTATCTTCTTTGATGTTGTATCTAATCCATGCGGGGAACACAATCGAAAGACCCGCGCCGTGAGCGATGTCAAAGAGGGCTGAAAGCTCATGCTCCATACCGTGGCTGGCCCAGTCGCTGACACGGCCGGTACTGAGAAGGTTGTTATGCGCCAGCGCACCGGCCCACATGATCTCCGCGCGGGCATCATAGTTCTTTTCACCTCCCGTAAATATGGTCCTGGCGTTGCGGATTATCGCCCGCATAGCGCCCTCGCAGAGTTCATCGGTCAGTTCCACGTGGGGCTCTTTGGTGAAGTAGCGTTCCATTATATGGGCCAGCATATCCACAATGCCGCAGGCACTCTGATAGGGCGGCAGAGTATAGGTCAGTTCAGGGTTTAGGATCGAAAAGATCGGGCGTGTACACTCGAAATTAACGCCCCGTTTCCAGGGCCCCCGTTCATCGGTAATGACCGAACTGATACTCGACTCGCTTCCCGCTGCGGGAATAGTCACAATAGCAGCAACCGGCAGAGCTTTTTCAGCGTTTTTTTTCCTGTCATAAAAATCCCATACGTCACCCTCATTGGCGGCGCCCATGGCAATAGCCTTGGAGGAGTCGATCACGGAGCCGCCGCCAACGGCGAGAATGAATTCCAGCTTTTCCTTTTTGACAATTTCAATGCCTTTATATACCAGGGAAAGCCGGGGATTGGGCTGTACGCCGTCCAATTCTACCCATTCGACACCGGCTTTTTTGAGGCTCTCCTTAACCCGATCAATCAGTCCGGAACGTATCGAGGATCCCCCTGAATGGTGTAATAGCGTCTTCTTGGTGTATTTAGCAATCTCAGTCCCCACCTGGTTTTCGGTTTCCTTACCGAAAATGATTTTAGTACGATTGTAATATTCAAAATTTTGCATAGCATTACTCCTCTAGTTACCAGTATGGCAGAAATCACCTTTTTTGTTAAGCGGGTCCTCCAGTACCGGGCTCCTGCGAACCCTGGGTTCAACGGAGTTTGTATAGCACCTCTTTTTACAAAAATGTTACTTGTGGAATCGCAGCTTGCAGTCCGTGCAGCCTTTAGCGATAGTTTCGTTGAGTTCCAGCGTAAGTCCCATGACCTCCGCTATGCCCCGGTCGCCGTCCATGGCCATATCGCAAAGCAGCTCGCAGGTTTTATCGTCAAACCCCAGTTTCTGCCAGGCGCTGATCAGGGCGCAGCAGTGAAAATCTACGCTTAGCGAGTTCCGGTCGGCGCTGATCGGGCGCATATCAAACGTTTTTTCTACCAGGTCGCTCAAAAAGGCGTTTCTGAAATCCCCGCAATTCCCCGGATCGGCGCAGCGTTTTTTGATATTCCCGCCATGGATCCGTCCGCAGCGTTTTATGGCCCGCCTGATAATGGGTTCGGCGTCTACCCCGGCTTTTATCATTTCATCGTAGATAAGCCCCATCCAAGTCGCGCGATGCTCAATCTGCGCCCGGTTGACCTCCGCTGTTTCGGTGGTTTTGTTCATCACATTCCTGATCTGTGACATGTCCCGCTCCTTTCGCCTTTACAAATTATGTCTTTGATAGTATAGTATAACTATATTATAAACCATCTGAGTAATCATATCAGAGATCAACGATTAAGGAATAATGCCATGACAAACAAAGTCGCTGACCGTATGGGTCTTTTGCACACCGAATCGGCGTTTCAGATTCTGGCGCGGGCCAATGCCCTGGAAGCCCAGGGCAGGAGCATCATTCACCTGGAAATCGGACAGCCGGATTTCAAAACCCCTCAAAACATCATTGAGGCTGCCTGCCGGGCGATGAACGAGGGCAAAACAGGCTACACCCCCACCCCCGGCATTATACCGTTACGGGAGACCATCGCCCGTTACTGCGAGGATTACAAAAAAGTCAAAACCGGCCCGGAAGAAATTGTGGTGGTTCCCGGCGGCAAACCGGTCATGTTTTTTACCATGTTAATGCTGGCCCAGCCCGGCGACGAGGTTATCTACCCCAACCCCGGTTTCCCGATTTACGAGTCGGTTATCAAATTCTCCGGGGCCAAACCGGTTCCCATGCCCCTGCTGCAGAAAAACAATTTCTCCGTTGACAAGGAGCAGCTCAGGCGCGACATCAACAGCAGAACAAAACTCATCATCCTCAACAACCCCAGCAATCCCACCGGCGGCATGATACGGCGCGAAGATATTATCGCCATCGCCGACATGGTGCGGGACAAGGGCATCTACATCCTGGCGGACGAGATTTACGACCGGATCATTTTTGAGGAGCAGCCCCTGTCCATAGCGACCCTGCCGGGCATGAAGGACTGGACCATCATCCTGGACGGTTTCTCCAAAACCTATTCCATGACCGGCTGGCGCCTGGGCTACGGTGTCATGAACAAAGAGCTGGCGGAACACATGACCATGCTGATGGTAAACTCGGCGTCCTGCGCCGCGTCGATGACCCAGTGGGCCGCGATTGAGGCACTGACCGGGCCCCAGGACGCCGTTACGGAAATGGTGAACGCCTTTCGGGAACGGCGGGATTACCTCATTGACGCGCTCAACCGCATCGACGGCATCAAATGCGTCAAGCCGAGCGGCGCCTTTTACGCCTTTCCCGACATTTCGTCTTTTGGTATTTCATCATCCGAATTTGCCGGCCGCCTCCTGGAAGAAGCGGGAGTGGCGGCGGCAGCGGGCACCGCGTTCGGCGATTTCGGCGAAGGCTTTATCCGGCTTTCCTACGCGAACTCCCTGGACAACCTGAAAATCGCCGTTGACCGGCTGGCCAAATTCTGCGGGGGATTATCATGAAAATCGTTATTCTGGACGGGTACACCGAAAACCCCGGCGACTTACGCTGGGACGAACTCGAAAAACTGGGGGAGCTTGCCGTTTATGACCGGACGCCGCCGGAACAAACAGCCGAACGTATCGGCGACGCGGAAGCGGTTATCCTGAACAAAGCGCCGGTAACCAAAGAGACCATAGCCGTCTGCAAAAACATCACCTACATCGGCGTCCTGGCCACCGGTTACAATATCGTGGACTGCGCCGCCGCCAAAGCGCGGGGGATCGCGGTAACGAATATTCCCACCTACGGAACCGACGCGGTGGGCCAGTTTGCCATCGCGCTGCTGTTGGAGATCTGCCACCACGCCGGCCATCATGATCGGGCGGTAAAAAACGGCCGCTGGGAGCAAAACCCCGACTGGTGTTTTTGGGATTACCCGCTGATAGAGCTCGCGGGAAAAACCTTAGGCGTCATCGGCTTTGGCAGGATCGGGCAGACTACCGGCAGGATAGCCAAGGCCATGAACATGCGCGTTATCGCCCATGACTCGCAGCCCGCCGATTCGGGCAAAACAATCGCCGAGTATGTTTCGCTGGACGAGCTCTTTGCCCGCTCCGATGTTATTGCCCTGCACTGCCCGCTCTTTCCGTCAACCCAGGGCATTATCAACAAAAACACCATAGCCAAAATGAAAGACGGGGTTATCATCTTAAACAATTCCCGGGGGCCGCTCGTGGTGGAACAGGACCTGGCCGACGCGCTCAACTGCGGGAAAGTCTATGCCGCCGGCCTGGATGTTGTTTCCACCGAGCCGATACAAGGAGACAATCCCCTGCTCAAGGCGAAGAACTGTATTATTACTCCCCATATTTCCTGGGCGCCCAGGGAAAGCCGGCAGCGCCTGATGGATATAGCGGTGAACAACCTGCGGGCCTTCATTGACGGGAAACCGGTAAACGTGGTTAACCCCTGAACCCCGGCTATTACAGCCGGATAACGCGGGCGCCGGTAAGGATCTCGGGGCCGTTTTCGGTCATGAGGATGTCGTTTTCAAGGCGGCAGCCGCCATACAGGGGATCGTAGAGACCCGGCTCCAGGGTAAAAACCATACCCGGCTCCAATACCCAGTCATTATCTGAACGGTTACTGATCAGCGGGTATTCATGTTCCTCAAGTCCGATGCCGTGCCCCAGCGCGTGGGGCATGCGTTTTTTCGATTTGGCGAACAGTTCCTCAACCGCCGCCGCAATGCCCCTTGTCGCCGTACCATTATTCGCCATTGAGAGGGAAAGTTTGGCGGCCTTCTCTACCATGCCGGCGAGTTTTTCCTGCCGGGGATTGGGTTCCCGGACAAAGCTGAGAGTCACATCGGTGGTATAACCGGCCAGCCTGACGCCAAAGTCCAGAATGGAAAGACCCGGCCCGGCAAAAGCCGCGCCGGTCCAGGCGGGAAAGGCGTGAATGCCGAAACTCCGTTCCGGTCCGGCGGCCAGGGTTTCAAAGCCCGTTCCCTCACAGCCACGTTTGCGGGCCTCAAGCTCGATCAGCAGGGCCGCGTCGGCTTCTGTTTTGATTTTGCCTGAGCGAACCTTTTTTTCCAGGAGATCGATGAGGACATTGGTGACAGCCGCCGCTTTCCGGTAGATCTGTACTTCCGCATCATCCTTCACGGCCCGGATTTTACGGGCCTTCGCCCCGGCGCTCCGTTCCCGGCAGAGGATGTCAAAATCAGACATATCCCCCACATAACTCAGAAAGAGCGGATAGGGCGTAGCTGAAGGGATCTCGATTTTTGAACCCGATGGAATACCAAGCGTTTCCAGCGCCCCCCGGATCGCTTTCCGGGGGAACCGATCAAATTCGCTGTACGGGATGATCATGTCCGCGTGGGCGTATACCTTTGCCAGGTTGATGTCCCAGGGCACCAGCAACGCTTTCCGATCCAGGGAGAGAAAGAGCAGGGCGTCACCGGGGTGGCCGGTGAGCCAACAGATGGTTTGGTCCCGGCGGCCGGCGGTGTCCTCAAACAGGACCATGGCTACGCTTTCCCGGGCCATCCAGTCCCAGAGCCTTTCCAATCGCGGCTCATATGGGTTCATTGGTCCCCCGGCTTTCCGGTGAAAATTGCGGCGGCGGCGGCGAGAATCGTATCTAACTCCCGATCGCCTATCCAGTAATGGGTGACAAAGCGGAACAGGCCCTGTTCAGGCGGATTGATAAGTATCCCCCGTTTGGAGAAAAGCTCGACGATTTTCGCGGTCGCTCCGGCACCCGCCTCGTGGCTGAAAAAGACCATATTAATATCAGGCGCGCCCGGGTCAACGCGAATGCCCGCTATGCCCGCAAGCCCTTGCGCCAGTTTTTTCGCCCGTTCATGATCCCCGGTAAGCAGGGGCGGATGCTCGGTCAGGGCGATGATGCCCGCGGCGGCGAGTATCCCCACCTGGCGCATACCGCCGCCCATGATCTTCCGCTTCAGCCGGGCCTTTTCCACAAAATCTTTCGGCCCCGCGAGCAGGGAACCCGCCGGCGCGCAGAGGCCTTTGGAAAGGCAGCACATCACCGAGTCCGCCCTTGCGGCAATATCCCCGGCACTGCAGTGCAGGGCCGCCGCGGCGTTGAAGATTCGCGCCCCGTCCAGGTGTACCGGGAGGCCCCACTCAACGGCGAGGGCCTTTACCGCGTCCATATCCGCCAGGGATACCGTCCTGCCTGAGGAATGGGCGTTCTCCAGGCAGATGAGCGAGGTGGCCGGCGCGTGCAGATCCTGCCTGCGCAGCCGCCCGCGGACCGCCTCCGGCCTCAATACCCCGTCCGGAGCGGGCAGACAGCGGGTCTGTACCCCGGCAATCGTTGCCGCCGCCCCGGCCTCGTGGACGATGATGTGACATTCCTCTCCCAATATCACCTCGCTCCCCCTCGGACACCAGGTGAACAGGGCCAGTTCATTCCCGAACGTGCCGGAAGGCACAAAGAGGGAAGCCTCCTTGCCCAATAGCTCCGCGCCAAGCGCTTCCAGGCGGTTGACCGTCGGGTCGTCGCCGTATACATCGTCGCCGACTTCGGCTGTAGCCATAGCCTGCCGCATCGCTTCGGTAGGTTTGGTAACCGTATCACTTCTGAGATCTATCATTGTCTAACGCTCCGTCTGGGCGGCCGTAATGCCCGGTTTTTTTACTATGTTAATACCGTTAACCTCGAGGAGAACCTCATAACCGCCTTTTGGAATCAACAGCCGGGATTTTCCCGCTGCTGCCTAATGGGTAACAATAATCGCGTGAAACACCAGGGGAACAGAACCGGTATTGCTGATGCTATGGGAAGCGCCGTTACCGGTGAGCATCGCGTCGCCGGATTGTACCGGAATATCGGTTCCGTTGTCGTTCAATACCCCGCTGCCGGAGAGGATAATGTAATATTCAGTTTCGGAATCGTGGTTGTGCCTGCCGATGGACGCCCCCGGCGGCAGCGTTAATTCCGCAAGCATGCGAATGTTCTGTTCTTTTTCGCAGTCAACCAGGTAGGTCAGCGTCGTGATTCCTGCTCCGCCCCGCATCTTTTCCTTGTTTTCACTTTTCATCTCATTCCGATGGATAACCATGCATTCCCTCCTCGTGGTTTAGTACAGCACTTACGGTAAGACGGCTTTCCCAAACACTGCGGTTTTGGAACAGCCTCTTTTAAAATAGAGTATTTTTACACACTGTGCAAGCGGCGGCGCTACGTCCGAGGCAGGGCATCGGCGTTTACTCTGAGAACAATGCCTGATACAGGAAATCCGAATCCAGGGCGGCATGCATCATGCAGCGTTTGGCACTCACTCGTTTCTTCTCCATCCCCTCAAAATAGTATCCCCTCCCGAGGGATACCGTAAGTATATCATACTTTCTCGTTTTGCCCCGAAAAAGAAATTGCACCCGGAAAAACACAGGCTCCTAGAACTTTGCCTTTGTGAAAAAAGTATGCTATACTGGCTCCATGGATTTGACTAAAGAATTTATTGAGGCCCTTACGGTTGATGAAGCGCGGCTGGTGAAGGGTATCGCGGAAGTGTTAGCGGTACGCGAAACGCAGGTCTCAGCCGTAACAGCGCTCTTTGCGGAGGGATGTACCGTTCCCTTTATCGCCCGTTACCGGAAGGAAAAGACCGGCAGCCTTGATGAGGTGCAGGTTCGGGACATCGATCACCAATTCACCAGCGGGAAAAATCTGGAGACCCGGCGGATTGAGATCATCCGCGGAATTTTTGCGCAGGACAAACTGACCGAAGCCCTGTACGATAATATCAGCAAAGCCGCGACACTCGTGGAGCTGGAGGACATTTACGCTCCCTATAAACGAAAAAAGAAAACCAGGGGGATGATCGCGATCGAGAAAGGGCTTGAGCCCCTGGCGGACGCGATGCGAACAATGGAAACCGCCGCCCTGATGGCAAAGGCCGTGGAATTTGTGCGGCCTGCCGATCCCGCAAACGAAGAGAATCCGGAACTTGCGGTCGCCACCGTAGAAGACGCGCTGCAGGGGGCCATGGACATTATAGCGGAGGCTGTTTCCCAGGATCCGGAAAACCGCGCTCTCATCAAAGCCTTTTATGTTAAAGACGGTAAAGTCATCGTGAAGGGATCAGGCAAGCCCGGTAAAGGCGACGAGGAAGCGCAAAAGACCAGTGTTTACCAGATGTACTGGGACTATAAGGAGGCATTCTCCCAGATAAAGCCCCACCGGATCCTTGCCATCAACCGGGGAGAACGGGAGGGTGTGTTAGACGTCACTATTGATGTCGATGAAAGCGCCGCCGTAGAAACGCTTCAGCGGAAATATACCCTGTACAACGATTACCACAAAACGGCCATTGAAGACGGCCTTAAACGGCTGCTCTCACCCGCGCTGATTCGGGAGATCCGGGGGGACCAGAGCGATGTTGCGGATGATCATGGCATCTCAGTATTCAGCGAAAATCTGAGGAACCTGCTCTTGCAGCAGCCCATCAAAGGAACAAGGGTGATGGGTGTCGATCCGGGCATCCGTACCGGAACCAAATGCGCTTTTCTGGATGACACGGGAAAATACCTGGGGAATGTCGTCATCTATAACCATAAAGTTGAGGAAGCCAAACGCCTTATCCTTGAGGGGATCAGAAACTACGATGTACAGCTTGTCGCCGTGGGGAACGGAACCGGCAGCAAGGAGGTGCAGGAAATAATCACTTCCCTGATTGCGGATAACAATCTGGAAGTGCTTTTTACCGTGGTTGATGAGGACGGCGCGTCGGTATATTCCGCCAGTGATATTGCCAGGGAGGAATTCCCTGACCTGGACCTTACCATCCGGGGCGCTATTTCAATTGGCCGCCGCCTGCAGGACCCATTGGCGGAATTGGTAAAAATCGATCCAAAGTCCATCGGAGTGGGCCTCTATCAGCACGACGTCAATCAGAAAAAACTCTCCGATACTTTGGATGAAGTTGTTTCCTCGGTGGTGAACAATGTGGGGGTGAATCTCAACACCGCCAGCGTTTCCCTGCTGAAATACGTGTCGGGGATCAACAGTTCCCTGGCGCGAAAGATTATCCTGTACCGGAACGAAAAGGGCCGCATCGTGAGCAGGCAGGAATTAACCTCGGTTCCCGGCATGGGTCCCAAGAGTTATGAACAATGCGCCGGCTTTCTCAAGATCCCCGAAAGCGCCGAGCCGCTGGATAACACCTGGGTTCACCCGGAGAACTATGTTGTCGCCAGGGAGATTCGGGAGACCGTTACCGCGACAGGCGGCCTTGGTCCTGACGCGGCGGCGGCGCTCAAAGAGAAATACGGCGTGGGAGAAACCACCATCCGTGATATCACCGATGAGCTGAAAAAACCAAACCGGGATCCCCGTGACAGCTGCCCCAAGCCCATTATGCGCAAAGGAGTGGTCAGTTTCGAGGATCTGCATGAGGGGATGATGATCACCGGCAAGATCAAAAACGTGGTTGACTTTGGCGCGTTTGTGGACCTTGGGATCAAGGAAACCGCTCTGGTGCATATCTCAGAGATGAGCGACCGCTTTGTCAAAGATCCGCTTGAAACGGTAAAGGTTGGGGATGTGCTGGAATTCAGGATCATCAGCCTGGACAAAGACCGGCGGCGGATTGGGCTTTCGAGGAAAACCGACAACAAACCGGGAACAAACAACGAAGAGCGGAAAACCGGAGAGAATCAGGCTGTAAAAAAAGAAGCTCAGGGACAAAAAAAGAAAGTGCTCATCGCTAAGAAAACAGCTCCCTTTTCTCAGCGCCCCTCAGCCTCCCCTCGTGACGATTACGGCCGCAAAGCGGACGATCGCGGCCGCGGCGCGGATGATTACGGCCACAAAGTGGACGATGGAACCATGTACAATCCTTTTGCCGAGGCTTTTAAGAAGATGGGAAAGAAAACTATCCCATCGGGTTCTGGCGTAAGTTCACGGGATAAGAAGTCCTGAATCTCAACCGGCGGTGTATAAATTGACGGCGGCATGGTAAAGGCCCGCGCTCAGAACAGCATTCTTTCCAAAGGCGTGGAGGCTTTATGGCAAAGTGACAGGGATATTGAAGAACTCATTGTCCCGCGCCTGGATGAAGTGTTGTCTCTCCTTACCGGGTACATCGCGGAAATCGAGCTTTTCAACCCCGCCTATGGGCTCGTGGGGACCCGGGATTCAGAGGAACTGATCGTCAAGCACATCCTCGATTCCCTGGCGCCGTTGGGGATCATTAAGCGCCTGCTGGAAGATACTGTGCGGCAAAGGGGTAAAGCCGGTACAGACAGCGTTGCCGATATAGGTTCAGGCGCGGGTCTGCCGGGCATCCCTCTAGCCATAAGCCTGCCCCAGGTCAATTTTACCCTGATTGAACGGATGGGCCGCAGGGCGGGCTTTTTGCGGAATACCCAGGCGGCACTGGGCCTGTCCAATGTGGCGATAGAAGAAATGGATATGGAACGGGTAAGGCCGGGCCGTTTCTCCGTGGTCACTTTCCGGGCTTTCAGACCGCTTGAACCGGAGATTCTCA
Organism: Treponema sp.; assembly: GCA_031266095.1. Next base: position 21,266 of record JAISBR010000050.1, on the reverse strand, counting down.
AAAAGCTGTTCCGGCTGTGCGCCGGGGGCGGGATACTTGCGGCGTATAAGGGCCGGCGTGAAAAAATCGAAGATGAAATGGCGGAGATGCAAAAAATCACGGGCGCATGGGAAATAATCCCCTGTCCGGTTCCGCTGCTTGACGAGGAACGTCATCTGCTCTTAATTCAGCCGGCCGCAGATACCCTTGAGCTTACCGGGAGCCTGTTGCGCTTGTAGATTTTTGCGCCACTTGTTCACCCGCAGTGAACTTGCCGTAAAAAAATCAAAAATCTTGTAAAAAACAAAAAAATTTGATAATATACACCCCTCTATATTTTTTTCCCGGTTTTGTGGTATAATAGCTCAGGAGTGATTATGCACTATTCAGGTTTTGATGTATATGAAAAGTCTATTCACAAGGTCCAGTCTGAAGGGGCCGAGACGGAAGTGTTTATGGCAAAAGACACTGCTCCCGGCGGAGAGGATTTTCTGGTCATAGCCGGGAAAAATCACGGCTTTAAGGGAGAACCACTCGCGGACGGGAAAATCAAAGCGTCTCTCAGCCATGAAAACGCCGATATCCTGCGCAGACTCTTTCCCTTTACCGTGCCCAGCCGGGTACTCCGCAGGGAACGGAGCTTCGGCCTGGGGGACCGGCTGGGTATCGCCGCGCCCGGACACATCAAACTCTTTGAACGCTACGACGCCTGCCCGGTGTTTGCCCAACAGTCCATCAGGGAACTCAACCTGACGGGCCGGACCTATGAGGATGTGCTGGATGCCGCCAGTTTCGCCGTTTTTCGGGAAGATTTTCAAAAAGGCTGGGGCGCAGACGGGGATCACCTGAAAACCGTCAGTGATGTGGAATACGCCCTATCCCTTGGCTTCACTATGATCACTCTGGACTGTTCGGATCATATTAAGACCGATGTAACTGAGGCAAACGCCCCGCCGCTGCCGGAGAAGTATACAGAAAAATACCTGGGAAAGCAATTCGATATAGGCGAAGGGATCGTGCTGAGTTTTACCGCGGCGGAACTCAGGGTAATCGCCGCCGTTTATGGTGAGGCCGTTGGTTTTGCCGTGGATATGTACAACCGTTTTTTGAAAGACGGTAAATACGAAGCCGACTTTGAAATCTCCATTGACGAAACGACAAGCTCCACCACCCCATTGCAGCACTACTTTGTCGCCAGGGAACTGATCGACGCGGGGGTTTCCTTTGCCACCATAGCGCCTCGTTTCTGCGGTGAATTCCAAAAAGGTATAGACTACATCGGCGACCTTGCCCTGTTTGAAAAGGAGATTAAGGTCCACGCGGCAATCACCCGCCACTTAGGTTACAAACTCAGTATCCACTCAGGCTCGGATAAGTTTAGTGTGTTTCCCGTCATCGGCCGGGAAAGCCGGGGCGTCTTCCATATAAAAACCGCGGGTACAAACTGGCTTGAAGCCATGCGGGTTATCGCCCAAGTCGATCCTGCCCTGTACCGGGATATCCATAAGTACGCTCTCTCCGCCTTTGACGAGGCCCGTAAGTACTATCATGTTACTACCGACCTTTCAAAGATACCCGCTGTGGACTCCGTTCCCGCCGGGGAATTGCCCGGCCTTTTTGAAAACAACGACTGCCGGCAGCTCATCCACATAACCTACGGGCTTATCCTCAACAAAAAGAACAGCGACGGTTCCTTTACCTTTAAGGACAGGCTCTACCGAATCTGGCGGCAGCGGGAAGACGCATACGCCCAGGCCCTGGAGCGCCACATCGGGAAACATCTGGATCTGTTGAACGTCAAAGAAAGGTGAGGTGAACACGATGAAATATTTTTTGATAAAACCCGGTTACCCAGAAAATTATGGAAGAGTGGACTATATGGATTCGGAGACGCAGGGGAAAATATTACAAAGTTACACCCTGGATAATAAACCAATAGAAGAACTGAATTTGGATTTACCCCTGCGATTTGAGGTTACTTTCGCGAACAATGACAGCGAAAAAACAATGCTGCCTTTTTATACGCTGAACACCAAAAATGCCTTGTTCCGTTCTGATTTTTTGAAATCCGTACTCGCGGCCGGCGGAAGCGGGATCAAAACCCTTGATGTGGTTATAATTGAAAGGCGCAACGGCCGCGAATATCATGACTTTAAATTCATAATCATGGAAAAAATTGATATCATTGATAAAACGAAAAAGAACTATTGGGACGGGCTAATAGTACTTAAAAAAGACGATGCCCTCGTTAAGGATATCCACATATTTTATATTAACGACACATCAATACTGGTGGATGAGGATGCAAAAAATTCCATTGAGCAACACAATATCAGGAACATTATGTATTATAACCCTGAAAAATACGCGGGACTGTAATACACCCGACAAGCCGTTAACAAACTACTAGACAAAAACCGCTGCTCCTTTGTATGATTCTTTGCATGATCTTATGTTTTTTGTAATTATATTTTCATTTAAAGGTGCAATCATGGAAACAAGTACTTTACGTCCGGTTATCAAAGTCTTGGAAGATAAATGCGTTAACTGTCATCGTTGCATCATGGTATGTCCCGCCAAGATGTGTAACAATGGCTCCGGGAATATTGTGGACCATCATCCCGATCTGTGTATCGGCTGCGGAGAGTGTATCAGCGCTTGTACCCACGGCGCCCGTGTCGGCATTGATGATTTTGATGACTTTATGGCTGACCTGAAAAAAGACAAAAATATTATTGCTATCGTGGCTCCCGCTGTCGCCGCAAGTTTTGACTATCTCAGGATGAACGGATTTTTGAAATCCCTGGGGGTCAAGGCCGTGTTTGACGTGAGTTTTGGGGCGGAACTTACGGTCAAGTCCTACCTCAGCTATATGAAAAAAAAGAATCCCCCGGTGGTCATCGCCCAACCCTGCCCAACCCTGGTTTCTTTTATCGAGATGTACCGGCCGGAGCTTATCCCCTATCTTGCCCCGGCGGACAGCCCTATGATGCATATTATGAAAATGATCAGACGGTTTTATCCTCAGTATAAAAACGACCGGATCGCCGCCATAAGTCCCTGTTTTTCCAAGAAGCGGGAATTTGACGCCGCGGGCATAGGCGACTACAATGTAACTTTTACTTCGATCCAGCAATATCTTGAAGATTCAGGCGGGTCTATCGATAAATACCCGGTTGTGGATTACGATAATCCCCCCGCGGAACGGGCGGTACTCTTTTCAAGTCCCGGCGGGCTTATGCGGACCGCCCAACGCTACGATAAGGACATTACCAGCCATACCCGGAAAATTGAGGGTTCTCCGGAGGTGTACCATTACTTTGCCTATCTCTCCGAATCCATCGAAAAAGGTAACGCCCCGGTTTACCAGCTTATAGACTGTCTAAACTGCGCCATGGGCTGTAACGGCGGCCCCGGTACGGGGAACCGGGGGAAACACCTTGATGATGTGGAGTACCTCGTGGAACGGCGGCATTTGGAAATGCGGAAAAAGTATCAGCCCAACACTATCTGGAAAAAATTGTTTGCCCGGAACAGGCTTGAAAAGCTGCTGGATTCCTATTGGGAGGAAGGGCTGTATGACCGTTCCTATACGGACCGGTCGGCGATATTCAAAAAGATGGTTAAGGCTCCAAGCCGGAAGGAAATTGACGCTGTTTTCATCAAAATGCACAAGAAGGAGAAAGAAGACATTCTCAACTGCGGCGCCTGCGGGTATAAGAGCTGTGAACAGATGGTAGTTGCCATTATCAACGGCCTCAATAAACCGGAAAATTGCCGTCATTATGTGGAAATTGAAAGAAATATAAAAATCGAGTCGGAAACAAAGGAGACGCTCAGCCAGGTGTATGATCATACCCTGGAGGAGATGCGTAAAAGTATAACCGGTCTTGAATCTCTCTCCGGGCAGATTGGAAAAACCGCCGATTATGTTTTAAATTCTTCCCAGGCGATAGAACGGATGGTCGATAATACCCGGTCCATCTATACGACACTGGAGCATAACGCTGAAACGGTACTGGAACTCAACGCATCTTCAGCCGAGGGTAAAAACCGGCTCCATAAAATCGGAGAGTTGATAACCGAAGTTTCGGAACAGTCCAACACCCTCATCGCGGCCAGCGCGACAATCGGCGATATTGCCGATGAAACCAACATACTCGGCATGAACGCGGCTATTGAGGCTGCCCACGCGGGCGATACCATAGGCAAGGGGTTTGCGGTAGTAGCCGGTGAAATACGGAAACTCGCCGATACTTCCGGACACCAGGCGCAGGAAATATCCAATGAGCTAAAAAAAGTCAAAGAGCTTATTGCTACTTCAAAGGAATCCTCCGATCGCGCCCAGGAACAGTTTGACCGGATGGCGGCCCTGATCGGCACCGTAAAAACCGAGGAGATTCGGATAAAAGAGGCTATGGATGTCCAGAATTCCGGGGGCAGCCAGGTATTGGACTCCCTCAACGAAATAAACACCTTGATCGCGAATATCAAGAACGCCTCCGCCGCCCTGTTGTCATCAGGGGAGGCGGTTATTCGGGATATCAACTCCCTGAAATCCATGTAGCGTTCAACACGAATGAAACATTGTTTTGCGCCATACGACATATTGACAATTACCAGGATCCCTTTTATGTTTATATAAGGTAAACAATAGCGCTGTTTAAGAGGAGATATTGTTTAAGAGGAGATATAATGAAAAAGATAATGGCGGTGTTTTTGATTTTGGGATGGGTAAGCGCGGCGCTTTACGCGCAGAATATTTTCCAGCTCGGGGCCGGCGCCCATTTCACCGCCGATTTTACCAGTTTCGCGGCTACCAAGGACGGCAGGGACGCCGAAGAAGACGTGAATCAGAATTCGCATCTGATTGGCGGCGGTATCTATGCCTTTCTTGATATTACCTATCTTGAGCTCAATGTCGGTTTTTTGTTTGGTAACTTCAATAATGATAAATTACGTGATGGAGCCTCGGATGCCGACAAGAGAGGAAGGGATATAACCGCCTTTAAGATCGGGGCGTTTGGCAAATACCCCATCGCCCTGAGCGGCTTTACCCTGTTCCCCATGCTGGGCCTTGACGGGCAGATATTCATTAACGGACGGTATGACGGTGACGATTATGAATACGGTGCCAGAGCTAACGGAAGGGAAAGTCTTAACCAGTTCTGGTTTAAAACGGGCGTAGGGCTTGACATTCCCGTCGGCGAAAGGGTGTCCCTTCGCCCCGAATTTCTCTACGGCCTCAGGCTGAACACAGATTTAGAAAGAGAGACACTGGACAATGAAAATGACCGTAACCCAAAGATGATCAACGCTATCATCGGACACGGCCTGGATCTGCGCTTTGCCTTTGGGTATAAATTCTAACCCCCTTTCCCAAAAACAGGGCCCCGTCCGGTTACTCCGGCGGGGCCTTTTTATCGCAGCTTCATAGACAGAACCGCAGAGATAACACCGGCACCTGATTAACGATACTTAATCTGTATCCGTGGCGTCCTGCGGTTAATTTTCTTTCCTGATCAAGAAAACAACTACCACGAGTCCGGCATATCGTCGGCGTCACGGTTATTCTCCGCGAAGAGATCCGTTACGGCCCTGAGATCATCAAAGTACACATAGTAGCTTCCGTAAGCTTCCGTGGGATCGCAGTCGATCCGAAAGCCCATTATTTTGATCCCCATCCGGTTAGTGTAGTGATAATTCCGTTGGACTACCCCGTGAAAGCCGTCATCCGCCTGGGGAGGAATGGCCACGGTCAATTTTTTCCAACCCTGGAAATTGAGCTTTCCCATGTAAAGCTCGTAGTTCCGGCCAAAGAAGTCCTGTATCAACAACTTTATTTCGTGGTTGTAATTCCGTCCCGCCATCCACATGGAAACAGTCTTGGTGATTCCCTCAATAGGAATGGGGCGGAGGGGAGAGATCGTAACGCTCGTATGACCCCGGTGGAGGAAATCCACTTTGGTACCAAATACATAGCGATCGGGAATATCCATCCCTTCTTCATCGGGAATTGCCTCTTTACCGGCAGGGCTGCCGGCAAAGAGTCTTGAAGTAACATAGCCTTCATCAAAAGACATAGATGCACGCCAGAAGCCGTCATGCTCAAATTTTTCAACAGATACTTCTTTCAAGTGCTGCTGGGCCGAATCTATGCCAATCATTTCAGGATCGGGCTCGCCTACTTCGGCTCCCTGCTGCGCAAAAAGTACCCCGGCGGCCAAAAGGAATAAGCCAACTATAATAAACCGTTTCATTTCTATGCTCCTTTAATTACTGGTATTCGCCCAGAGTCTCTGTACCTGCTCAGGATCAGCCAATTCATCACCGTCAAAGTAACTTTCAAACATGTCGGTAAGAATTTTGAACTGCTTAAAATACACGTAAAAATCACTGGTTCTTTCGACCGGCTGGGTCCAGACGCGGAATTTGACAAAGGTCATACCCGCCAGTTTGGGCAGTACCCGCTTGGACTGGGGAATAGAATTGGGGACATTTGCCCGTAGATTCTTCCAGCCCGTATACGCTATATCGCCTATCCGGATGATATGTACTACCCCCCGGTAATCCCGCACATAAGCCTCAATATAGAAGTTGAGATTTGAACCCCATACCCAGAGATCCAGATTCCGCACCCGGCCGGGCATAGGGATTTCCACAGGCGCCGGATTATCACTGGTATCGCCGGCGCTGACGGGATAAATATCCATCCAATTATAACCCTGACGATCAAAGCGGCCATGGAGACCGAGACTTCTTATGGTCTGGCTGCCGTCACGGTTACTGCCGAAAGCGGCAATCGGCCATGCGTCCACATAGGCTAACTGAGGGTAACTCACATCGTCGGTCCTGGTTGCGAATTTGCTGGCCTCAATCCTCCATGTGTATTCGGAATCCCCATTAAAGGCTTCCAAAACCCTTGATTCTAAATCGACGGTTGTTTCGTCGCTATAGGTTGATAGAACTGTTATACATGCCCATACAATAAGGCAAACAACCTTGAAACTGCCGTGTTTCATCCGTATACTCCTTTACAAATCCTTCTAAATTATTATATTGCGTTACCGATTCTTTGTCAAACCTCTCCGCGCTTACTCCGTCGAATTTTGCCTGAAATCGTGAATGATTTTTTTAAGCTGTCTCAATACACCTTTATCGGCAATTCTTTCCGGTAAAATCAGCAAATCCGAGGGGAGCCGCCCCCTGTTCTGGTTCTCCCTGAGCATTCTGGCCGCCGGGACCGCAAGGCCCCAGGGAGAATCATCAAAAATAAGGGCCGCTTCCCGGGCGGTCAGATCCGGATCCAGCCAGGTACAGAGAATAACCGGGTATTCCAGGTTTCTTTCGAAGTATTCCGCCCCGGAACCCGCCAAAACCACGCATGAAATATCCGAAAAATTTAATAACTCGGAAAAACTGTTCAAAAACAGCGGCTCCGTCCCGTTTCCCCCTTCTCTCAGGCCCTCCACAAAGGCGTTCCGCGCGGATTCCTGTGTTGATTGATCCTGAAAAACGATAATTTTCTCTCTCCGTTCCCCGCTGAAAATGGCCGCGCAGAGTCCCATCCGGTAAAAATCCTTTTCCTGATCGGTGCTGAACACAAAAAGGCCGCCATTGTCCGCGGTACGGGCGCCGATTCCAGAACTTATCCGGCCTTCCAGCAGGATCGCGGGTACCCCGGGGAACTGCTCCCGGTAACGCGGAACGCTTTCGGCATAGCTGTTGGGAAACAGCACGCAATAGGGCTGGGAAAAACTCCGGGAAGCGACTTCCCCTATGGCGAACGGCACTATATCAGGGCCGGCGCCCTCGGCAATCATCACCGGTTTTACCTGTCTGAACAAAATCAGGGAAGAGCGGATCTGCCGCAGTAACATCCGCTGCTGCCCGTACAGCGCGGTAAAGGAAGCGTCGACCACGATGAGTACCGGCGGGCGGCTCAGGAACACCAGGACCGGCGCGGCAAGGATCAGGATTATGCCGGTGATAAGCGCCACTATTTTCCAGCGTCGTCTCATATGATCATTATATAACATAAAAACCAGTAATGACCAAGGCACAGAGCAGCCGCGGTCTTGATGTTTTTTTCTTTCCTGAGTATCCTAAAAGGCGTTTGTTGAGGTGAAGAATGAAATTATCGTTAAAAGTATCCCTGATCATCGGGAGTATGGTGCTTGTCCTTATGGCGAGTATAGCCCTGATCTCCGGTATGATTGCCGCCCGGATCATGGTAGGTACCGCGGAAGCATCCCTGCAAACCCAGGCAAGAAGCACGGCCCGCTTAGTTTCCGATGGTTTCGTCAAAGCGGATCTCAGGGTTCTGTATGAACTGGCAAACCGCGTCCAAACCAGAACCATGGATTGGGAAATCCAGCGGGAGAGTCTGCTCCCCGATATTGCCATCCAGAATTACCTTGATTTTGCCATTGTCGGTCAGGACGGAATCGCCCATTATATCACGGACAACAGCTTCTCCGATCTGGCCGACCGGGACTATATCATCAAAGCCCTGGCGGGACAGACGGTTGTCTCGGATATGCTTATCAGCCGGGTAATCAACAAACCGGTGGTTATGTTCGCGGTGCCCATTATTGTTGACGATAACCGGGTGGCCGGAGCCCTCATAGGAAGGCGGGACAGCGTCTTCCTGAGCGCCATGACCAACGAATTCACCCTGGGTAAAACAGGCTATTTTTACATGGTCGATCTTAAGGGTACCTTTATCTGTCACCCTGACGGAGACCTGGTTCTCAACCAGTTTAACCCGATAGCCGAGGCGGCGAATGACCGTTCCTTCGTTTCTCTGGCGCATTTCATTCAGGATGTGGTGGATAACAAGGAAAATATCAGGGAATATACCTTTAATTCGACGGTCTATATAAGCGCCTACGCCAAAGTTCCCGATACCAGTTGGATCCTCATCGGAACGGTGGAGAAAGCCGAATTTATGGCGGAGATAAATCAGATGATGATACGCACTCTGCTCGTCACCCTGGCTTCGGCGTCGATTGCGGTGATTCTCCTCCTCGTCGTCTTGTCCGTTCTGCTTATCAGGCCGATACATCAAGTCGAGGTCTCCGCCATATCCCTGGCAAACATGGAGTTTGATATCAAGATACCCCGTGACCGGAAGGATGAGATAGGGGATATGCAACGGGCCTTTTACGTTATTCGGGATAAGCTGAAAAAGACCATCACCGATATCAACAATGAACATCTGGGACAGAAGAACATCAGTGGAAACCTGCACATCTCCATCAAGGAATCTTCGGACGGACTGGGGGTTATTACCCGTAATATGGATTCGGTACAGGCTAAAACCGATGTGCAGATGGAATCGGTTTTGCAGACCTTCGAGGCGGTGGAAGAGATTATCAGGCATATCCGTTCCCTGGAAAACGCCGTAGAGATACAGGGCGTTACGATTTCCAAATCATCTGAATCTATCGAACAAATGGTACAGAACGTCGATTCGGTTCGTTCGGTAGTACATCAGGCTTCTGAAACAACGGGAAGCCTCAGCGAGTCCTCGGAGGCGGGGCGAAAAATGCTGAGTAACCTTACGGATGAATTACGGCAGATCGCGGAACAGTCGGCCTTCCTCGAAGAGGCGAACGCGGCGCTCGTAAAGATCGCCGCGCAGACAAATCTTCTTGCCATGAACGCGGCGATAGAAGCGGCTCACGCGGGGGAAGCGGGCAAAGGCTTTGCGGTAGTCGCCGGAGAGGTACGGAGCCTCGCGGAACTGTCAAACAAAGAATCCTCCTCTATTTCAGGGGAAATAAAAAACATGAGAAACGGGATCGAGAAGATCCGGCAGGTATCCGATAAGACCGTTAATACCCTGAGCAGTATGTTTACCGAGGTTACCGATATGAAGACTTCTTTTAACACGGTAAACAGCGAGGTGGAAGCCCAGGCGGGGCATGGCGCCCAGGTACTCAGCGCGCTGACCAGTCTGCGGGAGACCACCGACCAGGTACGCACCGGTTCCGATGAAATCCAAAAGGAAAGTGATTTAATCCATCAGACTGTCGAGAATTTAAAAAGTATATCCAAAGATGTAAATGACAGCGTCCTGGATGTGCAAAAGGCGAGTAAAGATATTGCCGAGGCCCTTAATGTCGCTCAGATGATCGCGGAGGGACATTATCTCGTACCGCCTGAAGATTCTGTCGCTTCATAGGTATGGAGGATACGTATGCTTTTTAAGAAGAAACCGCGAACCATAAACCAGCTTTCCGCCGGTGAAGATTCCCCGACGTCCCGGGCGCCCCGGTATAATTCGGTAGCCTGGGTCCGTATTAACGGATTTGAGGGTAAGGCGCTGCTGAGAAATATCAGCACGGGCGGATTCCGCATGGAAAGCAGAACTTACGCGGCGATAGCCCCCGGGGAACATTATACCATGCGGATCAGCCATCATGAGTCCGTTAATCTTGACCCCTTTAGCCTTGGGGTTGAAGTCCGCTGGGTGCAAAGCGCTGAAAAGAGTTTTAACGCGGGATTTCTTATTGTTACTCCCCCCACCGACGGATCCCTTGAAAACTACATAAGTCTTCTGTCAAAAACACATAGCCCGGCCGGAGTATAAAACGCTGCTTGACGCAACAGCCTTACCCTGACGGAAGGGTATGGCTAGAGTCCCCGGCAAGAGGGTAAAAAATCGCCTAAATAGCGATTTTTGGAGGTTTTATACACGAAGTGCAACAAACTCTTATGGCGTATGGTTTCGGTTTGCCTGTAAAAGAATACTTTTCCATTTCCAGACAATCGGCCCCCGATCAATCCGGCGGCGGAGGAGTTCTCCGGCGTGGGAAAAATCGTCTTTTGCCAGGTGCTTACTGATAAAAGCCCCCCAGCGGGAGTGTTCCCGGTCAAACCACGCGGCAAGGTCCCGCCCGGTAATCAAGCGCTCTTCTTTTTGCTCAAGCAGTTCAAAGCCCACGGTAAATCCGCCTTCCTCAAAGGCTTTTTTCAGGCTGTCTGCGTCCCAGGTCCACAGGCCCGCATCCCTTCGCGAACTTTTCCCGCCGGTGTCCGTCCCGCCGCCAATACCGGCTGCGGAGAAAAACAGGTCCTCGGCCCGGCGTATTTCCTCACAGAATTCCCCGGACGCCTCACATTCTTCCGACAGAATCCGGGAGATCCGTTCGCCCAGGCGGGGAGGGGAGCAGAGGAGGGTGAGGCCGCCGCCGGGCGCGAGGAGCGGCTTCACGGACGCGGCAAGCCGGGAAAAAGCCGCCTGGCTGTCGTTTTGCCCCCCCCGCTTCCAAGGTTCTCTGACAAGGATACGCTCGAATTGGGAACTTGAAAACCATTCGGCGGCCTGTTCCGCTGTGGGGAGTAGTTCCCCTTCCAGGACGGCGATTTCAGGCTTTTCAATTTCGTCTATCGCGGTGGTGTAACGGAGCAACGCTTCCCGTGCCATTGCGCTGTTTACCAGGGCGGCGCTGAGGCCTTCGGGACAGCGGCGGAGGCTTTCCCATAAAAGCAGCCCGTCATTTGCCAGGGGGATAAGCAGGCGATCATGCCGGGAAGGGGAGGCCAGCTTGAAGATCGCGTCACGGTCGGAGAGGAGAAGGCCGCCGCGGCCTGATTCCAGCCGTTTGAACCAGCCTTCCCGGCCTTTAGCCGCCGCGGACCAGGTGAGAAGTTCGCCGCTCGCCGCGTCGGCCCCGCCGTCACCCAGGACAATCGCGGCTTGCAGTTCCCGTTTCCGCAGCACTTCTTCCCGGATTTTTCCCTCATAGCCCATAAGCGATGGAATATAAAAAGTCCTACCCCGCAGGCTTGTGGGGAGATACTGCTGAGCGGCCCAGTGATCCCGATAGGCGTGGGGGTACACATAACCTTCGCCGTGTCCAAAACTGTCGGCATCCCTGCTGGCGTCCCGCAGGTGGTTGGGCGTCTCAGCGTCCTCCCGGTCAACCTCTTTCAGCGCGTCGAAAAATGCCATGGTGGTATTTGATTTGGGCGCGGTGGCAAGGTACAGGCACGCGTGAGACAAGGGGAAATTTCCTTCAGGAAAACCGATACGGTCAAATGCCCCGGCGCAGGAAATAACGACCGAGAGGGCGTGGGGATCCGCAAGGCCAACATCCTCGCTGGCGAGGATGATCATCCTCCGGAAAATAAAGCTGGGGTCCTCACCGGCCCGGACCATTTTTGCCAGCCAGTACAGGGCCGCGTCAGGATCACTGCCCCTGACACTTTTGATAAAGGCGCTGATGGTATCAAAATGGTAGTCACCGTCCCGATCATAGAGCACGGCCCGCCGCTGTATACTTTCCTCGGCGGCTTCCATGGAAACATATATCTCCGTTCTGTCCGGCGGCGGCCAGGAGGGAGGGCTGGTTTCGACGGCTAGTTCAAGGGCATTGAGGAGGCTGCGGGCGTCACCTCCGGCCACTTTCACCAAGTGTTCCATAGCGCCTTCCTCAAAGCGTACCCGCCAATTTCCGTAGCCCCGCTCCGGGTCGGCAATGGCCCGGCGGGTGGTTTCCATCAAGTCATCAGGGCATAGGGATTTAAGCTGAAAGACGCGACTCCGGCTGACCAGGGCGCGGTTTACCTCGAAAAAAGGATTTTCCGTGGTAGCGCCAACAAGAATAACCGTGCCGTTTTCCACCCAGGGGAGCAGGGCGTCCTGTTGAGCCTTATTCCAGCGGTGCACCTCGTCCACAAAAAGAATAGTCCGGTTACTGTAAAGCCTGAAACGTTCGTCGGCGCGGTCAATGGCTTCCCGAATATCTTTGACCCCGGAGAGTACCGCGTTGAGACTTTCAAATGCCGCCCTGGTGGTATTGGCGATAACCCGGGCAAGGCTTGTTTTACCCGTACCGGGCGGACCGTAAAAAATTACCGAGGAGAGCCGATCCGCCTGAATGGCCCGGCGGAGCAGCCTTCCCGGACCGACGATGTGATCCTGGCCAATAATGTCTTCAAGGACGCGGGGCCGCATCCGATCCGCAAGCGGGCTTTGTCCCCCGGCTGTTTTTCCAATTCCGGGAGTATGAGAGCTTTTTGCGGCAAAAAGCTCATCCACGGATTATTCTTCCGCGTTCCAGTGCCATCCCCCGCTGGAGTGGTTACGGTATGACCACAGACCGGCGTTTTGTGTCGACGCGAAAAGGGTCATATTAGGATCAACGTCAGGCGGGGCCTGGAAAAGATGATTAACCGGATGCGTCCCGATAGAGGATGTGTAGTTACCGCCATGGTTGAGGCTGGTAGGGGGACCTTTTCCCGGCTCCTTAAAGGCGCCGCTTATCTTTCCGTTGTTAAGCGGTAATTCCTGATAACCATAGGTATAGCCTGTAGCAAGGGACTCCTGTCGTCCTGCGAGGAGAAGCTGTGGCAGGGTACCGGCACTACCTCTCCAAACGGCAAGAGCGGTGGTGGCGTATTGATTCATTTTTTGTGAATTACTTATTCCACCCGCAGTGCTTATCAGATAGAGCTGTCCGCTCCGTTCAATGGCGACAATCTCCTCATCCGCATTTTCCAGTCTAATCATCCCCTTGAAATCATGGTTCTCACTCTCAGTAGCTACCGGATTAGGAAAGCCCGATACCGGCAGCTTATAAATCCGTTTGGAAGTGCTCACATAGTAATTAGTTCCGTTATAAGCGGCCCCGGTAAGATTACCGGTATCGGTACGCAACTGGTGAAGGGTGTGCGAAGTTGACGCCTCATCCAGATACCAGATATCGTCCCCCTTCCCGGCAAAAACCTTATCCTCGCAGGCGAAAACGGTCTGAAAAGAATCCGTGGTTATAACGGTCCAGTCCGATTCCGTTCCAGCGATTCGTTTCAAGCCTGAAGACGTTGCAGCATAAAGATAAGTAGTCGTAGCCGCGAGGCCGCGAATATCACCTTTCGGATTAGGTATCTTGTATTCGTCCTTGTCCCAGCCGGGGTTCCCCCCCGCTTTGGGTTTGCCATACCAGTGCAGAGAAGAGCCTGAAGCCACATAGAGCAGCGGTGTTCCGCCGCGCTCAGATACTACCATGTTAGAAGGATTCCCCTTGATCCGGGCTTCCAGGGGCTTATTCTGCTGGGAAATTTCGTGGAAAATTGCGTCCTGGTTACAGGCCCCCGCCATGAAAATCGTCAAAACCAAAAGAGGGTACACCGGCTTTAGTAAATTACTAAATTTCATCGCTGCCTCCCTTAAAAATGATAACGGACGGCAATAGTGACATCCACTATATTCCCGTGTACATCTTTCTCGGGATCTCTAGTCCACTGCGGGAACCAACCCCAGTTGGCATTTACGCCAAAAGACCAGTCCGGATTGAATCTGTAATACAATGCGGCACCCGCTTTCACAAAAAAACCAAAGTAACCCAGATCGAGGTAACGCTGGGGGGCAAAACCCGCCGTAACCGTAAGCGGGAGTTCAAAACGCTGGTATATAAACTGATAACCTACCCGAAACCCTATGGGAATAATAAAAACAGTACTCTCCGCCACCGTATAGTTAAACATCCCGCCGATCTCCCCGCCCAGACTTACGTGGGAGTCAATATAATAGTTGTACGCCAATGAGCCGGTACCGCCTATAGGAGGGGAAAAATTATGATCAATCATATTACCCTGGTTAAAAAAGAGTGTGGGGACAATCACCCCCAGAGAGATAATGAAGGTTTGATCTCCCCGTGAATAGAACTCCGGCGCGTAAATATCCCAATCAGATTCAATCGGGATTTCTTCATCCTCTTGCGCGTAGAGCATCCCCCCTAATCCTCCCATACACAACAACAGTATTAACAAAAAGGCCCATGCCATTCGCATACGCAGAGCTCCTTAAATCTATTTATGCAGTATACCGCATAAGGCGTTATATGGGAACCCCCTAATTACGGTTTTAGAGCCCCTTATATACTAACAACAAACGTCAAGGACCTGGAGTTACTCTGATTTTCGGAGAATTCCCCGTTCAAGAGCGAGATAATCAAGCAAAACAGGGTATTTTACGAGCAGTGCCCCGTATTGTTCCAGTTCATCAAAACGTAATTGTGTGTCAATCCGGTTTTCCGCTTGTTGAGCAAGGGCTGAAGACGTGTATTCCCGCTGCCTGGCGATAAAATCCTCATAGAGGCCGCGGATCTGATTGTAGAGAGCAAAGTCGGGGAATTTCGCGGCGGTTACCAGACAGGAAACATGGTCTGTACCGGGAAATTGCGCATGAAGCTCCCTCTCCAGCTCCGGACTGGAACCTGTTTTGAGGATTTCTTCCAATTGCCGGGCGTCAGCCTCCCCAGAGCCAAGGCGGCGCAGGATAAAAGCTTCCATTTTTTCGGCGATCCCTTGTTCATACGCGTCCAGTTCATCCTGGCTGCCGATATTATTATCAGAGACCAGCGTGACCAGGGCATCGGGATTTATCGTGAAGGACAGGGAGGCCTTAATCTCCCAGGAAAAGTCTGCGGGAATCCCCGCGAAAGTCGCGTAGGTACTGCCCGAAGGCAGGGTATTCCCGGCGTTAAGGCTATGATGAACCGGTTCAACGCGGAGTACCGCTACTTCCGTATTAGTAGGGATCAGCATGTACCAGAGCCAGCGGAATTCCCCCGCCCGAACCAGACGGGGATCGACACCGTGGGTTTTTGAGCGTACAATCCCATAAGCGCCCGGAGGGACTTTGAGTTGAGGCCAGCCGAAAAAGAAGGCAAGACCCCCCAGGATAATAAGGATGAACAAAGTGATAAAAAACTTCTTCATGGCGTATTATAATAATAGTGTATATAACGTCAATTTGGCAACAGAGGCGTTTACAAAAACAGGTGATTTGGGAAATATTCTAAGAAGCGGGAATTGGGATATGTATAATTCAGGCGATCGGAAAACATGGTTCCCCCGCGTACCATGGCTGGTACAAGGGGGGGTTATCCTCAGTTTCGCCCTTTCAGTTGTCGCGCTTATACTATATATGATAGGCAATATGACGGAGCGGGGGTTTTCCGATGAGCTTCAGTTTTTTATCCTCAGGATATTGCAGTATCTGTCGCTGTTTCTGATACTGTTCTCCTTCTGCGCCCTGGGTTTCAGCGTCCGGCTGATGATTCATGAACCCCGGTTCCGGCATTTGCTGGGTATAGGACTCTATGTATTAACCGGAATTCTGGGCATAGTCCTGGTGCTTCTGAACTCGTTTATTGTCGTTACGGCAGGGGGAAACGGATGAGCGAAAAAAGGCTGTATGCCCTGCGGGGGGCTGTCCAATGTCTGAATGAGGCTGAGGACATCCGCAAACAGGTCGTTCTACTCTACGATGCATTGTGCACGCAGAACAATCTGGAAGAAGCGGATATTGTCTCCCTGGTTTTTTCGGTAACGGCGGACCTCACCGCGCTTAATCCCGCCACGGCCCTGCGCCAGTCCGGCCGGGCAGCGGATCTGGCCCTTTTCGCGGTTCGGGAAGCCGAAACCCAGGGCTGCCTGGAACGTACCGTCCGGGCCCTTATCCACTGCTACCTGCCGCAAGGCTTCATACCCCGCCGGGTATATCGCAACGGTACGGAAGGCCTCCGTCCCGGCGGCCGGGCTGTTGAGTAAAACCGCGGGCAGCGTATTCCCCATTGTCGGCTGGGTCAGGCGGCTGTCCAAAAAGTAAGGACGGCCCTGATATTTCCCCCGGCAAGACAAAAGTATGTTATACTATCTCCATGAGCAAAGGCGTAAGCGACAAGATACGTGTTTACTTGATTGAATTTTTGGGGTAGTCTGCCGATAACTAATTATAGTATCGGTGGACTCGAATTTACGCGGTTTTGCCATATAACTACCCGCCGGGATGATGGAATGGTAGACATCGGGGACTTAAAATCCCCTCCCCGCAAGGGGGTACGAGTTCAAGTCTCGTTCCCGGCAAATTATAATTCTTTGCGCAGACCGGCGTCCGGTGATCCGGACCGGGATAACCGCCTGCCAGGGAGTGCAGGTCCCCCGCCCGGATGGAAAGCTGGCTGAAATTGTGGCGAAGCGTGAAAAGTCGCCTGCGATCACCGCCTGCGCCCCCAGGAAACGCCTTTTAGCTGACCGTCCCTCTCTCCTCCGTTTCTTCAACGGTAGTCTCTACAGTCGGTAGTTTACCCGTGGATTCAAGATAATATGTCGTTATTTGATATTGAATCCGGTATCGTATAACCTTTATTCGATTAACACCTACCTTAATCTTTGTGTATTGGGGCTGCGGGATTGTGGTGGTAACAGCAGGAGCATTGCGAGAATTCATGTAATATTGATAGCGCTGATCGTTATTTGTTGCCGCCATTCTTGCAATAGGGTCGCTATATTTGCTTTCAAAGGCAGCCCGATAATTCCTGCCATCCTGAAACCAGCGTTCCTGTGCCCTTTCTTCAGCGGTCCGCTGTTGTGTGGCGGCATTAATTGCCGCCTGATTAGTTATTTGCTGTTCAAACCTGTCTTCTTCAATTATCCTTTCACTTATGACCTCCCTCCCTGTTTCTACTTTTTCCGTGAAATGGTCGGTTTTTTGACCAAACAGGGAAAACGAGGAACGCTCAAATGGCTCGCCGGCGGCATTTAGATATACCTGGGTGGCACAAGACCCAAATGTTACCGCAACAACAAACAAACCGGCTGCAAATAAAAAACTACTTTTCATAACCCTATACCTCCATTTCCTAAAAAACAAAATATTGGCACAAAACTAATGCCATACAAAATTTTTACAGTGTCAGGAACGTTTTTAGTTACCCTCGTTACGCTTTCATAATAGCCGTTATTAAAATCCTCAAAGGCGAAACCGCTGGGGAGCGTTATCATGCAATAGCAGCATCGACGGGTATTCATGACTTTACCGTACTATGACGATGCCCGTAACATCGCCGCCCGCGCCGTCAAGGCTGTCAATGGTATTCGGCAATTCGATACGTTCGCCGTTTTTCCAGTAGACGGTAACGGTGTCAGGATAACCGCCGTCCGCGCCGGCAATATACACGTCCCCGCCGTCCACCGCGATTGCGGTTGCTTTGCCCGTATCCTTGCTGATCATCGGCAGTTCGTAGCGGGCGCCGTTTTTCCAGTAAACGGGGACGGGCCGGGCCTGACCGTCCGTACCGGCAACGTACACATCGCTTCCGGCAACGGCGATGGCATAGGCAGCGGCTTCTTTGCCGGTGGTTGGCAAGACCACGCGCTCGCCGTTTTTCCAGTAGACGGCAATACCGTTTTTGCCGGCCGGAGAGTCATAACCCGCCATATACACATCGTTTCCGGCAATAGCGATGGCCTGTACACTCGCGTACCCATCAGTACCCGCGGTCTGCGGCAGTTCGTGACGCTCGCCGTTCTTCCAATAGACCGCGCGATGGCCGTTAATGCCGGCGATATACACGTCGTTTCCCGCTATGGCAATGGTTTTTGCCGAAGCTCCTGATACAGTTTCGCTGCCAACGGCCGGCAATTTGTAGAACGTACCGTTTTTCCAGTAAACCGGGACCAGCAATCCGTTTGGCGCCTTTCCTTCATAGTTGGTGCCCGCAACGTACACGTCCCTTCCGGTTACAGCGATAGCCAGCGCGTTGGTACCACCGGGCAGGACATTCTGATCGCCGTTTTTCCAGTAAACAGGTCTTCCGTTGGACAAGCCGGCTATATACAAGTCGTTTCCGGCCACCGCGATGGCCTGTGCGTAACCAGTATACGTTCTTGGCAGTTCGATACGCACATCATCCTTCCAGTAGACCGGTATGGAATCATCCCAGCCTGACATATAGATGCCGGGCCCGCCCGCCGGAACTGCCGCGCCCGCCGATCCTGCCGATCCCCCAGCCGCCGGATTAAGCGCCGCTCCCAATATGGCACATCCCGGCAGCCCGCCCGCAATTATCCCGAATGTCAGCGCCAACATTCCCAATGCAAAAAATTTACCCTTCTTCATAGAAAATCTCCTTCGCGGTCTATCCCGCCATACAATTTGAGTGAACGCCTATAGTGTCACCTTTTGCGTTACCTCTTTTTTCAAATCCTTCATCCATAAACAATCCTCTGCCTAATACCCCCGGGCGCGGCGGATCATTACAAGATTGCTTCTGGCGGTAACATCATTCGGAATCACCCGCAG
The DNA here is from genome assembly GCA_031266095.1 of Treponema sp. The sequence continues at coordinate 2,188 of JAISBR010000050.1, read as the reverse complement.
TACCACCTCAAAATCCGCGACGGCCCGGTTGTAGTCGGCGGCCCGGGCTTCATTGGAACGGGAAGCGTCGCCTCTGCGGCGATACGCAACACCGCGGGAATTATACGCATCGAGATTACTGGGGCTCAGGCTGATCGCCTGGGTAAGATCCGCGACAGCCCGGTCAAAGTCCGTTTTGCTGGTATACATAAGGCCTCGCCGGTGATACGCAAGGGCAAAATACGGGTCGAGCCTGATTGCCTGGCTAAAGTCCGCAATAGCCCGGTCATAGTAGTTTTTGTCGCTCCTGTAGTAATACGCAACGCCCCGGTTGTAATACACATAGCTTAGATTGGGGGCCAGCTCTATCGCCCGGTTACAGTCCGCGAAGGCCCGGTCATAGTCGCTTATATCGGCATACGCGACACCGCGATTGGAATATATCAGGGCGTTGTTGGGATCCTTCTCGAGGGCGGCGGTATAATCCGCGATGGACAGGTCGGTCATCTCGTATTGATAATTCGCATAACCCTTGGTTAAATCCTCAAAAGCGGCGGCGTTGGGGAGCGTTACCATACAATACTCCGCCGAGGGGCGGATTTGGGTTTCCTCGCCGTTCTGTACGATACCCCACCACACGTAGCCGGTGTTGTCCGTCCAGGTGGGGTCGAGCCAGTAGATCGTGCCGTCGTTTCCGTAGACCCAGAGCCAGGCGTGATTTTTCGCGTCGCTGTGGGCGCGGACGTTCTGCCGGGAATTTTCCTTGAGAGGTACGCCGTTCATGGTCACCGTAGCCTTATCCCGCGCTGCCGGGTCGTACAGGGTTATCTGCCGGGGATTGTCGCCCACGCCGGCGATATACCAGCCGCCTTGTTTCATCCCCAGCCGCTCGTATTGGCTCCGGTCCTGGGAAATGGTGTTGTACGCCCACTGCGCGTAGTCAAAGCAGATGCCGTAAAAGGTAGCGGTCGTGGTCCGGCTGCCGCTCTGCCGGGCCAGCCACTCGCGGATGTCGCTGGGGCGGTAATAATCCTGCGGGTCTTTGACGGTGTAATCCCCGGTCTGGGCCATGTTATACTGGCCGATGCAGGCGGTTACTACGGTAAGCCATTGCAGTTCGTCGGTAAAATCATTGGTATATCCGTACCGGGCGGTCAGGATCAGCAGGAAACATACCTGTGCAAATCGTTTCATATCCTGTCTCCTTTCTTTTAAGGAATGAGCGTTATGGTATTAACGCCCCTACGCCCGAAGCTCCCCCTCGAACCGGTGAGCGGGTTCTTCGGCAAGGACTATAAAAATATTCTTCATTCCCGTTCTCCTCACATTTACCAGCCATAGGAGCGCCAGGTGGTTATCATGCCGTTCCCGTCAAAATAAAAGGTAACCCACCGCTCGTGCTGTATTTGATAGGTTTCAGTTCTGGCCCTGCTCTGGGGACCAATACTTTGCCCCCAGAGGTAGTCCCCAGGGCAGACACATATCTTGATTTTGTTTCAGTCCACGAGCTGTCATAGGTTACGGAATTGCTGGTATAGCTCACCTTGCCGTGAATGTTTCCGCTCAGTTGGCTATAATGGGACCCAATCCAACTGTCAAATATGTCCCGGTTTGATTCCGCCGTTGCCATAGTAACACAGACCCATGCCAACAGCACAAAAAATGCCAGTTTCCAAAGAATTTTGTTTGCCATTTTCTTCTCCTTAATTTTGTACGCATCAATGGGCGTATCCATATCCGTATTCCTGTTTGTTTTTTCTTCCCTATTACCACCTCCTTAATCTTACGGAATAATCGCCTGAAACACCGGGCCGAAAGGCCTCTCCCCTTCTTCACCGCCCTTCTCGTTCTCGTAGCGCAGGCAGAAGTACACAGTTTTGCCGCTGTCGCCGTCAAAGTCGAAGCGGTACCGCTTGCGGTGCGTGAAAGTGGAGTGGGGCAGGTCCCTGCAGGTCTCAGGCAGATCAGAAAGGCGGAACTTGTCGGCCGCCGTGGGCGCGCCCAGGATGCCCCAGAATATCCGCACCCCGAACTCCGAGCGGTCCTCCTCCTCCGACCCCGCCACCGCCGGGACGTGGGTCCAGATCGAACCGGTGATATATTGGAATATGCTCCGGAGACCTGGGAAGACGCTATTAGTAACAGCGATGAGGTATTTTTGGTAGAAATTATGCTATATATACACGGGGGGGGGGGGGGGGGGGGGGGT
>JAISBR010000004.1 GCA_031266095.1 Treponema sp. | reverse complement strand
GCCTGCGTCATGGCCGGCCTCATCTGGGGGATTCTGACCCTTGAAACCCAGGGCCTGGGAATTATCATCAATACTTTGACCGGGTGGTCCATTGTAACGGGCTGTGTCGTCGGCGGTATCCTCGGCGTCTTCTATGTAGCTTTGGCCGGTATGGAAGAGGTCGGGGCGGTAAACGTCATCAACGCGGTGGTAATGTATATCGGCCTTATTATCGCCGTTATCGTTATCGCCCTTGGGCTTCCCGGAGGGAATTTTGATACCGTCAGAGCGTTCTACGACGGTTCCCTGCCCTACAATGGTCCGGAAAACATTTCTATTTTTGGCAACTCGTCTTTATTTATTAATTTTGCCATAGTCCAGGTCATTACCGTTGTTTTCAGCCAGGGCATCAACCAGCAGCTCCTTCAGTGCTGTATTTCCGCGAAAGACGAGCAAACCGTTAAGCGGTCTGTGTGGCTCGCCGCCCCCGTAAACGGGTTGTTCGGCGCCTTCATCATCATTATAGGGTTGACCGCAAAGGCGGACCCGGAATATTTTGCCATGGGCGGTAAAGCCTTCGGTATGGCTTATATTGCGAACCACACTCCTCCTATTGTCGCGGTGTTTGTCCTTGCGGCCCTGCTTGCCGCGGTTCTGTCCACTTTCGCCATGACTACCCTGACTCCTTCCACAGTATTTGCGATTGATATTTATAAGCGGTACTTTAATCCCGCCGCGAACGAAAAGCAGATCGCTAAAGTCATCCGTATACTGATCGTTATCCTCGGCGCGTTTGCGGTCTTTATCTCTACCTTCCTGCCGAATATTTTGGGGGCAATCAACTGGCTTTTCGCGTGGACGGTTCCCGTCTTCTGGCTTTTTGTAACGGGGATTTTCTGGAAGCGCAGTAAATCTGTCGCCCTGGCCACCCTGATTATTACCTGGATTGTAAACATAATTTGGACCTTTATTGTCCAGAATCCGGCCCTCGGTATCGCGGGAGACAATTTTGTCCTAAACCTTGCGAACGGTTATGTTACCTTGGTAGTTTCCCTCGTGGTCCTGATCATCGGTAATATCGCCGTGGGCGACAACGCCGAACCGCCGTACTTCAATATTCCTGAAACCAGGCGGAAAGAACTCGAAGGCAGAGCGTAATTTAAGGAGGAAATTGAGATGTTTGTATATTTGTTTGGCGCGACCCTGGCTACCATTATTGTGTTGACCGTCATCGGGCAGATTTGGTCGACCCTGGGCGGCAGGAAAAAAGATCAATCGGAGTGATTGGTAATGTCTGATCGGGCTGCGATCAGAGAGATGCGGGCGTATGCTCAATCAAAAAGATTGAGCATACAGAAAAACCGGAGGAGGTTATTTTATGGATTCTACATTAGGATGGGAACTTGGCGTTATGGCTGTTATGATCGGGTATGCTATTGCCACGCTGATCGGTTATAATAAGTCCAAGAAATAAGAGAGCTTGGGAGGATCCCGTGATTCCGAATATTTTTATTGCCGCAGGAGTAGTGTGGGTCTTCCTGAGTATCCTTTCGTATTTACAATTTGTTCAATTACGGAGCATTTACAACATACTGACTGAGAAGGGCCGTATTGTAACCGGACAGGACAGAGGGCTGTTCCGGACAAAATACCGGCTCTTTGCGGCAGTTTCTATGGATGGTACGGTAAGGGATGTCCGGATACTAAAGGTTGTCCGTTTTATTACGCCCCCCAGGATTGTTGAATGTCCCCAGTTGATCGGTTTGGATTTGAACCGTTTTGATTCCGCCGCCCTGGATACGGAACCCCGGATTCAGGAGGCGGCGGAAAACGTCAGACGATCCTGGGTTAAACTTAAACCAACCATAAATCACGATATTTTATCTGTTGCCCCGAAGCCGGGGAATGTAACGGTTTACGAGGGCCCCTATACTACCGGCGGACAGAAAATAACGGATAACGAATATTTGGGCCGGGCGGAACAGGAAATCCGCGGCCTTTTGACAAACGATGAACTCACCATCAACAAGGAACCCCTGGAAAAACTTTTGGATGTGTTGTTCGCCTGCGATCAAACCCGGTGTTTCAGCACCGACGAGGTAATCGCCGACAAGGCTTTGCAACTCCGCGCCGCCCTCACGTTGAGGAAAGCCGTTGACATCCCAAAGGTGGACGGCCTGGTCGAAACGATATTCCGCCTTATCGCCCAGCGCGAACGGGAGGCGGGTTTCCGCCGGTAAAAAGGTTTTTTCGCGGGAAAACAAAGGGGGCCATACCGTAACCGGTATGGCCCCCTTTGTTTTAGCGGATGAGCTTCCCCCATGTGGGGAAAGCCCTGGTTATCTACAAATTACGGGAAAAGACAGCCGGGGAAACCGCAGGAGGTGATCTCATCGGAGGGGAATTTGGTGATGACTTCGTGCCCGGTTTCGGTAACGACGATCTCCTCTTCTATACGGGCGCTGCCCGTACCATCCGCGGAAGCGCACCACGTCTCAATGGCGAAGGTCATGCCGGGTTTAAACTCAAAGGGATGCTCCCGGGAGAAGAGGGGAGAGATGGCGGGTTTTTCCCACAGGCCCAAGCCGATGCCGTGGGCAAACTGTAACAGGAAAGCCTCTTTTTCGTCCTTAAAGCCCAACTCCTGAGCGGTGGGCCACACGGCCACGACGTCGCCGGTGGTGGCGCCGGGTTTGATGACGGAGATGCCGTCCCGTATCCACTTTAAAGCCCTGGCGTAGGCTTCATCCTGTGCCTTGGTAGGCTTGCCGCAGGAAAAGGTCCGGTAGTAGCAGGTGTGATAGCCGTTATATACGTTGCCGATGTCAAAGTAAACCAGCTCGCCGGGACGGATCATGCGGTTGGAGGTGGTGTGGCTATGAGGGTTGCCCCGCATACCGGAAATACAGTTGACAAACTCGACGGACTCCGAACCCCATTTGAAGAGCTGGCCCTGGATAAGACCTTCCATCTCGTTTTCAAAGGCGCCGGGGCGTAAATTCTTGGCCACATCCCAGTACACCGCGTCCACCATGGCGGCGGAACACTTGAGAAGCTCGATCTCCTCCGCCGTTTTAATCATCCGGGCGTCAACCATAGGGGCCTGGCCGTCGGTTACCGTTATCCCCGCCTGCTCCAGGGCCTTCAAAAGGGGAATATCCACAATATCAATCCCCAGGGGCCGTTTTTCCACGCCGTATTTCTGGAGGTATCCGAGTATCTCGGCGGCCTCCATCTCCACCATGCCGGCCTCGGCAGGGATGGAACCCCGCATGGAACCCACCGCCGGCATGATGTTTTCCGGCCGGATCCACGACACCCGGCGGCGTTTGGACGGACAGGCGGCGTCAAACAAAATAGGCTGATCCAAACCGTCAATGAGCAGGCAGTGGCGGTTCATTTTGTTACGGTTCCACTCGCCTATATGAGTGCCGGTGATGTAACGAATGTTGTCGAAATCGTAACAGAGCAAGGCCCCGTACCCTGTTTTTTTGAGTTGGTCCTTTGCGCGGGCCAGCCGATCTTTCCGCAATTTGTCAAAATTAATGGTGTCCTCAAAGTCAACGCCGTTAAAGCCAGATTTCATTGGTATCTCTCCCTTACATATTAGATTTAAGAGCTAACCGCCCTTGTTATTCTTAGCAATACTTATGCCAACTTATCAATATGAAAAAAAAGGATTG
>JAISBR010000197.1 GCA_031266095.1 Treponema sp. | reverse complement strand
AAAAACAACTTGACAAAATTATCGCCAAAATCAATAATCGGCCTCGCAAGGTTTTAGGCTACCGGACTCCTTACGAAGCTTTTTCGCCGTAAAATTCGCACTTCAAAAAAAATTCCGCGACCAGATTTTTGTAACTGGTGCATTATTCGAGCCGGGGCAAGCCCCGGGGTATTAAACCAGACTTTCGAATCAACAACCGCGCGGCAGAGCTCGGACCTCCGGTCCGGCGCGGTATGTTGTTCTCATAGGGTATTGGTCTCGGGTTTAATACCTTTATGACCGCGGCAGAGCCGCAGGGTATTAAACCCTCGCCACGAATAAATTTCTATCTTGAAAAACGGCGTCCGGCACTATTCCCTACAACTTCTTTTACTTCTTCGATTTTTTCTTTACGGTAAAATCTCCGTATAGTGCCTGGCGTCTTTTTCAGAAGTGGGAGACCGGGAATCCGAAGACGGCGCGCCTTACCGGAGCGATCCGGCAAAACTCCCGGAACAGATTCCGGGCTCAAGGTGTATATACGTGCGGCCCTACTTAGAAGACGCCTTATTATTGACACCAAAAACATTCATCACCTGTTCCCGGCTGGCTAGAATCTGTTTTCTGAGTTTGTCCATGGTAGTTTTGAAAAAAAACGCCAAGTCCTTGATTTCATCTTCCTTGCAGCGTACACGAATCCAGCGGGCCAGGTCCTCTTCAGCGCCGGCAACTTCTCCCATGATATGATCCAGGTTGTTACTGATACTGGTAAACCGCTTAAAAAGCGCCTGTACAAATATGGTTACCAGTACAATGCCGGCGGCCATAAAGATGAGGACAACGATTATCTGTCCAATGGCGTTTAGCCAGATGGCTCTAAACAGCCCCTCAGCCCCGAAATCGCAGCCCACTATTCCTACCGCTTCGCCGGCGGAATTCCAGATAGGGGTATAGATCGAAAGTATCCAGCCATATTCTTCAAAGTATTCAATGCTACCGTAGCCGGGCTTTTTCGTTGTCCATACATTGAGAAAAGCGGATTCATACTCACTGGCGTCTTCCTCAACTCCCAGCGGGGAAAAATTCCTCGTATCCTCCGGGGGAACGCTGCCGTCGATGATGAAGCGCCAAATGTTCCCCTCTGCCGGCGCCATGGAGTACAGATACCGGCAGGAAGAAAGCTCCTTTAGTTCCAGCAGCTTAAGCCTGGTTGCTTCATAAAAGGGATCCTTTTCGTCCAGAGATTTTGCCAGGGACTCAAAAGAATCCCCGTCGATCAGGGAAAGGGCCTTGTTTACCAGCACCATCCCCTCGGCGGCGAAAATATCCGAGGCCACCTTTATCGTCTGCCATATTGCCATGCCGCACAGTATCATACACAGAACTACGACAAAAAAAATAAAAAGCGCTATAAAACGGGATTTAGAGGATCGAAATAGTCTCAACACTTTCTCCTTGGTAGATGCGGCTAAAAAAGTGTACTATAAATTGAAAAAAGATGTAAATAGAGTGAATTGCGCCGCTATCCCCTGAACAAGGTTACAAATTCTTCCGGGCTGATATCCACCGCGCCGAGGGCGGTTTTGTAATCCAGAGGCATGCCGAGGTCAAAAAAGGCAAAGTTCCGCTCCTGTAAGTACCGGGTGGTGAGGATAAGCTGTACTATGCCGGCGTTATTCTCGTCATAATAGCCTGAGTAACTGGTGTAGACCCTTCCCACAGTTACGCCGAATTCACCGGCGGTCAGTTTGCCGTCCCGGTACAGGGCGAAAGAAACGGGGCGCGCCGCGGCTTCCGGCCGGTCGGGCGCGGGACCGGCCTTTTCCCGTATTTTCCGGATACTTTCCACCAGCGGGGGGGTAAGCCACTCTCCGCCGTGGATCTGTACACAGCGGTCAAGGATAGCGTCAAAGTCCGCGTCGGGGCGCAGTTCATAACGGGTCAGGAAGCGGCGGATCGAGCGTTTTATATGTAAGTTTTCGAAAAACAAGACGGAACGGACCAGGTGCAGTTTCGGCAGCAGGACACAGGCTGTTTCTTCGGCAGTATCGGCCCCGTCGCTGATTTCTGTGGACATGACCAGAAAACCCGCTTCCATAAGCCGAGCCACAAATTCGGGGCTGAAATCCAGGGCGATGCAGAATTCCTCGTCATAGCCGGTGGCAAGCATGGCGTCCACTATCCTGTGGGGATCGTCCGCAGGGGAGATCATCAGGTATCCGGTGGAAGTATAACGGAGATACATTGATGTAGTATAGAGTATTGACGATTCTTTTCCAATAATTTATACTGAGTATCTTGACTAGCTTTCATGAACCTTTTATATAGACAGGAGTAAATCCTATGAAACGGACTTATCAACCCAGTAAAGTGAAGCGGAATCGTAAATTTGGATTCCGCGCCCGGATGAAAACCCGGGGTGGAAGGATGATTCTCAAGCGCCGCAGGGCCAAGGGTCGGTTTAAGCTGACTATTTCGGATGAGAAAAAGCCCTATTAGGGGGGAGCAGGGTTCTTTCCGCTTTAAGCGGGAAGAGCGTCTAAAGGGAAGGAACGAGATTCGGGAAGTTTTCAGCCGGGGAAAACAGTTTAGCGGCCGCGGCGCGAAGCTCTTTGTATTGAAAAACAGCCTGCCTCGTAACCGGATATGCTTTACTTTTTCCCGGAGGTTCGGGAATGCGGTGAAACGGAACCGGGCCAGGCGGCTTGGACGTGAGGCTTACCGGTATTTACGGTCCCGGCTGGTAAATGGCTGCGATTTGATCCTATTGGTTTACCCCGAAACAGCGGCTGCCGGTGAAGCCGTAATAAAAAAGAACGAGTTGGCGGCCCGGACAGAGCAGCTTTCCTTCCTTCTAATCAAAGCTGGTTTGCTGAAATGAAGCATATAGCGCTTTTTTTTATTCGGTTTTATCAAAAAGCCGTATCCCCCTATTTTCCGTCGTCCTGCAGGTATTATCCGACTTGTTCCGAATATGCGTTTATGGCGATTGAAAAATACGGCGTTCTGCGCGGCTCGCTGCTGGCGATTAAGCGGATACTGAGCTGTCATCCCTTTCATCCGGGCGGCTATGATCCGGTTTGAAATTTTGAAGGAAACAACATGGAAAAGAATACGATATTGGCGGTAGTTCTCTCTATCGTGGTACTGGTGGTGTTTTATGTAGTACAGGGAATCTTTTTCCCACCCCAGCCTGCAACGACGGCGGCCACAAGCACGTCCTCCACGGTCAGTGAAGCTCCGCCCCCGGTATCCGCTTCACCAACGGTTCCTGACCAGGCGGCTCCGTTGTCTGATCAAACCGGAACGGCCACGGAGCGGACGACGGCTGCGGAGCAGACGACGGCCTCAGGGCGGACTACAACCACGGAGCCTGATCCCGGCCCCCAGGCGGAACAGCGCGTAACCGTTAACACTGAACTCTTAACGGCGGTCCTTTCCAGCGCAGGGGGGGATCTAGTTTCCTGGAAACTCAAAGAGCACAATGATAAAAACGGTTTAGTGGATATGATCCTTTCGGGGGACAAGGAAGCCCACGCCTTTACCCTGGCCTTTGGCGGCCTTAATGTCCAGCCGGTTACATCTTTCTTTTATGTAAACCGTATCTCGGAATATTCAGTGGAATTCTACCGGGACTTTGCCATTCCGGCGGCGGCCGGCGCTTCTCCCGGCCATTTCCGGCTGACCAAGCGCTATGATTTTAAGCCGAAGGATTATATGTTTGAGTTGACCGTTACACTGGACGGCGGTTACTCGACGCCCGGATTCAACTTCGGCGGTGCCGCCTATACCCTGGCTTTTGGTCCCCAGATCGGGCCTTGGTTTGAAAAACTCGACAATCGTTACGACTACCGTCAATACTTCACCTTTACCAATGGCAAGCGGAAACAGGAAAAGATTAACAATTCCAATCCGGTGATTATCAATACCCGGCCCGCTTGGGCGGCGATCTCCGGCAAGTACTTTACCATGATCGCCGTTCCCTACCTTGCCCAGTACGATATTAACTTTTCAGAAAGACCGGAAGAGGGACTTCCCTCAACGTCCCGGCTCAATATTATCCGTCCGGCTTTAAACAGCCCCCGGACCGCCGATACCTACCGCTTCTACCTGGGGCCAAAAACCCAGGAGGCCCTTGCCGTCTACAACACCGGTACCAACGGTTTCGGCCTTAAGGATATGCAGCTGCTTGAGGTCGCCAATAGTCGTGGTATTTTAAGCCCCCTGGAAAAAATCCTGAAATGGCTGCTCCTGATTTGCTACAAAATCGTTCCAAACTACGGCGTAGCGATCATCCTCCTCACCCTGTTTGTAAAAATACTGTTCTTCCCGCTGACCAAAAAAAGTTCCGAAGCGACTCTGCGGATGCAGGCCGTAGCGCCAAAGATCAAGGAATTGCAGGAAAAATACAAGGGTAATCCCCAAAAGCTGAATACCGAAATGGCGGAGTTTTACAAGAAGGAAGGCTATAATCCCGTTTCGGGCTGCCTCCCCATGCTGCTGCAGATCCCAATTTTCTTTGCCATGTACAACCTCTTTAATAATCATTTCGATCTGAGGGGCGCCATGTTTATTCCCCGCTGGATTCCCGATCTGTCTCTTCCCGAGGCGATCTGGAATTTCCCCGATGGTTTCAGACTGCCCTTACTCGGCTGGACCGCCCTCCGGCTCCTGCCCTTTATCTATGTTGGTTCCCAATTGCTTTATGGCAAAGTAACTCAAACACCGGATCAGCAGAACAATGCCCAGATGAAGATGATGTTATACGTCATGCCGATTATGTTCTTCTTCATCCTCTATGAGGTACCGTCCGGGCTGCTGATATACTGGATTTTCTCAAACCTCCTCACTCTAGTACAGCAGTTGGCAATCAACAAATACCTCGCGCCCAAGCGGGCGGCAGCAGCGGCGATGATGAATCCGGAACCGGTAATCGCCCCCAAGAAGAAAAAGAAAAAATGAACCTCCCCCAAAGGGGGGGGTATTAGACCCCACTGCGAATAAGGAGATATTTTATGACATACGAATTTGAAGGCCGTACCGAGAAGGAGGCGATTGATCGTGCGGCGGAAGAGCTTGGTCTTGAAAAAGACGATTTTGATGTGGAGATTCTGGAGACCCAGCGGCAAGGTTTGTTCAAAAAAGGCTATGTGCGAATCAAGGTACATACCAGCAAGCCGGCCACCGCCGCGGCTGGAACTGCCTCGCCGGATCGCAGCGAGACCGGGGAAGAAAGCGAATTTTCGAGCAGGACGGTTTTCGGCGGCACTGAGGCGCAGAGTGATTTCGAGATTAAGTTGACTGATTTTGTCTTGGGTCTCATTGAACACATGGGCTACACAGGCAAAGTCTCGGTTCTGTTCCGGAAAGATCGCAAACTCGGCCTCAAAATCGATTCCGAGTATTCTTCAATACTTATCGGGAAAAAAGGGAAGAACCTCGACGCTTTACAACTGCTGGCGAATATCTACGCGGGAAGGCAGGGCCGGGAAGATATGCGGATCATCCTGGACAGTGAGAATTACCGTATCCGCCGGGAGGAATCCCTGGTCCGTCTTGCCTATACGGTGGCGGACCGGGTCCGCGAAAACCGAGGTTCCATTCTGCTTGAACCGATGAACCCCTTTGACCGTCGGCTTATTCACACCACGCTGAACGACATCGCCGATGTGGAAACCAAGAGCGAAGGCGAAGGCTTGTATAAACAGGTCCGTGTCTTTTATAGGGGACTGCGCTAGTTCAGTCTTATTTATATTGTGTTATGGGAAATAAAGTTCTGCTGTTAATTATTTTTACGATAGTCGTCGCGCCGGTTTTTTCCGCTTCCCTTGAGGAACTGGCCGGCCCTGAGCGGGCGGCGGCCTTGATCGCCGGCAAGGGTCCCATTACCGAAGTGCAGCTCAAAAACCCCAACCCCCGGCTGCTGCCCCGGCATGAAGAGCTGCGGCGCTTGATTACGGAAACCATGAGCGGCCTGGGACCCAATCTCCTTGTAGAAACACTGTACCGTTATCAAAAACTCCGGCCGGCCGCTACCGGGACAAGTGCTTGGAACGATGCCGAACGGACGGGCCTTTTCAATCAAGCGTTGGCCATAAGCACCCTGACCGGTGTTCAGTACTACTCGGCAAGCCGCGGAACCATGCGGACTTTTTACAAATCATCCCAGGTGATTGACGGCCCGAACAGTAAAAAAGCTGTCCCCGACCCGGTGTACGCCGCACCGCCTCCCTCCCTCACCCTCTATGCCCGTCAAGAGGATCTTACTTTCGGCGATAATATCTACCGCTACGACTACCGGACCACGGCGGACGCCTTCTTTTTTGTGCAGGAGAATCTGACCGCTCTGACAGTCGGTATTATTCCGGCGGTGGGAAAGAACAAGCTCCGTAGCGTGATGGCGGTAATTGACTGCGGTGATTCACTGTTGATTTACGCCGTTTCCATGGCAAAAGCCGTGTCCCTGCCCGGAATGGGGGAGCGTATCGGAGAGTCTTTTTCCACCCGGACGGAGGCGCTGCTCAAGTGGTTCACCGGCAGGGCGGATGGGGTACTGGAGAACTAGCGGCGCTGGGAAAAGGCGTTAAAATTATTCTGCTTACCCATCATGATGTGGATCATGCGGGAAACGTCCGCCGCATAGCGGAAGCAACCGGAGCCACCGTCTACATCGGCAAAGAAGACGCGCCATTTTTGTAAAGTGGCGCAAAAACCCGCAAGTGCAACAGGCTCCCATGTATTCCTCCAGCGCTACGGGCGGAAGTTCTGCGTTCACCACCGCGTCCCTGTCCCCCGCCCGGACCGCGCAGGCCAGGAGGGTAACGCCCGGTCCCGCTTTTCCCTCCAGTACGGGAATGACCACCACGGGATCTTGTATGTTGAGATTCGGGGCGGAGATGAGCAGGGAGCCTTTTCTTTTACCGCCAATGTTCCACAGGCCGGTATCCGGGACCGGTTCCAGGGACGCTATTCGGGAAGCCCCCCATGGAAAGGCGGCCAGGGCTTCCTGCGTTGTATCCGCAGTATTATAAACCGGCAGCGGGGGATCAAAACGATTATACCGCCGGATGGCGAAGCCCCCTTCCACAGTCTCAAGGGCCCTGCCGCTGTGTATCCGGTGGATCCGCACATGCCAGGCGCCGAAGCTCACAAGAGTGGTGGTAATCTCCACATCAGGCCAAGGGTTCCAAACGCTTCGGGTCCAGTTTGATCCCGAAACCCGGGCCTTCACCTGCCGTCGTTCCCGCCAATACCCGTCCCCTTCGGAGACCATCAACATGGAATCGCAGCCGGTTTTTTCAATATTATAAGACCCCAGAGACACGCAAAAACCGAATCGGGCGGAATAAGCGAATTTGCCGTATTTCTGCGCCGGGTGGTTCATATCGAAGCCCGGATACTGCCCCGGATTGAGGATCTGTACATCCTCCGGTGTCCGGGTAAGGATAAAGCCGGGAACCGGATCGGCGCTTACTTCCGCTTCTCCGCCTGAGGTCTCCGGAAGCGGCGTTTCCCGCGACTGCCAGAAAGGGTGCTCCTCACCTAACGCAAGGATGAGATATGTTTTAAGGCCCCAATACGGCGATCCCGGCGAATTGTAGGTGTCCGCCATAACAAGATTGGGATACCCGTACCCAACGCTGAGGATACCTCCGTTGTCCAGGATGGGCCGGGAGAACCACCAGCGCAGATGGCGGAGGATCAGTCCCTTGAGGACGCCCCAGGGCAGAACATCCAGGTCCGCGAAGACGCAGGCTGAAAACAGGGAAACCGCGGTAAAACGGTAGGTCAGGCTCCTGCCGTAGGGAACCACGGAACCGTCCTCCCGGAACCAAGCCGCAAATTTCCGGGCAAAGAGCCGGGCCCGTTCCGTATACCGGGCCGCCCGTTCCGGATCTCCGGCTCCCCTGAGTTTCGCGTACAAGAGGCCGTAAAAATGAAAGCCCATGGGATTGTAGAAATCATAAGTTCCTCCGGCGCCGTCCCGGTACCAGCCCTCACCTTGATAACAGGATTCCACCAGATCAAAGGATTCTTTTTCCGCTTGTTCATCCACCGGAAGCCCCAGTTCCCGAAAAGCGGCGCAGACCAGGATACGGAAAAAATGCCAATTGTTGGCCGGCAGTTCCCGTTTTTCAATAGCGGAAAGCCATGTATACAGCCGCCGCCTGTCTTCCCGGTCCAGGGGATCCCAAAATATATGCCGGGCAATGATAAGCGAAAGGGCCAGGGAGGCCATTTCCACCAAAAGCTGATCCCTATCCCCGGATTCCCCCCAATAACCGGGGGAAGCGGGATCGACTCCCTGCCTCAAAATCAGACGGATTGAATCCGGGTCCGGGCAGGTTCCCCCGCCGGCGACCAGGGGGGCTATGCCCCAGAGGGTCCGGCTCCAGCCTTCCATGAGGGCGGTTTTCGGCGCATAGTGGGCTCCGGCGTTCCCCAGATGGTACCCCCCCGACGCCGTATATCCCTTCAGGGGGGCCAGCAGATCGACCAGGCTCCGTTGAACATCGGAACGGGTGAGCAGAGGGGTGGAGCCAAGCGAGTTCAGTATTTTTTCATTATACATATACGCCTCCTCACCAATAAGGCTTCCAGGGCCGGCAGATCCGGACCAAAGCTTCCATATAAAAATAGTCCCCAAAGGCGGTACACTCATCCACCCCATTCCCCTGGGGTTTTCCGTAAACTCCATGCAAAAGGATACCATCGGCGGCGGGCTTACCGGCCGTGGTATACGAATGGGCCAGGGAGGCCATAATGTGGAGAGCGGCGTTTTCAAAGGGCCGGCGCTCCGGATCGGAAACCGGCAGGGCCCGGCTTAATTCCAAAAGGCCGCAGGCGGCTATGGCCCCGGCGGAACTATCCCGTTCTTCAGGCCCTTCGGTAAAAACCAGATCCCAATAGGCAACCAGATCCCCGGGCAGACGGTTAAGAAAATACCGGGCAAGGAGGCAGGCCTTTTCCAACAGTTCCGGGTTTCGGAGATACCGGAAGGAAAGGACATTGCCGTAAATTCCCCAAGCCTGTCCCCGGGACCAGCAGGAATCATCGGCATAACCCTGGGCGGTACTGCCCCGGAGGGGGGTCCCGGTTTCGGTATCAAAATAATAGGTGTGATAGGTGGACCAGTTTTCCCGGATAAGATATTGGTTGGCGACGCCGATATGCCGCTCCGCCGCTTCCCGGTAATGGGGGTTCCCCGTTTCCCCGGTGGCCCAGTACAGCAGGGGAAGGTTCATGGCGCAGTCGATGATGATCCGGCCCCGCTGGGCAGGATCGTTCAGGTTGCCCCAGGCCTGAATAACGCCGGCCTTTTCGTAATAACGGGCAAGGAGCAGATCCGCCGCTTTGAGGGCGGCGTCCCGGGCGGCACGGTTCCCGGTAAGCCGCCAGGGGGCAATACAGGCCAGAGTATAGAGAAAGCCCAGATCGTGGGTCTCCACGGCGATCCGTTTATCCAGCCGGGTGCGGAAATCCACTATCCGGTCTTCAGCTGCGTTGCGGAACAGTTCCTGGCCCGTACTTTCCCAGGCAAGCCAGAGCAGCCCCGGCCAGAACGAAGTGGTCCATTCGGTATTATCAATTAACGGATATACGTTGTTGACACTGGCCGGCGCGGGGTATTGATTTTTAAACCGGGGTATGTTCCGCCGGGTCCTGTCCACGGCAAAAGCCAGGGCCTCCCGCCAAAACCCCGGGCCTGTCTCCGGGGGGGCGGAAAAAAGCTCCCGGTTTTTGAGGGAGTCGATTCCAGGAAAAACGTCATTCATAAAAGCTCCTATAATCAACAACGGCGCGGCAGAGCCACGCGGTATGTTGTTCTCATAGGGTATTGCTCGGGTTTAATACCCCGCCGGACCGGAGGTCCGAACTCTGCCGCGCGGAGGTTCATTCCCGTTCCTGTTTTATCCTGTCGATGATGCTGACATCAAAGAGCAATTCCCGTTTAACATTGCAGGCGGAATTTTTTTGCTCGATCATTTGCAGCAGATTCTCCAGAGCCGAGTTGCCTATTTCCGCTACCGGCTGGGAAATCACCGAAACCGGATATTTGAGATAGTCAAACCAGCGGTTGTCGTCAAAGGTAATGATTTTGAGCTTTTTCTGTACTTCCACGCTAAGGGTATCAAGGACCTCGATAAGTTCATAACAAAGGGTGGATGTTGCGCAAATCATGCCGTCAAAGCCCGCGTCAAGTATAAACTGTTTAATAAGGGGAAAGGAGTCTTCTTTATTATAGTTCAGGGCAAGCTCTTTATCATCAACGGACTGGTCCTTCTCCAAAATGGCGGCCTTGTATCCAAGAATACGCTGTCTGATAGTATAAACGGAACTGGAATATCCGATGAAACCGATCCGCTTACATCCCTTATCCATGAGATGTTTTGTTCCCAAATAACCGCTTTGAAAGTTGTTTATTCCCACAAATAGAAAGTTATGGGATTCGTATTGCCGGTCTATAAGAACCACCGGGACCGGCATTTTTCGCAGAATTTTTGGGATGTGATCGGCTTCCACCGGCGCCAAAAGCAGGCCGTTTACATTTCGTTCCAGCAAAATGGCGATGTTTTTTTCTTCTTTTTCGGGGTCCATTTCGGAATCACAGAAAATAATGGATATTCCATAATCCGCCGCAACCGATTCAATGGCCTTAATCATTGCCATAAAATAATCTTCCCGGGCATCCGCAATAATAACCCCGATATAAATTCGCTTCCCCGCCGTAGGCTTGGTCATTTTTGAAGTCCGGTAGTTCAATTCCGTTATCGCCCGTAAAACCACCTCTATGGTTTCCGCGCTTACATGCCGTGTTTTATTGATAACATGAGATACCGTGGTAATTGAAACCCCCGCTTTGAGCGCTACGGCTTCCATAGTAGTAAGACTCTTGGATTTCATAAAATGAGTGTATATGTTTTAACGGAGAAATACAATGACGATTTCGATAAAATTTTACGCAAACAACGGACTTTTTTTATATTTTTTGCGCAAATTTTTGTTGACATGCGCAAATACCCGTGAGATAATCATATATAGTCTGCGGTTGTAAGCGGAGAATTTTTCACAAGGTATGCGTTATGATAGAAAATACTTTTCTTGAACTGAAAAACATTACAAAGACTTTTCCCGGAGTGATAGCTCTGGAGAATGTAAGTTTTTCAGCCCGGCGGGGAGAAGTCCACGCCTTGTGCGGCGAGAATGGCGCGGGCAAGTCGACCCTGATGAAGATAATCAACGGCCTCTATAAAGCGGATTCCGGGGATATTCATATTGAAGGTAAGCCGGTCCGGATTCAAAATCCTGTGGACGCCAGGAACTATGGAATCGCCATGATCTACCAGGAATGTACTTATGTTCCGGAGATGACCGTAGCGGAAAGTCTCTTTTTGGGAAACCTGCCGGTGAATAAATTTGGTAAAATAAACTGGAAGTATATCTATCAACAAACCGGAGAGCTTCTAAAAGCCGAAGGCCTCATTGACAATCCCAGAATGATCGATGGACTTCAGACTAAACTGAAAAACCTGAGTATCGCCGATATTCAGATGCTCGAAATCGTCAAGGCAATTCATAAAGATTCTTCAATTTTGATAATGGATGAACCGACCTCTTCCATAGCCGCGAAAGAGGTTGACGAGCTGTTAAATAAAATTCTCGATTTGAGAAAACGTGGAAAAAGCATCATCTATATCTCTCATAAAATGGACGAGATATTCAGGATTGCCGACCGGATAACTGTTTTTAGGGACGGCAAAGTTGTCGGGAGCGATGAGGCGAAAAATCTGACCATTGATAACGTCATCGCCCTGATGGTCGGCCGGGAATTGTCCGATGACTACCCTAAGATTGAAGTGGCGGCCGGAGAAGAACTGCTCAAAGTAGAAAAATTAAACCGGATCGGAGTGTTTCACAATATCAGTTTTACCCTCCATGCGGGTGAGATTATCGGTTTTGCCGGACTGGTTGGAGCCGGGCGTACTGAAGTGGCCAGGGCTGTCGGCGGACTGGACCCGATAGATTCGGGAACCATCAAAGTAAAAAAAAGAAAGATTGCCATAAAAAAAGTTACCGACAGTGTGAATAACGGAATCGCCATGTGTTCCGAGGACCGCCGCCGTTATGGCCTTGTTCTCATGCGGAGCGTTCGGGAAAACATGGGTCTCCCGAATCTGGCCCGGTATATCTACGGCGGCCGCTTGCACAAAAACAAAGAGCTGGCGGAGATACAGGAACAATGCGCCCAGCTTATGATTAAAACACCCTCTGTAGAAACTCCCGCAGCCAATCTTTCCGGCGGCAACCAACAGAAGGTTGTCGTGGCCAAATGGCTTATCAAAGATCCGGCAGTGCTGATCCTCGATGAACCTACACGGGGGATAGATGTGGGAGCGAAATACGAAATATACAAACTCATGAGCGATATTGTCAAAAACGGTAATAAAGGCATCATTATGATTTCCTCGGAACTGCCGGAACTTTTGGGAATGTGCGATCGGATCTATGTAATGACAAAAGGAAAAATTACCGCTGAATTACGGCGCGGCGAGTTTTCCCAGGAACTCATAATGCAATATGCCACGGGCAGTACAAAAGCGGCCGTGTAAGAATGAACTAAGGCGAAAGGAAGGAATAAAGATAGCTAAAAATATCAGTTTTTCCCGTTTTACTTCTTTTATAAACAGGAACAGTATCTTTGTCATACTCGTTGCAACTTTTTTGATCAGTACGTTGTTAAACAGGAATTTTTTATCACCCGCGAATTTAAGCAATATTTTGAAGCAGAATTCAGTGATCGCGATACTCGCTTTTGGGGAAACCATGCTGATCATTGCCGGCCTTATTGATCTTGCCAACGGTGCGGTCCTGGCGCTTGCCAGGGTACTCGCCGTTGCCGTATACAAGGCCACGAATTCTCTGCTTCTCGCTTCTTCAGTGGGTCTGGCAATCGGTATCCTCTGCAATATGGTGAGCGGAATGTTGGCCAGTGTATTCAAGACGCCGCCTTTCATTGCAACGCTTGCGGTTATGACGATGGCGCGGGGGCTTGTACTACTCTATACCGCAGGACAGAGTATTTACCAAATTGGCAATTTTGTGGTATTAGGCCAGGGATCCCTTTTTCATATTCCGCTTCCCATCATCTTTATGGTGTTGATACTCCTTGCTACCTGGTACATTCTAAATAATACCCGGCTTGGACGATCCCTGTACGCCATAGGTGGCAATGAGGAAGCCGCAAATGCTTCGGGTATTCAGGTCTCCCGGTCAAAATTCGTTGTTTATCTGCTTAACGGAATTTTCGTAGGGCTTGCAGGGATTATTTTTATGTCGCGAAATAACGCGGGACTTCCGGCGGCAGCGCAGGGTTACGAATTTGAAGCCTTAACCGCGGCGGTTATTGGCGGGACCAGTTTTTCAGGCGGTATCGGAACCGCGATGGGAACTTTGGCCGGTGCGTTTATCGTAGGTATCCTCAACAACATCATGAACCTTTTGGGGATTAATTCTTACATTCAGCAGATCATCAAGGGAATTATTATCGCCCTTGCGGTGATTATGGATATTCGGGCGAAAAACAACCGGGCCAGGCCGAAAGACTTATCTGCCGCAATCGAACGAAGCGGTAATAAAACGAATTATGGGTATTTACTTGACGCAGGATACGTCAATGCGAGACTATCATATCATAAGTGATTGGTTCCAGGCGGACAGCATTCTGTAATAATCTATAAAATAGTAGCCCTCTGCTATTTGA
>JAISBR010000184.1 GCA_031266095.1 Treponema sp. | reverse complement strand
CTTTCGCTTTTGCTTCCCAGCCTTCGGGCAGCAATTTCAGTATTTGTTCAAACTCATAGTTCCCTGTTCCCATACTGAAGTTTTACCATACTTTCTCTCTTAAGTTAACGCCTATGGGGTAGCACACCTCTTTCGTGAAGCTTCATTTCCTTCAATACGCTCCCTGCGTAATTGCGTAATAATAAAACGGCAAAAACCCGCTGTCAAGAAAGGTGTCCAGTGATCCTCCGCAGGGTGGAATCGTTGTGCCGCCAGTCTTTGTTGGCTTTTACCCGTAAGTCAAGCTCTATCTTCCAGCAAAAGATACGGTCGAGTTCTTTTTGGGCGGCCTGGCGGATAGCCTTGATCATTTTGCCGCCCTTGCCTACCACCATACCTTTTTGAGATTCCCGTTCAACAATGATGAAGGCCCGCACCCAGAGCCGGGGACTGGTATGGTCTTCCTCCGGGGAAAATTCCGTGTCAGCCACTTCCACATAGAGTGAATGGGGAAGTTCCTGGCGCAGACGGTTGATCGCCTGTTCCCGGATGATCTCGGCAATACGAAAATCTACTTCCTGATCGGTGTAATATTCCTCACCGTAGAACGGCTCCCCCTCAGGCGCCATTGCGTATAACGCGGTGAGGAGGGAATCAATACCTTCGTTGTTTTTGGCCGAAATCTGAAAACAGCGGTTATCGCCGAGCCCCGGGAGCCATTGCCTTAAAAATTCACGAATGACTGAATCGTCCGCGTCAGAGGAATTCCTGTTTTTCCTCTGTATATCGATCTTGTTAATTGCCGCGATGGTTCTTCCGGCCAAGGGGGCAAGGAGTCCCGCTATCGCCTGTTCCTCCGGCCCCGGAGGGCGGGAAGCATCCAGCACATAGAGAACCATGTCAGATTCATGCACCGCCCGGCCTGATACTTCCATCAGTTTTTTATTGAATTTCTTTTCAGAGCTGTGGCGACCCGGCGTATCAACAAAGACGAGCTGACCCTGTTCCCGGTTTACGATGCCGCGGATAGCGTTTCTGGTGGTCTGGGGTACGGCACTGACAATGGCTACTTTCTCACCGCAGATCTGGTTTATCAATGTCGACTTTCCCACCGAGGGCCGGCCCAACACCGCCACAAACGCGGCTTTTTTTTTATTCATTAGCGGCTATCATTAAAAGGCTATGAGTGCCGGTTGTAAACCACGGCGCCCGCCGGGACAGACTCGGTAATCCACACGTTACCGCCGATGACACTGCCCCGGCCGATGACGGTCTTACCGCCCAAAATCGTGGCGTTGGAATAAATGGTGACATCGTCCTCAATAGTGGGATGGCGTTTGCATCCACCTTCCTCTTTCTTGACTGAAAGAGCGCCCAAGGTAACACCCTGGTAGAGTTTGACATTTTCACCGATAACCGTGGTTTCGCCGATGACCACGCCGGTACCGTGATCGATGAAAAAGGATTCACCGATTTCAGCACCGGGGTGGATGTCGATACCGGTACTGCCGTGGACTAGTTCGCTCATCATCCGGGGGATAAGGGGCGTCTGGGTCTTCCAGAAAAAGTGGGCCAGGCGGTGTACAGTGATGGCCTGAAAGCCAGGGTAGGAAAGGATCACTTCCTCGTAGCTCTTGGCTGCGGGGTCGCCTCTGAAAGCGGCCTGCATATCCAGGGACAGGGTATGGCGGAGAGCCGGAAGCTCTTCAAAAAAACTTTCCACGATTAGCTCCGCGGCGGCGTGGCAGCTTTCATGACCGCAACTTAAATCACCGGAACGCAGCGAAAAGGCAAGGCTTTTTTCTATTTCCCGGATTAGTTCCCGAGCCAGGTGGTTCACCTTTTCGGCGGTGATGAGCCGCAGGTTGCTGTGATCCAGGCCCTGGTTATCGCGGAAACCGGGGAAGATAAGTTCGTCCAACCCCCGGACAATGGCGGCTATACTTTCTCTGCCGGGAAGGTTGGCGCCGCCCGAGTGGTTCACCATGCCGCGGGAGCC
Source organism: Treponema sp. (assembly GCA_031266095.1). The sequence goes on along the minus strand of JAISBR010000184.1, from coordinate 17,680 downwards.
ATAGGTCTCAAGCAGGGAATCGATGCTTTTATCCAATCTGTTCACAAGGATAAACCTTTGCTTCCTCTTCCGTTGCGGTGATCTCCTCATCAAAGTCCGAATTATGAGGGTCCGCCTTGTCCACCAGGGAGGAAAGATCGCCTCTACCCTTGAAGCGGAGTACGTTCACCATAAAGATGTTGAGTTTGTTGATGATATTCGGCGGCAGCAGGTTACCATCCACTTCCACCGAGAGGATCGGGTAGTTACGCTCCCGCGCCCAAGGGGTAAAGAGACCCTCAATGACCCGTCCGATGAGACAGGCAAAGGGGCTGATGTTTACGATGCCCGAGTAACCCGCATCCATGGCCGCCGCCGCAGAGCCCGATGAAACAGCGATCTCCGAATTGAGTTCCAGGTTGACAAAATGTTCCTGGGTGTACTTCATGATCTTGTACATATCGTGAGGGGTTTCAGGGATAAGACCGGTGGGTCCGAGAATGGAGATGACCTTTTTCTCTATCGAGTGTTTCCACCATTCTTCGAGTCCAAGTTTCTTGAGAGCCCACCAGGGTTCACAGAAGAGCCGCGTACCGGGTTTACGCAAGTTTATCAGCTTATTGAGAGCGTATTCGCGGACAAAGTCCAGATAGTGAATCCATTCGGAAATACCCGCCACTTTGACCACTATACCCCGCTCGCTCATCAGATCCGTCAGCTCTCCAACGGCGAAGTCATCACGGCGCACGTAGATTTCCCCTACGATAAGTACACGCGGACAGTCAGTGAGCTTTCGCTTGAGGGGTATTTTCTTCACATCGGCGGCAACCTGACGCAGCTCCCGCCAGATCCCCTTAGGATTATGCTCTACTACATGCATAACCTTGCGCCAGGACTTTTCAAAGTCCGCCTGGGCCTGAACCGGGTCGACGGCGACGGCTTTGAGGGTGGTCTGAATATCCTTGAGGTAGTCGGAGAGTACCAGTCCTTTCCACATCTCTTTGGCAAAACTGGGGCCGAGTTCGGTGTAAGAATTGTCCGCCGAAAGGGTAAAGACCACTATATTCTCAATCTGCAGGTCCCGAAACAGGTTTTCGTAGAAAACATAGTACTGTCCGGTACGGCAGGGGCCGGTGGTGATAGGTACAAAGAGAAGGTACAATTCATCCTTGCGGTATTTTTCGCTGAAAAAGAACTGCAAGGCGCTTCCCAGAACCAGGTGGCTGGGAACACATTCTTTTCCCGAAGCATGGGCCCGGGCAAGCTGAATCGTCTTAGCCGTCGCCACGGGCATTGCCTCGGCGCTAATCCCCTGACCGCGTACCGCCGCGCCCATATATTCGGTGGAAATAGCGCCCATATTGGAGAGCAGCACCTTCACCCGCTTATTCCCCACAATCGGGACCTTCTCTCCGGTTTTGACATTATCGATCCGCAGGTCAAATCCGCCGTTCGCTATTTTCTCGCTGACAAAACGCCAGCCATTGTCGTAACGGACCGCCTCAAGTTCGTTCTTCTTGGTGCGGTAACCATCGATGATGTCAAGGAAGGCCTCCACGCGGGTATCAATACCGGCGTCGGCGGAGTGGGAATCGAGTTCCAGCACCAGGAAAGGCTTCTGACCCATCACCCATTTGATATAGTGGAGGATAAACGAATCCGGCGCACAGGAGAAATTCGTAATATAGGTTAGGTAGATATTATCTTCATTTTTGAGAAGATTCGCCGCTTTGACATCCTGCTGGCCGTAGTACCAATACATATTGGGAAATATCTTCTCATCATGGAAGGGAAGAATATCAAAGGGAATGATTGAGTAGCCCCGGGAGGTGAACTTCCGGGGAATACCCATGTTCGCTTCCGGGGTAAAGGCATTGTAGGGCCTGCCCAAAACAGCGATCACCGGCCGGTCCGCCTTTCGGGCTTCCTGAAGCGCCTCCCTGCCCATTTCCAGCGTCGCCTCAAAATAAGCCTGCTGCCGCGCCCTTGCTTTTCTAAAAGCCTCTTTGGTCTCGGCCTCACCTATGCCCAGCCGCGAGGTCATTTCGCAGAACAGTTCCAGGGCCTTACCCTCACCGAATTTGAAGCTCACCACCAACGGCAGCCAGCGTTTTTTGTCAATGTCGGGGAAGGCCTTCTCAACATAGTAAGGAAGACTCTGCGTAATGGGGCAAAAATTGGCGTGTACCTCATCCTCATAGGAAGGCATGTCCCTGAAATGAGGTAACAGCACGTAATCCGCCCCTTTGTCCAGGCAGTCCTGCACAGCTCCGTGGGCAATCTCCGCCGGGAAACAGTATGTGGATTCCGCCCTGGCGACGCCCGTGTGGGCGACTTCGGTAGACAAAAGCGTCTTAATCCCCAACTCATAAAAGAACCACGAATAAAGCGGGTAGAGCGTATGAACCGAAAAGGCCCTTGGAATCCCCACTACGAAGACACGCTTCCGCGCGGCGGCCGCCCCCTCTTGCGGATCGGCCCTGTCTCCCTGAGGATCATTCTCCTTCAAAACCGGCGCGGCGAATTCCTCAAACAGCATTTTCTGCCGCTTTTTCACATAATCAAAAACCGATGTGTCTTTGATGGCCTTGCGCATATTAGTGTACTTGTTACAGCGGCCGCCAAACATGTACGTGTGGCTGTTCACATTGAGCACCTGAATCGGGCAGCCATTTTCGCAGGCCTTACAGGTAAAGAGCCGCTCGTAACCGATTTCGCGGTTGATAATATCGTCGATTATCACCTTTCGCTCATCAAGCAGACCGTCTGCATGTTTGCGTTTCGCGAGTAAGGCCACGCCGAAGCAGCCCATGAGTTCAGGGGAAGGCGGCACAAGTATCTCCTTGTTAAGAAGCATCGCGAACGCCAGGGGCACCGCCTGATTCTTGGCAACCCCACCCTGTAAAAATATTTTGCCGCCGATAGTACGGTTCCCCACCACCCGGTTAAGATAGTTGGAGACAACGGAACAGGCGATCCCGGCTGTAATATTCTTTTTGCCCGCGCCCTGCTGCACCGCCTTGCGGATGTCGGAGTTAATAAAAGCCGAGCAGTGTTCACCGAACTTACAGGGCGCACCGGCCTGCAGCGCGATAGGACCTATGTCCTTGGCGCTATGGATCGAAAGATCACCTGCGGCGGATTCTTCCAGGAAGGAGCCGGTACCCGCAGAACAGGCCTCATTCATGGCGTAGTCAATGGGCACGCCGTTTTTGAGCAGCACATACTTGGCGTCCTGGCCGCCGATCTCAAATATCGTCTCCACACCGGAATCGAAATACGTGGTCCCCACCGAGTGGGCGATAATCTCGTTGTACACGCCGGGAGTCTCCAGAAATACGCCGAGAATTTCCCGGCTGGAACCGGTGGTAGAAACCAGGCGTATATCAATGTCTTTACCGCCGGTATCGGCGATGATCTTTTCTTGAATGATCGCAAGGCACTCTTTGAGGGCTTTGACCGGATCACCGTGAGTACGGCCGTAGTGGCTCGCCACAACCTCGTCGGTTTCCATATCAACGAGGCAGGCCTTAGTGGTGGTGGAACCACCATCAACACCTAGAACGTATTTCCTACCGGCGCGGACATTGCCATCGCTTTTCTCAAAAAATCTGACCTTGTCTTTCCAGTCCCTCAGCGCTCCCAAGGTACCGAAGCGGATCTCGTTGGGCTTAAGGAGTTTACCCGCCGAAGGAAGCGCACTGCCCGATTGGGGCGCCAGTACCGCCGCGCCCAGGGCCTCAAAGACCGGCGCTGTTTTAGGGATAACGAATTCGATCCCCGGCGCCTTCTCCCGGATAAAGCGGATGATGTGCCGGTTAAGGGTGATGCCGCCGGTGAGCGCCACCCGGCCCGAGTTTACTTTCGCCCGTTTCAAAAAGTCGATAACCTTGACGGCCATCACGTCCGAAAGGGAAAGCACAATATCGTCTTTGGTAGCCTCCCGCTTGTTGAGTCTGTGGGTACAGTCGCTCTTCATAAACACCGAACAGCGGGTGGAAAGGGAGTAAACCTTGGCGGTGTCAGGTACCTTGTCAATGTCCGCTAAGGTCATGTCCATCCGGGCAAGCTGCTGCTTAAGGAATTCCCCGGTACCACTGGCGCACTTGTTGCCGGAAAAGTTGTTGATAATTTTGCCGCTGGAATCCAGGGAATAGACCACGAGGTCTTCCCCGCCCATGCTCACCACCGCATCGACTTTAAGGCCCAGGTTCCGTAGCGCCGCCTCTACGCAGAGGGGTTCCAGGGTTCCGGAGACATCGAACATGAAGCGGCCCTCGTTGCCGGTAACCATGGCCGGCACACCCCTGGGGATATTTCCCTCGAAGAGGAGTTTGCGCACCGCCGCGCTAAAATCGCCTTCATGCGGTACCGCGGCGCTCCAAAGCAACCGGCCTTTTTCCGCTGAATCCTCATACTCAAGCAACACCATTTTCAGGCTGGTGGACCCGATATTAATACCAACTGACTGCATAATTCCCCTTTCCAATATTCTTACCTGATTTAATCATAATACCATAATAAGACTATCTACTTCAATACCATTCAGATCGAGCCCCGGCGGCCGGAATTTAAGGCTCCTCCGGCAGCAAAATGCCGGTTACGTAATTCGTGGTATCGAAGTAACGCCGGATAAGGCGCAGCATGGCTTCCGGGTTAATGCCCGAAAGAACCTTTTCGGTCCGGCTGTAACCGGCGCTCTCGTCGCCCCGTATGACATTGGCCTCCAGCGTTTCATGCCAAAAATCATCGGTTTTAAGGGCGGTCTCGCGGCTGCGGGAAAATCCTTCCCGCAGCTTGACCAAATCCGTTTCACTGGCGGGGGTTTCTCCCAGGGCCTTTAGTTCCCGTATCACCAGGTCCGCGAGCTCTTCCGCCCGGGTCGGTTCACAGCCAAAGGATATTCCCCCGATATACGACCTTGAGGGATCGTTCCTTTGGCTGCAGAAAACGCCAATCCCATAACTTGCCCCCATCTGTTCGCGGATCTTTTCCCGCAGACGGAGTTCAATTAACTCAACCATAGCGTTCACAAGGTAGGGTTCAGTATAAATATCTTCAGTAACCTCAGGATTTCTACCGCCAAAATAAATTGAGACCCGGCCTTGCTGCTCTATGCCCTTTTTTATACTGAATGTCCGCGTGCCTTCGGGAAAGTCGGGAAAGGTATCCTTCGCCTCGGTCCGTTCTCCGGCGGGAAGGGAAGCCAGATACACGGCGCTGAGCCGCTTCACTTCATCGACCGTGATACTGCCGGTAAAGATAAAGGTAAAATTCCCGGCAGCGCCGTAGAACTGCCGGTAGAAGTGCTGCGCTCTGACACTGTCAAGAGCCCCGGCGAAAGCGGCAGTAGGCTCGTTAAAACGGATAGAACCGGGATAGAGGACCTTCAACATTTCCGCCGCTTCATAGTTTCGCGGATATTTCCGGTTGGCTTCGATTCTTGCGGCAACATTCGCGGTTACCCGTTTCCACGCGGCTTCCGTAAAATGAGGTGCGGTAAAATACAAATTGACAAGCTGGAACAGGCTTTCCATATCCCGGCCGGCTGCGGAACCGTATAAGCCCGCGTACGCTTCATCCAATACCGGCCCGACCGTCACGTTTTTTCCCGCCAATTTTTTCGTAACCTGAGTTTGTCTGAATCCATTCAGGCCGGAAAGCCCCGCGTATTCGGCAGCATTTGAGGCCGATGGGTATTCATCATCAGGAACAAGGGAAAGCCCACCCCGGCTCACGGCATTAAATAGAAAGAAGTCTTCCTTAAAATCGGTGGGGCAAACAATGACCCTCGCGCCGTTTGACAAGGTGAATTCGGTAACCACCGGATTTCCGTCGCTTCCATCGGACAGGATACGCTCCGAGATTATTGAACCGGGACGCTCCGCCAATTCAGCCGGAAAGAGAGACCGGTCATCCAAGTCGTCGTTATAGGGGCCAAGGGAAGGATGGCGGTACCGTTTCCAGAGCCGGTCGATAGCCTGCTTTGAAGGGGTATCCGCGTCCGGAGGCGTGATGGACAGGAGCCGGGAACCGCGCCCGTCAAAATACCGTTTAATAACCGTGTTTACCTCACCTGCCGTAAGGGCGTTGATGGTTTCCAGGGCCAGTTGATATTCGGCCTCCGCCGACAGGAAAGGCGTCTCATTGAGAACGCTTTCCACTAAGCGGTACGCGACTTTCGATGACTCGGCTTTTTTACTGTTCTGCCAGGCGTCCAAGGCATCGGAACGCAGGTTTGCCTTCTGCCGTTCCAGTTCACTTTCAGTAATGCCGTATCCGACAAAACGGTCAATCTCGTCAATGATGGTTTTGAAGGCGTCGGTAAACATTCCCTGTTTTGGGTTGAACCAGATCGCACCAACGTCCATAGAGCGCAGCGCATGTATCGTGAACACTTGGCTGCCGAGGAAGAACTCACCGTCCTGAACCTGCTCATTGAGGCGGGCCGACAGGGCGTATACGGAGACGGCGCCCGCCGTGAACAGCCGCTGATCTGCACGGGTCTTTATCTGGACCGCGGGAAACAGGCTGCCGATGAAAACTTGAGTATAGGGCGCTTCGGGATCGGACAAGCGAAGGCTGAGTTTTGCCTTGGGGGCGGACACGGAATAGGCGGGGGGCGCCTTTGGTTTTTCGCTCGCCGGGATAGACGATAGTTGTTGTTTTACCGCCCGTTCAAGCAGGACGCTGTCGGCGTCTCCCACGATAATCAGGGTCATCAATTCCGGGCGGTACCACTTTTTGTAAAATTTGACGACCCGTTCCCTGGACACATTCCGAATGACCGCCGGCTTACCGATGGGAGTCCGGTTCGCGTACCGGGAAAAAGGAAAGAGGAAGGGCAGCAGCGCATCAGAGACCCGGCCTTCGACGCCCCGGTTCAAGCGCCATTCCTCAAGCACCACTCCCCGCTCTTTTTCCAACTCCGTCTCGTCAAAACTGACCCCGCAGGCCCAGTCTGAAATGACGGTGAGACTTGTGGTCAGGGCTTCAGGATCATCGGCGGGGATCTCCAGGTGGTACACCGTTTCATCAAAGGATGTATAGGCGTTTATCTCAGGACCAAAGGCCATACCCACCGTTTCAAAATAGTTGAGCAATTCATTTTCCGAAAAATGAGTGGTCCCGTTAAAGGCCATGTGTTCCACCAGGTGGGCGATACCCCGCTCGTTATTAGCTTCAAGGACGGAGCCCACCTTTACCACCAGCCTAAGAAAGATACGGTTTTCCGGATAACTGTTTTGTAGAATACGGTATGAAAGCCCGTTTTCAAGGACGCCGGAAATGACGGCAGGATCATTTTCCAGCAATTCCCCGGTATTGGTCTTTATATTACCACCGGTCGCACAGCCAATCAAAGCAACACTAAGCAAAAAAACCGAAAACAAATACAGTGCTTTCTTTTTCATAGCGGTCTCCTCTTCGGTAACAATATGATAGGTCGTGCCCCAGTTTTCTGTCAATTAACCACCGTCACAAAAAAATTGACGTTGTAAAGGGAAACAGGATTGCCGCCGGGACATATGTGTCACGGCAAAAACCACGAATAAAAAAGCTCCTGCGAACCTTCGGTTCGACGCAGTTTGTAAGGTAAAAAATCGCCTGCCAGGCGATTTTTTGAGGTTTTAAGTGCGAATTTTGTTGCTTTTCAAATGTTTCGGCTGAATAGTTACAAATTTTTTACCAAAATCACCTCGGTCCTGCCAAAGCCGCCCAGTTCTGGACGGGAAAAATAGTAATCCGCTACAGCGGGATCATGCTTGAGATAATTATGGACGCCCTTTTGCAGAATGCCGTCGCCTTTACCGTGAACCACGGAAAATTCCTTTAGGTCCGACAGCACTGCGACATCGATCTGGCGGCGCAGGACATCAAGAGCCTCTTCAAGCCGCATGCCAAGCAAATTGATTTCAAAGGCAGGCGCCACCGGTGAGGCGAGATCCACCGTGGAAATAAGGGGCTTTAATTCACTTTTGACCGGCGCGGCGGGGAACAGATCCCTTTCGGGAAAACTGATCTTAAGTGAACCGATTTCCACTATCCAGGAATTGCCGGCGGGACTTTTTTTATCAAAGCGCAGGATGAGACCTCGCCGCTTGTGTTCCCCGGCAAGTACCTCCATACCGGGGGCGAGGTTGATTCGTGTCTTTCCTCCGCCCCCGTTTTGAGCTTCCACCTCCATGCGCCGCCATTCTTCCGCGATGGAAGCCTCTTCCTCATCAAGGGCCGCGTTCTCCGCTTCAACATTACGCGCAAGTTCATTCAGAAATTCTTTTACCCTGAGGGTTTTTTCCCGGCTAAGTTCTCCTTCCCTGACTTCCCGCACCAGGTTCTCAAGGGTCTTCCGGCTTTCGTCTAACAGCAGGCGGAGTTTCCCGGTGACGGCGGCTTTCAGTTCCGCCTCTTTCTGGCGCAGCCGCAGTTCCTTAAGATCGGAACGACGGCGTTCTTCCCGCAGCCTCATTTCCTCATCTCTCGTTTTTTCGGCTGCGGCGTTCAGTTGCTGATGCTTCTCCCTGAGTCCCCGGATAAGAGCGGATATATCGGAACATTCGTCAGCAAGATAACTGCGGGCTTTTTCTACAATGTCCGCCGATAGGCCGTTCCGTCCGGCTATATCCAAAGCCCGGCTCTCACCAGGAATACCTATGATGATCCGGTAGGTTGGCGAAAGTGTCTTAAGGTCGAATTCCACCGAGGCGTTCTCCACACCCTGCCGGGTATAACCGTAATTTTTCAGGATACCGTGATGAGTGGTGACAATAAGCCTGGATTTTATTCCGATAAGGTGGTCAAGAATCGCCATGGCGATGGCGCTCCCCTCCTCAGGATCGGTACCGGAACCCAGCTCATCCAGCAGGGCCAGGGAATTTTCCGTTGAGTGAGCGATAATACTGGCGATATTGGTGATATGCGCGGAAAAGGTTGAGAGGGACTGTCCGATTGACTGTTCATCGCCGATATCGGCGTAGACGCCGTCAAATACAGGAAGAGCTGTACCCTCATCCGAAGGCAGGGCAAGGCCGCTTTGGTTCATCAGAGTGACAAGCCCCACCGTTTTCAGAGCCACGGTTTTACCGCCGGTATTTGGCCCGGTGATGATCAGTGTCCGGGTTTTGCTGTCTATTTCAAGGTCTATGGGAACCGCATTTTGCAACAGGGGATGCCGAGCCTGTTTGAGGACCATGCCGGCAGCGCCGTCTGCCATACCACCGTTATGCGCAAAATGTCCTTTTGTATCGTAAGAGTAACGGGCCTTTGAGCGCAGACATTCAAGATACAGCAGAGCCAAGTGAAATTGCTTGAGCTGCTCCCGGTACCCGGCGATACGGCGGGTCAGCTCCTCCAGCAGACGAAATATCTCTCTTTCCAGATTCCGATTCTCGAGCAGAATCTCATTGTTTTTTTCCACCACATCTTCGGGTTCCACAAAGATCGTTTGCCCGGAAGAAGAAACCTCATGCACTATCCCCCGGATGCGACCCCGGAAATTCGCCCTTACCGCCAGTACGGTCCTTCCGTCCCGCTGGGAAGGAATAGTTGATTGCAACATCCGCCTGCTTTCCTCGTTGGAGGTATAACGGGAAACTGTTGTCTGTAATTCCGCGTTGAGACTCTTGATCCTCCGCCTTATGGCACGCAGTGCAGGCAGGTCCCGAATTTTCCCTTCCCTGTCCAGAACCTTGAATATCTCCGCCGCCACGACACCGCATTCGGGCAATTCTTCAAGTAAAGCAGCAAGAGCAGGATGGGGATTGAGCCATTTTTTGAGCGCCTCCCCCTCTTCAACAAAGAGTCCGATTGCGTACGCTTCATCGATTTCGAGGGTCATGCCCTCCCTTTCAAGTTTAGGAAGGAGAAAACCGACTGCGGGCAGGCTTGACCGGGGCTCGCTGTCTCCCGATTCGATCCGGGAAAGAACAGCCGCGACCAGGTCCTTCATTTCAATGACCTTGTCGGTGTCGCATACCGGACTTTCATTTCGGAGCATAGCCGCCGCTTCCTCACTCAGGGCGCGGGACGCGACTCTGTCCATGATTGTGCCATACTCAAGGAGTTTTACTGTTTTTTCCATCAGATCGGCATTTTCAGCCCGCATGATTTTTTCCCGAAAGTTCATCATGAATGCGCAGGAAACTATTGTAGCGATCCTCGTGGATAACCCCGGCGGCAACCGCTTCCATGATCTTGCAGCCCGGCTCGACACGGTGAGAACAGGAAAGGCCATAGGTACAGGTCCCCGCCAGGGGCGCGAATTCCCGCATATTCAGAACCAGGTCATCCGCCGAAATTCCATCAGGCACGAAACGGCGGATTCCGGGCGTATCAATGAGCCATGTTGGCTTATCACTATTTTCAGGAATCTCCACCATCAGCGACATAGTGGTGGTATGATTACCCCTGTCGTATTTTTCATTTATTGCCCCCTCTTTAATACGCAAATCCGGCAGAAGGGCGTTGATAAGGCTGGACTTTCCCACTCCGGATTGACCTGTCAAAACGGAACATTTTCCCGCGATAAGTTCCCGCAGTTCATCCAGCCCCGCACCGGTTTTTGCCGATATCCTGAGTATCAGATAATCAAGATGGTGGAAATCTTCAAGCCGTTCCTCCACATCAAGATCAGCAATACCAAGATCGCTTTTATTGAGGATAATAATCGGTGGTATACCCGCCAGGTCCGCCTGAAGCAGGACACGGTCAAGAAAACGGGGCCTAAAGGGAGGCGATGCCGCCGTGGTGAGGCACAATACCATATCGGCGTTAGCCGCAAGAAGCTGGGACGCTCCGCCTTTCTGGTTAAAGCGGCTGAACACATTCCGCCGTTTTTCCAAAGCGATGATCTGCCCCGTTCCGGAATGCTTCGGATCGATTTCAACAATCACCTGGTCTCCGGGCGCCAGGGGATTATAGAAACCTTCGGCTTCTTTGAGTATCTTCCCCTTGATGCGGCATTCGATCTTAACACGAGGAGTGGCGTCCGCACAGGACAGAGCATCAGCGTCCGCCAGCACGGTAAAAATATTACGAGAACTGCGGATAACGAGGCCTTTCATGCTTCCACCGACAGAGAAACGCGAAAGCCGGTTAAAACCGGGAAAAAACCCGCCCATTCCCCGCTGCCGCAGGGGACAATGCTCATTCCGGAGCTTACAAAAAACGGAGAGCGTCTATCCATACACGCTATTCGAAGAGATTATCAAAAGCGGATTTTGCTACAGCGGCCTTGTCCCTATCCCTTTTCTGCCCCGTCGTGGGCGCGAGAAATTTCGAGTCCAGTGAAAACCAGTCGCAAAAATTGGCCCGATCCTTTTCAGATGGAGGTTCAGCGCTCGATTCGGAACAGTCCCCGCGGGCTCCGGAACGGAAAAAACGGCAGTTTCGGCAGACCCGCAGATCTTTTCCACAGTCAGCGCACCGGAGGGAACGACCAATCGTCCCGCCAGGAACAGGGGCGCCACAATACCAGCACATAGTTTATCATAACCCGGAGTAGGACTAGTTGACAAGGCAAAAATATGGTATTATGGCTTATGTTTATTATAAGTCCCTGCGCGGCGGGTTGTGGACGGCCCGCCATCACCGGTTCCAACATCTGTTTCATCCATCAGGCGAATCCGGAGCAGGAGACCCGGCGGATTACCGAATTTATTACCCGGCATAACACTATCAAGGATCTGTGCGCCGCAGGAATGGCTTTCTCGAATCTTGATTTTTCCGGCCACCATTTTTACGGCTGTAATTTCAGGGAGGCCTCTTTTTCACAATGTGTCTTTTCCGAAACACTGATACGGATATGTTTCTTTGATTTCGCCGATTTTAATAACTGTGATTTTTCCAAATCAGACCTTCAGTTTATGTCCTTCGCCGGTGCGCAATTCCGGAGCTGTAGCTTTGAGGGATCCGAGCTGCTGCACATTAATTTTGTGGGCGCCGCCCTTTCCGAAACTATATTTGACAACTCAGATTTGTACAACAGCCGTTTCATCAATGCCGACATGGAGCGTTCCCGGTTTATTAATTGCAACCTGAAGCGGACCTACTTTATAGCCGCCCGGCAGAGGGAGATTTCCTTTAAATCATCCAATACGGCAGAAGCGGTATTCGAACTGGAAGAAGAATAGATGCAGCTTTTTTTTCATTATTGTTCCTATGGTTTTAGTAACTGTTATGTACTCGGTGAGGGATCTCCCTTTTCCGGCGCAATTATCATCGATCCGGGGACCATGGATGAACAGATCCTCAAAAGTATTGAAAATAACAATTTCCATCTGGAGGCGGTACTTATCACCCATGACCATATTGGTCATGTACACGGCCTGCGGACCTTGAAGCGGATTTATAATGTCGATATATTCGCTGTAAACCGGATTATCCTGGATCATAAAACCACGCTGGTACGGGATGGGGATAGAATTGATATAGGCGTTTTTAAGGTAGAAGTGATCTCCGTCCCCGGTCATTCGGCGGATTCTGCGGTCTACCGGATCGGCGCCATGCTTTTTACTGGAGACGCCCTCACGGCGGGCCTGGTGGGTGAGACCGCCAGTGCCTACGGGGCGGCTACACAGATGGGTAAACTGCGAAGTCGGCTCCTTTCCCTGCCCGGCGACTACACCATACTCCCCGGTCATGGCCCTCCTTCCTCGTTGGAGGCAGAGCGGCGTTTTAATGTGGGAATCAATCTGTATGATGAGCGCCGAAACAGAAGACCAGTTTTCAAGGTGGATATTTAGAAAACTACCTCTATTTTTCAATTTTCAGCCATTTGGGTGTATTCCGTTCATTGATACTCCATTACATATGAAAGTAAGACGGTGTTTTATGAAAACAGATTTGTTATAAAAAAGGTCTGTCAAGATGAAACACCAGGAGGCTGATCCGTGAAACGGTTTAGCAAGGAGTATCTGTGACAAAGTCAACAAACATAATCCAGCGAAGGGAGTTGGATCCGCTCTTTGTAAGAGCAAGAGAACTGGTGAACCACTATGAAAAGGCCGCAGAATGTATTGTCTCGGTCCTGGGCCCGGATTGCAACGCGGTGGAAGATCATACCCATCCCAAAACGATGCTTTTCTGTGCCCTCTGCAAGCGGTTTTACAACAATCCAGCTAAGCCACTGAACAAGGAGGAATATCCCTGTACCGCCATGCATGCGGACTCGGTACGTATATCCCGGCAGTTGGGCGGTTCGTATGTTTATATGTGCCCGGTCGGGTTTATCTTCTGGACCAGCCCAATTTACTCAGGCGAGCGTTTCGCCGGGGCTCTGTTATCGAGCGGGGTATTAGGAGTGGCTCGGCTACAGGCGACGGAGAAAATCTTCCTGGCCTGCAGAGGGGAAATACCCCGGGAAGAAATAGCCGTTTACCTGAAAAATATCCCCGAAAAAACCAGTGAGGAGGTAAAGGCTCTGGCTCAAATGATGCTAATCTGCGCCGAACAGCTAACCGAGGGTGAACCGGGAACCGGTTCTCCGCCGGCTCTTCCTGCCGCGGACCGGAACGCCGGAAAGGAAGAGACGCGGAAAGTCCTTAAAAACGCCTATCCCATGGACAAAGAGCGCGCGCTTCTGGCAAGCCTGCGCCGGGGAGACCATGACGAGGCCCGGATCATCCTCAAGGAACTGCTGGACACGCTGTACGTTTCCGGTGGCGGCAGCTTTGAAGTCTTTCAGTTACGCGCCCTGGAACTGACGGTGCTCCTCTCCCGGGCGGCGCTAAACGGTGAAGTCACCGAAGATGGGAATGTACTGGAAACCAATAATCGTTATCTGAAAAAAATAGAAGACGCTCAGAACGTTACCGAGGTTTCGGATATTCTCAACATCATCATAGACCGGATATCGGGAAAGATCTTTTCTTTTCAAGGAATCCGCCATTCTTCGGCGTTACGCAAAGCGGAGCGGTTTATCTGGGAAAATTACACCCGGAAGATCAGTCTACAGGAGATCGCCGGCGCGTCGGGTCTTTCGGCGCCTTATTTCAGCACCATCTTCAAAGACGAGATGGGGGAAAACCTTTCCAATTACCTCAACCGACTCAGAGTGGAAAAGGCTTCGGCAATGCTGGCGGAAACAGACCTGCCTATCAGTGAGATAGCGACAGCCTGTGGTTTTGAGGATCAAAGCTGGTTCTCAAAAATATTTAAAAATCATACCGGTCTTAGTCCCGGTAAATATCGGGAGCGGGGATTTGTATTACATGATTAAAAAAACAGCACGGTTTCGGCACGGCTCGCCGCTAAAAGGGAGTCGGGAATACCTATGAAAGAAAACAAAAAAAAGGAATCTGAGCCGGCGATTCAAAATAAAGCCGACGCCTTATTCGATAAGGCTAAAAAGATGACCGCCGTATACACCCAGGCAACCGGATGCGGTATATGTATCTACGATCATAACTACATGCCGCTTACCGATGTGTTGAAAGAGAACGAAGTTGAAAAGAGTATCTGCTTGCACTGCGTCAAATACCAGAACGAGGCGGCGGGAGCGGAACCCTGCCGTGATATTCATGTCAGCGCGATCAAGGAAGCCGGCAACCAGGGCGGTTCCCGTATCTACAAATGCGACCTGGGGTTCCTGTTCTGGACCAGTCCCATCTACAATGAAGGCAGCTTTTCAGGCGCTCTCAGGGGTACCGGCTTTCTGAGTGAGGATCAGCAAAATACCGACGAAATTGCCGGAATGTGCAAGGGGACAATCCCGGCTGAGGAATTTGCGCAGCGCGTCGCAAATTTCCCCAAAGGGGATACTGAAAAGATACAATCCCTCGCGGAGATGCTGTTGCTCTGCGCGGAATCCCTCTCCTCGGGCAGCGAGGATTACCACGAGATACTCAGGCGCAGGGCGGAGCAGCAGCGCGTTCTTAGCGAGATGATCGAGGAGTTGAAAATCAAATACCCCGATGGCAGTGTACTGCCCGGATATCCTCTGGATAAGGAACGCCTTCTCATCGCCGCGCTCCACCGGGGAGACAGCGCGGCGGCGCTCCACATCCTCAACGAGGTACTGGCCTTACTGATCTTTGCAAATCCCAAACATTTCAGGTATATACAGCTGCGGGCCATAGAACTGGTGGTACTTCTTTCCAGGGTAGGGATCAACCCCGGCCACAGCGGCACTTCGACGCTTGAAACCAACAATCGCTGCCTCAAGCAGGTTCAGGAGGCCAAAACCATTGAGGAGCTTACGGATATTCTGCATGCCATAGTGAAACGCATCGCCGGGCAAATAACCTCTTTCCAGGGCATACGCCACGGTACCGCGTTACGGAAAGCCGAGCACTTTATTCGGGAAAACTACACCCAAAAGATCAGCCTGGGGGAAATAGCTAAAATATCAGGACTTTCGGCGCCCTATTTCAGTACCATTTTCAAAGAAGAGATGGGTGAAAATCTTTCCAAGTATCTCAACCGGCTCAGGGTAGAACGGGCAAGCCATCTGCTGCTGGAAACAGACCTCTCTTTAAGTGAAATCGCCGGCGCCTGCTGTTTCGAGGATCAGAGCTGGTTCTCCAAAATCTTCAAAGCCTACACCGGCATCAGCCCCGGCAAATACCGCAGCCAGGGCGGCGGCATGGTACGGGAAATTTCGGAGAATAATCTATCAGAGGATTTTTTGAAGACGATTAAATGATGAGAGATAAAGAGGGAGATGAGTTTCAACGCGGCGAGAGGAAGTCCGCCTGCCTGAACGGGCTGCCGCGTCCGCGCATAGTCCAGCCGAACTGGTTGGCCGCGGGGTGGATGATCAAGCATCACGTTCCATTCGGGCAGCCCGGTTACCCTGGAGGAGATGTCGTCAATCTATCATTCCACCCGGCGGTACACGTCATTTACACGTCAGGACCGGGGAAAATAGCCAGTTCCGTCTCCTTGTCAAAGTAGCGCGCCTTCTCCATCCTGGGAACAAAGACCACGGTCTCACCCACTTTGAATTCGTGGTGCGGCTCGGTACGGGCCACCAGGGGTTGGGTCTCGGTAATGAGCCAGAGGTGAATATCCGCGCCCAAGGGCTCCACAACCGTTATCTTTACGGAGAAGCTGTTCTCCGCAGCGGACTGGGTATAGGCCATATCCTCAGGCCTGATGCCGAAGAAGACCTCTTTACCGGCGTATTTCCTGAGATGTTCAACGTGAGAAGAATCGGCCTTTATCTTAAAAGAGCCTTCATCCAGTACGATTGCACCGCCTTCCTCAAGGACCTTGACGGTCAGGAAGTTCATGGGCGGGGAACCGATAAAACCGGCGACGAATTTGTTGATCGGGTGGTTATAGAGGTAGAGGGGAGAACCGATTTGCTGGACCTTCCCGTCCTTCATAACCACGATCTTGTTGGCCATAGTCATGGCCTCTACCTGATCATGGGTAACATAGATCATGGTGGCGTTAAGCCTGAGGTGCAAATCCGAAAGCTCGGCCCGCATCTGGACACGGAGTTTGGCGTCCAGGTTGGAAAGCGGCTCGTCAAAAAGGAAGACCTTCGGGTTACGGACAATGGCCCGGCCTACCGCGACGCGCTGACGCTGACCGCCGGAAAGGGCCTTGGGCTTGCGATCCAGGAATTTCCCGATATCCAGGATCTTTGCCGCTTCTTTTACCCGCTTGTCAATTTCCTCTTTAGGGAGTTTCTTGATCCGCAGGCCGAAGGCCATATTTTCATAAACCGTCATGTGGGGATAGAGGGCATAGTTTTGGAATACCATAGCGATATTCCGATCCTTGGGGGGAACGTCGTTCATAAGCTCTCCGTCGATATAGAGTTCACCTTCGGTAATATCCTCCAGACCGGCGACCATACGGAGCGTGGTGGATTTTCCACAGCCCGAAGGGCCTACAAAGACGACAAATTCCTTGTCCTCAACCACGATGTTGGCATTGTCCACGGCGCGGACATTGCCTTCATACACCTTTGAAATACCTTTCAATTCTACTTTTGCCATACGCTGGCCTCCCTATGTGGGTTATTTTATACAAAAAGTCTAAGGTCAATCGGGGGATTTGTCAAGGACTCGCGTTGCCTCATGAAAAATGTTACCGAAAACCACCCATGCCTCAAATTGAAAATGTTACCCAACTTACAATAAGGATGCCGAACGGAGGGCGTCCGAATGGGGTTAAACATGAAAGAAAAACGGGCGGTAACCAGGGAATATACATCCCGGTATCAGGCAGCCACGAAAAAAGAGAAGTCGGCTTTGCTCGACGAGTTCACCCGGTTAACCGGGTACCACCGAAAATCAGCGGTCCAGCTCCTCAGTAAAAAGCCGGTCAGGGAAATCCTGGTCTATGGCACGGGGAAGGCGGTGAAACTCAAACCGGAAAGAAAACGGCCCGCCAACCGGAAAGGCAAGCGGGTCTATACCGATGAGGTTATCGCCTCCCTCCGCCTGGTCTGGACCTTCTTCTGGTACAAATGCGGGAAAATCCTCGCCCTCCTTATGCGGCAGCAGATGCCGTATATCGCCGGGTGGCCGGCGTTTCATATCACCGCCGACATAGCGGAAAAGCTCAAAACCATAAGCCCCGCTACCATTGACCGGTATCTTAAAAAAGACAAAGAAGCCCTCAGGCTGAAGGGGAAAAGCCTCACCAAACCCCTTGCCTCCCTGAAAAGCCGTATCCCCATCCGTACCTTTTACTCAGGGGAGGAACGGAAAATCCCCGGTTTCTGGCAAATCGACACGGTTCATCACTG
>JAISBR010000073.1 GCA_031266095.1 Treponema sp. | reverse complement strand
ACCACCCCCGGCTCCTTTAAGGCCAGCGATCCCGAAAATGTGTACGCCCTGTTTATCCGTGAAGCCCTGAACCAAAAGGCCGGGGACGCAGCCGCGCCGGCCTGCATCAAAAACACCGGGGAAGCCCTGCAAACGGCCCTGGCGTTTGCCCGGCAAGGGGGGCTTCCGGTTCTGGGAACCGGCTCCTTCTACCTCGCCGCGGAACTGCGGCAGATGCTGGCCTGAAATCCGCCGCCGGGTATTAATACTCCCGGTTAGTCGCTACAGGGCCTAATTCCTCAAACCCCACTCACGCGAGGAAATTTCAGGGCGAGGGTCATTCCACTAACACTTCAAATGTATCCGTCCACACATTCCCCCATGAATCGGTAAAGGTTACGGTAAATGGTATGGTAACATTAACCGGGCAGCTATCACTTATGGTGAACTTGAATGCTGCGGAATAATAACTGGACGAACAAAGCAGGAGAGAACTTAAAGACGATGCTATTCCGGTGGATGATGTATAATACGCTTTATACGTCAATGTCTGATAATACCCGGCATCCAGATTCCCAATGGTCCCGGTACTCTTGTCAAGCGTTACATAGGAACTTGTCGTGGAAAGCGTGGCAGTTACCCCCAGCGCATTGCTCGTTCCGGTGTTCCGCGCCATAATGTCAAGATAATGAGTTTCATGGGGATTCGCCTTTCCATCCGCATTCCCGTTGGCCGCTTCCGTTATCTTGTATTTGTCCCCGGCAAGCGCAATACCCGCCCCCGTTCCTTCCACCGGCACTTCAAATGTATCCATCCACACATTCCCCCATGAATCGGTAAAGGTTACGGTAAATGGTATGGTAACATTAACCGGGCAGCTATCACTTATGGTGAACCTGAATGCCGCAGAATAATAACTGGACGAACAAAGCAGGAGAGAACTTAAAGACGATGCTATTCCGGTGGATGATGTATAAGACGCTTTATACGTCAATGTCTGATAATACCCGGCATCCAGATTCCCAATGGTCCCAGTACTCTTGTCAAGCGTTACATAGGAACTTGCAGTGGAAAGCGCAGCAGTTGTGATATTTACAGCCGCATTTGCATTATTCTTGACCATAATATCGAGATATGCGCTTTCGCCGGGCTGTATTTTATCATCGTTGTTGCAATTTGTATGCTCGTTGCTTGTATCCTTAAACGCAAAATTTACCAACTGAATGGACTTTAACTCCGGTGCCGCCGCCCCCATAGTCACTTTGTAGTAGTCAATATCATTTTTGTGCAAATAGGACATAATTTTGGTTTGAATATCAACCGGCGCAGCCGTAATCTCAGTATCATTCGATTCAAAATTTGCCGTATCAGTAAAGGAGTTAAAATCATTGTCCGGCATTATATCTATACCCAGCGAATACACAGCTTCCGTGTCGGCGGTTGCCCCGGAGAAAACAACAAGATAATCCCCGGTTGACCAGGGCATGGACAGCGTGTCTGAAGTCTTGTTTCTGAAAGGATATGCCTGCGCAGTGGGCGCAATAATAACGCCGGAAACGGCGTTATTTGACCGGATATTAAAATTTACCGGGGCTTTGTGAAATCTCAGAGAAACCGAATCCTGCCATGTCCTGTTGCTAATGGGGTCATTTATCGTTATTCCTATTTTTTTGTACTCATACTCATCGTGTATTGGCAGACACCGGACTTTTATTTCAATACCCTTTCTTTTTTCGGGTTCCACGGTTCCTAGAATTTGCGATGCCGGAACGGACTCGGCAATTAAATCAGACGCAAATTCAAGCTGATACGTGGCGGCGGTACAATCAACCGTTCCGGTATTTTCAATCTCCATAACCAGTTCATAAGCGTTCATATTTGCATAAAGCCTTGATATATCCAGTGATGTCGATTTGGGCCTTATAGAAGTCTTGAAATTTAAACCACTGGTAATGGTAACGGTCCCTACATCATCGCCGTCACCATGAGGCGTTACCGTTACTGGCGTCCCGCCTTCCGGCGTAATTTCATATTCATCTCCGGGAATAATATCGTTCGCGGTATAATTACCATTTGAATCTGTGGTCGCGGTTAACGTATTGGCTTTATCATTCAGATTTGATATGGTTACACCTATGCCACCTATTCCTCCGCCGACAACCCTGACAGATTGGGCGTTTTGCTGGAACCCGGCAATTTTTCCGGTAAAACTCGTGTTTGCAACACGGGAAGCGTAGAGGTAATATTTTCTGCCGCCCTCTGTTACTTCAATAACCCTGCTCGACTGCTTAATCATCGATACTGTTTTTGATGATGTATAACCGTTGATTTTTATGACGCCGCTGGTTATATACCATGTTTCACCGGCATCCATCCGGAGCCATTCGCCATAAAATTCTTTTGAATATTTTACCGGGGTATTAGAATTTTCGCCGGTATTCTCATTGGACTTGAAAAAATTCTCGCATCCCACAAGAAAAAATAACAATACCGCAAAAATTGGAAATAATTTTTTCACCATATAATTCCTCCTTTCATTTAATCACCTTTGCTGAAAATATTAGATACGGTTTATTGCTCTGTATTGGCGAAGCGGAATCAAACCGCATAAAATCAAGCGTGTGGCCGTATCCAATTTGCGTATAAACGGATCCCTGCAAAGGAATCAATATGGAGGCTTCCATTTTTAAGGATTGGGAAACCACTTCCCTGCCGGGATGATACCACTTGAGGTCGTCATCAAAATCAATGACGGCGTAATTCAGCCGGGAAAAATCATACAATAAAGCAAGGGAAACATATTTAAAAATAATCACCCCGGCATCAACATAAAAATAAGGGCTTCCCCATGTATTCTGCGAATACTCCGCATGGTTCGGATCCAAAAGAGGGACAATACTCATCTTTTGGCGAGCATGTAACAAGAATATAGGGACGATACCTCCGTGGACTGTTACATTGATCCGCCCGGTCTGATACATAAATCCCATTTCCACATCCGGGCCTACCACATGCATGGAAAAATCGTTGGAAAAAGAATTTACCCTTTCTTTTCCCTGCGATTCCAGTATAGGCATATTAAAAAATCCTTTTTCAGTCAGCTTGTTGCAAACATAGTAGACACCCGCTCCGGCCTGAAATTTCATGGAAGCGTTTCTGACAGGAAAATATTCAATGGGTAGAAAAAACACTTCAAGGTCGCGTTCTTCAATAGCGTTAAGAGAGTCCGGAATGGTTTCATCAAACTGTTCATTTTTTGTTTCATTGGAAAAGCGGAACCGCAATTCTCCGGCATATTTTTCCGTATAACTATATCCCAAACTCATATCAGTAATCGAACCATCTTCTAATACCTTGGGACTCAAGGAAAAGAAGAAACGGCCAATATCAACATACTGGCTTTGGGCAAAGGCCGTAACGGGCAGATATACCCCCAAAATACCTATAAGCAACCATTGATGAGTTTTCATTACTCCACTCTACCTCATAATGCCATCTTTACATACCGGAAAAAGGAAACTTCTTAAAACAACACATAGGCATTTTTTCTTATGCTTCGTATATTATCGTTTTAAGAGCTAGCTGTTCACAAGCTGAAATTTTCGATTAAGTATACTTCTTTTTCCCATAACATGCAAGCGAATGTGCGGAGCAGCCACGATGTGCAGCATCGGGGCCGGAGCGATAGTGGAGCCCCGAAAAGCCCAGTTTCCGGCGTAAAATACCGAAAACGCTCCCAAATTTTTAAAAAAAATTCGCAATGTTAAATTACTGACCTTAATAAGAAGGTTTCGGGTAAGATGAACAAGTCTTCAACATCGCTGTATTTTACGGTATTTGCTGTATTTCCACCAAATTTCGTTATTTTCTTCCGGGTTCCGGGCCGCGAAGGGCTGGTACGCCGGAAAAGAACCGGCTTGATCAGAGTGGAAATATAAGGTATAAATGCACTACTAAAAATATCGTTTATGTTGAGGTAAAATATGGCGATCGAATCGGGTAATTATCAAGCGGACATACATAACGCCGCCTATGAAGCGGATTACCGGGAACCCTGTCTGGAAAGCGGGGGGCTTATCAATACCGTTGGCCGGAACAGCGAATCTCTTAACGGCAAATGGAACTTTGCCGCCGACTGGTACGACACCTGCCGCCGGGCGGCGTGGTTTCGGGACATTACCGCCAATGCCGCCGGAATTCCCCAGCCGGTGGACTGGGACTGGGAAGCCTGGGAGCGTTTTACTGTGCCGGCCTGCTGGAACATGGAAAAAACGGAGCTTCATTATTTTGAAGGAACCGGCGTCTATACCAGGACCTTCCGTTATGTACCCAAAGAAACCGGGGAGCGGCTTATCCTGCGTTTTGAGGGCGCATCCTATAATACCTGCGTGTTTGTGAACGGAATTTTTGCGGGCGCCCACGATGGCGGGTCTACGCCCTTTAATGTGGACATTACCGGCGTGGTCAGAACGGAAAACCGTATTGTGGTTACCGTTGACGCCCGCCGCAGCCCCCTGCGGATTCCTATGGATAACAGCGACTGGTTTTTTTACGGCGGCATTTACCGGGACGTGCTGCTTTACCGCCTGCCCCCGGTTTATATCAAGGACTGGTTTGTACGTCTGGCCAAAGACGGCGGCATAGATGCGGATCTGTATGTTTCCGGGGCCGAAGGCGGGGAAGTTTCGGGAACGGCGGGTCTTGAAATTCCTGAACTGGGGATACGGACGGAAGGACCGGTACACAAGGGCCGGGCTTCTTTTCATATTACGGCGGTGGCTGAACGCTGGAGCCCGGAATCCCCCAAACTTTACGACGTACTGCTAAGCCTAAACGCCGGAAGCGGCAGCGACCGTGTTCAGGACCGTATCGGTTTCCGGGAAATCGCCGTCCGGGGCGCGGAGATATTTCTCAACGGCAAAAAAATCTTCCTTAAAGGGGTCTGCGTTCACGAAGATCATCTTACCCTGGGAAAGACCACCGGCGAAGACATTATCCGCAGGACCATACGGGATCTGAAAGAGTTGAACGGCTGCTATTTGCGACTGGCCCATTATCCCCATGACGCGCGGTTTGCCAAAATCGCCGATGAGGAAGGGGTGCTTCTCTGGGAAGAGATTCCGGTCTACTGGGCCGTGGCTTTTGACAGCCCCGCCGCATACCGGGACGCGGAAAATCAGCTTTCGGAACTGATTCTGCGGGACCGGAACCGGGCCAGCGTGATCATTTGGTCCGTGGGGAACGAAAACGCCGATACCGGCAGCCGTTTGCAATTCATGTCCTCCCTGGTGAAGAAGGCCCGGGAGCTTGATCCCACGCGACTGGTTTCCGCGGCCTGTCTTATCAACCACGAAAAACTGGTCATTGAAGACCGGCTGGCAAATTTCCTGGATCTCATCGGCATCAATGAATATTACGGCTGGTACGATCCGGATTTTAGCAAGCTGCCAAAGATTCTGGCCAATTCCGCGCCGGGGAAACCGGTGATAATCTGCGAATTCGGCGGTGGCGCCCGGAAGGGGCAGCGGGGTACGGCGGATGAACTCTGGACGGAGGACAAACAGAAGGCCCTCTACGAACAGCAGATCGCGGTTATCAGGCAATGCCCCTATATTGCGGGGATGACTCCGTGGATTCTCTATGATTTCCGTTGTCCCCGCCGCCTTAACCGTTATCAGGAAGGTTTTAACCGCAAGGGTTTGATTGACGCCGACCGGACAACCCGGAAAGCGGCCTTTTACGTTATGCGGCAATTTTACGGAGAATACGGAAAAAATTAAAAAATAGTACTATCTTTTTCAATGAAAATACATGGAAGAAAAGCCGGAACAGTTTAACAATAGACACAGTGGTGTATGACCATAAATCTATTGTTAGAGGTGTTGTATGAATATCAAGAAAACTGCGCTGGCGGTACTTTTGATTTCAGCGGTTTTTTTTGGCTGTTCCAAACGGGACTTGTCACCGGCGGCCCAAAACGGCGGTCCGGTTACTCTGAAAGTGGCAGTCTGGGACATCACGCTTAACGCGTACCACGGCGAACTGATCAAAGCTTTTGAGGCGTCCCAGTCAAACATTCACGTAGAAATTATTGATATTCCTTCGGCGGATTATACTCAAAAGCTGTCGGTCATGCTGAACGGCGGCAGTAATGTAGACGCCTTTTGGATCAAAGACGGGGATACGACCAAAGGTTTTTCAAACCGCGGCCAGTTAGGAGATCTTTCCGCCTATATCGCCCGGGACAACATAGATTTAACCGCCTTTAACGGCTTGGCGGAACGTTTTATTATAGACGGGAAGCTGGCGGCCCTGCCTGCCGGTACTAACTACTATGTCCTTTTTTACAACAAGGACATTTTTGACAAAGCCGGCGTTCCTTATCCTTCCAACGACATGACCTGGACCCAGTGGGAACAGCTCGCCGGACGGCTCACTACCGGATCGGGAACCGGTAAAATCTACGGCGCCCATTTCCATACCTGGCAGGCGCTGGTACAAAACTGGGCCGTTCAGGATGGAAAACACACCATCGTGGATACGGACTACCGTTTTATGAAACCCTACTACGAGATGGCCCTGCGGATGCAGGACGCAGGGATCGTCATGGACTTTGGGAGCCTCAAGGCCGGTAATATCGCCTATGCCAACGCCTTTATGCGGGGCAATATCGCCATGATGCCTATGGGCTTCTGGTTCGCCGTGGTCCTGCGGGACCGGATTGACCGGGGAGAAGCCGCTATGAACTGGGGCGTGGCCGCCATTCCGCACCCGGACGGAGTGTCCGCGGGCTGGACCGTCGGTTCCGTAACTCCCATTGCCATTAATCAGGCTTCCAGAAACAAAGATGCGGCCTGGGAATTCCTCAAATTTGTTACCAGTGAAGAAGGGGCCCTCATTTATGCCAAAAACGCCATGTTCCCCGGCCGGGCCAACAGCCGGAATTTGGCCGACATAGCCAATGTACCCGGCATGCCGCCGGGGCTTCTGGACGCCCTGGTGGTAAAGAACATCGCCCTTGACCGGCCAATGGTGGACTATGTAGCGGAAGTAAACCAGATGCTTAATGAAGAACACAGCCTCATTATGCTCAAGGAAGTTACCATTGATCAGGGCCTTGCCAATATGGCCAAACGCTCCGGGGAAATTCAGGGCAAATGATCCCTTTTCAAAACGCGGAGTCTCCCGCGCACAGCGGATTCCCGGGTATTAGCCCCTCCCCGGATGAATTATGATGAAATCCCGTTATTCGCTGACAGGCAGGAATACCTTGATCGGCCTGTCCTTTATCCTACCCAACTTTGCGGGATTTCTCGTGTTTATACTGATACCCGTAGTTTTTTCACTGGTCTTAAGCTTTACAAAATGGGACGGGTTTAATCCCCTGTCTTTTTCCGGCCTGGACAACTTCCGGGCCATTCTCCGGGACAGCGTATTCCTCGCTTCCATTCGGCGGACCTTTGTGTATACCATTTCCTGCGTTGTCCTTACCGTGTTTGCCTCTCTGGGCCTTGCGGTACTGCTCAACAAAAAAATCAAGGCCAAGGGGTTTTTCCGCAGCGCCATTTTTTTCCCCTATGTGGCCAGCATTGTGTCTATCGCGGTGGTATGGCAGTTGCTTTTTATGAAAAACCCCACAGGTCCTGTCAACGCCTTTCTCGAACTTATCGGCATTTCCAATCCTCCCGGCTGGTTCGGTACGACCAAATGGGCGCTTCCGGGGGTTATTATCGTAGCGGTGTGGCGGTACATGGGATATTACATGGTAGTATATCTGGCGGCTTTGCAGGATATTCCCCGGGAACTTAAAGAAGCTTCCAGTATTGACGGGGCCTCAGAATTCCAGTATTTCCGGCGGATTGTCCTGCCCATGCTTTTACCCGCCACTTTTTTTGTGGTTCTTATGCTCACGATTAACAGCTTCAAATCCTTTGATATGATTTTTGCCCTGACCGAAGGCGGACCCGGAACGGCCACAACCCTGGTGAGTAACTATATATACAACAATGCCTTTATTTATTTTTATTACGGACGAACCAGTGCGGCGGCTATGATTCTTTTTCTGATTGTGGGCGCCATTACCTTTTTCCAGTTCCGGGCAGAAAAAAGATTGTCGAAATGAATAAACTTGTTCCAAACCCGGCTGTCTTTTGAATAAGCTCACTTGTAAAACAGGATAAGCCAGTGATAGAAGAAAAAAATTATATCAGCCGCACGGGACTTTATCTCTTGTTGACGGCAGTTGTCCTTATCACCCTCCTGCCCCTTATCTGGATGCTTTCTTCCTCTCTCAAAAACGATATAGACGTTTTTTCGGTTCCCATCCGCTGGATACCTGAAAAACCGGTCTGGAGCAACTACACGGCAATTTGGCAGAAAATAGATTTTGCCCGGTTCACCATGAATTCTTTTAAGCTGTCCATCCTCGTTACCCTGATACAGGTACTTAGCTCCTGTTTTGCCGCTTACGGTTTCGCCAAATGCCGGTTCCCCGGCCGGGACACTCTTTTCTTTCTCTACATTGCCACCATCGCCATTCCCTGGCAGGTTTATATGCTGCCCCAGTATGTGGAAATGCGCCTTCTTCATTTGAACAACACCCACCTGGGCTATATCCTGATGCAGAGCTTTACCGCCTTTGGCGTTTTTCTGGTCCGCCAGTTTTACGTAAGTATCCCGGACGAACTGCTGGACGCCGCCCGGATCGACGGCTTAAATGAATACGGCGCTTTTTTCAGGATTGTACTGCCCCTGTCCAGGCCCGTACTTGCCACCCTGGTTATCTTTAGTTTTGTCAGTATCTGGAACGATTTTATGGGCCCCATGATTTATTTTGATTCGGTCCGCCTGAAAACCATCCCCCTGGGTATCCGCATGTTCCTGGGGCAGTATTCCACCGAATATGGTCTTATCATGGCGGCGTCCGTGTTGTCCCTGCTTCCGGTTTTTGCGGTGTTCCTTTTGTTCCAGCGTTTTTTTGTGGAAGGGATCGCCACCAGCGGATTAAAGGGATGAGCGGGAACCCCGATTATGACTCCCTCCTTTAAATTATAAGGAATAAAACGATGAAAAAAACAACGGCGTTTTTTAACAAGAAAAAAATGCGGTCAAAAAGGATAATGATCCTGACCGCGGCGGGACTCTGTCTGTTTGGAGGATTGGGTGTTTTCGCGGTTCTCCGTCCCGCCGCGGTTAAAACCATTGACGGAAAAGAGCCCGCAGGCACGGTGAACGGCGAAGCTTTTTTTCAGGAAGATATAAACGTTTATGCCGCGGAGCTGCGGGCCGCGGTTGCCGCGGATTATGGGAGAAAATATAAACTTTTGGGCATGGGCGCCAAGTTTTGGGACACCAGGTACGGCAACAGTACTCCCGGAGAAACCTTAAACGAACTGGCCCGGAAAACCCTGATCAGGAACATGGTGCTGATTCAGGAGGCCCGCCGCAGGAATATTGATACCCCGGCAAGCTACCATGACCTTGAGTCGGAACGGAAGGACTGGAATACCTCAGGGAATGAAATTGTGTACGGGCCAAAGCAGCTTGGTCCCGCGGAGTACAACAGCTATCGCATTACCGGTATTACCGGCGCGCTGAAAGCCGCGCTGCTTACAAAAGAGCTGCTCCCCACCGAAGCCCAGCTGCGCGCCGCCTATGCGGGCCTTTCCGATGATCTGAAACGCGCCCCCTATTTCGCTTCCGGCATCTTGTTCCGGTGGGACCCTGACGGCCCTTCCCCGGAGGGGGAGATTCGCGGCGCCCTGCGGAAGGGTCATTCCCCGGATGAAGTGGTCCGCAGCCTGATCGGTTCTTTCCCCGGCCTCCGCCGGGAAGACTTTAACTTTGACAGCGCCACGGTTTCCAAAGAAGACGCCTATCAGCAGGACCTGGCCAGGGCACTGGAAAACGCCTCCCGAGGCGCCCTTATTCCGGGCCCCCAGGAACAGCCGGAACTCTATTATGTAACCGGAAAGGAAGGCGGCGGCTTCCTCAGTTTTGAGGAAGCGCCGGGCCTTGGACGAAACAAATGGATAAACGATCAGTTTGAACTTTTTTTGGACAAAAAAGTTAAAGCCGCCAGAGTTAAAATATACAAATGATCCTGCCAAAGCAAAGCCTCACGTTTTTGTGTCTCCTAGAATTCTACCTTAATCCCCAGGGGAATACCAAAGTCGATATATCCGGTTTTATGGGTAGGCTTGTCTTTGCTGCCAAAGTCCTGGTACGAATAAGAACTTATTTTGAGGTCAATGCCGCCGCGGATGCTGCCCCGGACACGGTCCCTTTGAATAACCCGGTAACTAAGACCCGTGTAAAGCCCCAATGATTCGGTAATCGACCGCGCCACCGGAGCGCCATTTTCCCTAAGGGTAAAAAACCCAAGCTGATTGGCGGCCTGAAAATCCAGGTCCAGGGCGCCGTTTATTTCATACTTGAGGCCCAGGGCATTATAGAGACCCAGGTAGTCTTCGGCCCGTTTTTCGGCAAAAGCGTTGTCTTCATTAAGCTGTCCCGCATAGGCCCAGCCTTTGGCAAAGGATCCATCCGCCCGGCTGGCCCGGCTTATCCCCTTTATCCGGGCAAAGCTAAGGTTGTTGTTAAAGGTGATGGACAGTTTTTCAACTCCGGTAAAAAAGGCCCGCAGATCAACGCCGTTGTAATACGGAAAATTGATCCGCCTGTATTCCGAAAGCTCGTGTGTTTCATAATCAATATCACCCGCGCTGCCGGGCTTTGTGGCGGGATATTTTGAATTTTCCCAACCCTGGACCAGCCCGGAGTAACCTGCGGAGATCCCAAGAAAGGACGCGGGCTTAACATTGGCGTATAAACCAAAAGCGTGGTTTCGGACCGCCTCATCAATAGTATTTTCCGTATCCACCGCTTCGGGTTTGGACAGGAAAGTATCCGCGTATTTATACACCGCCGCCACGGTGAGGATGTCCGCGATTTGAGCCCCTTCGGCCCGGAAGCCAAAATTGGTTTTTGTACTTAAGACCGGATCATAGGTATTGTCATAATCGCTCAGCCTGGTTCCGCTTCCCTGGCTCCAGGGGGTTTTGAAGGGCCGTGAGAGGCTTTCAAACAGGCCGCCGGCGGAAGCGGAAATGGTAAGCGGCGCAAAGGTAAGATCAAGCAAAAAACCCATGACCTGCCGGTCTGTCGATCCTGCGGGCATAAATAAATCGTTGGTATCGGTCCCCGCAAATTTGGCGAAGCCCTTGTTTTCCGAAGGACTGATATAGCCATAGGGAAAATCCTTGGTGGGATCGAGATTATTTCCGCTGGTCGAAGGAGAATTTTTTTGCCAGAAGGGCAGCAGGATCCCCAGGTAATCTATTTTGGTACTCAGGAAATCATCGAAATTTTGATACGCCGCAAGCTGTCCCCGCTGGCCCTGGTTACCGGTTAAAACCTTTATGTACTTGCCAACTCGCAGCCAGGCGTCCCAATCGCCCAGAATACCGGTGTTGTTTTCCGCCCTAAGCTGCAGGGAACCGCCTATGATTTCATCGGCATACAAAAACGTGACCCGCCCGTTCAAACCATCGTCAAAGGCCGAACTCTGGAAGCTTTTAATATCGCCCTCACCCTGGTAGAGGTAGGGGCTTCCCGCAGCCGCCGGGTTCTTCGATCCGTAATCGCCGCTAAAGCTTCGCATATAAAAGACATCCGCTATCGCGTCTATGATTACGATGAAGGGCTCCTCCGCAAAGGCGGAACCAAAAATCAGCGCCGTCAGGAACAGCAGGATTATGTGTTTCTTCATTCTTTCTCCTAAAAAAGGCGCTGATTGGAAGATGGGGTATAGCCCCCCGTCTTCCAATCAGCGCCGGACAATTTTACCTGCCCGTGATCAGTAGGGCGCCGAGGCAGCGCCGATGGGCGGACTTGCTTTGTTGACGGCCCGGTCAAAGAAATCCCCGGTAAAGTCCCGGTTGTTCCATGCGCCGTCCAAACTGCTGGCGCCAATGGGAATTTCCATACCGGCGTTTATAACCGGGGACGTGGCAGCCGCAGGACTGAAGATCCCCGCCCTGCTACGAAGCCGTTCTTTACCGGTAAAAGCCGCCAGGGCCTCCGGGTCGGTATAGGAACTTTCAGGGAACCCGTCATCCCGCTGAGTTCTGAGGGCCGTAACATTGGCGGGGTCCTGGATTTTCAGCCCCGGATTCTGCCAGATATTTTCGTATGTAGGCGAGCAAAGTTCCGCTATCGTAGCGCCATCGCCGTTACTGAATTTGCTCTGATCACCGGTATTCTGGTCTGTTTCATAGCCCCAGAGGAGGTTTTTCTTGAAACCCGCCGGATTGAATATGCGCCCCGGATTGCCACTTCCGCTGTGGCCGTAGGACAAATAAACCGTACCCGCCCCAACCTTGAGGAGGATATTGTTATAAAACCGCACATACTTGTTTACCGCAGTGGTGGCGTTGTGTCCAAAAACACCGCAGGTAACACCGTCTCCCATATAAAACGTATTGTTATAAATGAGAGGTATCAAGGCATTGGCGCTAGTATTCGTCGGCGTGTAATGGAAAAGGGTCTGACCCCCTGACCATGCCGTATACGAATTGGCAGTGGGATCGACCCCATTGGTAACATTTGCCATATACCGGGTACTTCCCCCGTCGTTGGCGCTGATGTTATAGCGGAACACGCTGCCACTGACCCCTGAATTCATAAAGAGGATAACACCCCCGGCGTTATGGTGGCTGTAGTTGTACTGGTAGACCACATTCTGGCAGTTATTGTCAATATCCCAGGCTTCACCGTCCTGGTAGCCGTAGACGGTTCCGTAACACTCGTTGTACTGGAAAAGGCAGTCGGTCCGGGCGTACCAGGCCCAGACCCCCGCGTAATTGGCGGTCCCCAGATTCGGGGCCGCGCAGGAGTCTTTAATGATATTGCTTTCCACCAGGCCGCCGGATTGAACGTCCGAAAGGACAATGCCGTCCCCGGCAATATACTCAATATAGTTCCCCCGGATAACAACGTTCTTGAAAGGGCTCGCCGTAGTACTGCTGTTTCCTTCGGACTTGGTCCTGAGCCCCTCCAGGCCGACTTTCCTGACGATGTTCCCCTCCAACAGTACGTCATCATAACCGTAATACCGGCTTTGGGATGCCACTCCATCGGGGGTGGCCTTGAGGTTCCCCCCGATGATGATCCCCCCGACTACTTTGAGTACATTTGACGCGGTATGGGTGGCGCCGGTAAAATAATCTGAAGTATAAGCACTGGCCCCATTGTTGGTATTTTCGGACTGAACATCGTGGACATAACAATTTTTGACCACGACATGCTTATATTCCGGGCGGTTTATGGTATTGATGGTACCGGTAATCAAAATGCCGGAAAGCATCTTACGAACCTCTTTTTTGTACCAGTGATTGGGTTCGGTGAGGAAGTTGTCGAAGGTATTGGTACATTCGATATTGTAAATTTCCCAATGGTGCTGGTCCATCAGGTGGATGGCGCCGGACACATGGTAGGGGTCGGAGCCGGTAGAAGGCGTACCATTCCCGTTGATAAGAGGCCGCTTGTTGGCGCTCAAATAAACGGCGGGTTTCTGGGCGTCAAAATCGTCGATATCATAAAGATCAATAACAATGGGCTTCCCGTTTGCGCCGTTCCCCTTGGGATACAAGATACCGGCCCGGCCGCTGTCCAGGAGGGTGTCTTTATTCTCAAGGGTAACGGATTCACCGTTCCAGATGCTGTCCGCCTCCAAAAGAATATGATCCCCCGGCCTGAAAGTTGTAGCGTTGACGTTTTTGAAGGACTTCCAGGGGTTCAGGGGACTGAGGCCATTATTGGCGTCATCGCCATTTTCAAAATCAAGATAATAGGTGGCGGTTCCTGTCCCGATGGCCCGGCCCTGAGATTTCAGCGTTCCCGTTCCGGGGGCCAGAATATAGGTTTTACCCGAGGGATCGGCTATCTCGATGGGATCAAAAATCGTATCGCCGGAGCCGCCGGGATTGAGCAGACTGTCAAGCTCCTCATCGCTCAGGCCGCCGGTATCGTTCACCACGTTGGGCTGGAGGGAATCGACAATCTTTTCACAACCGGTGATGAATGTCAGGGCAGCCGCCATAAAAAATACTGCCAAAAACATTTGCGGTTTATTTTTCTTCAACAACATATACACTCCTCGTGCAGTTTTACCCAAGGCGGCGATAACCGCCTTGAGCTTTGGTGTTTTTTAACCGCGAACCCGCAAGGCCCGCGGTTAAGCCTTAATCCCAGAAATTCATCGCCCAGTTGGGTACGGTATTGACACCGGCAGAACCATTGGCTGTTTTATAACTGTCGGCCAGGAGCACCAGATCCGGGCCAGCGGTAGCATCACGTTTTGTTACCGCGGAAAGCGCCGGGTTTGCGTTAACAGTATTCCCAATAACCACTACCCCCGCGTTTACGGTTCCGGTATATTCCGAATAATTTTTTTTCTGTGTATCCACCGCATCGGGGCCGTAAATCGTACCGCCGGTTTTCTGAAACGCGCCGTTGGTGTATATGGCGCCGGCGCTGACCACATTCTTTGCGCCGAGTACCTTGTTGCCGAAAATTTCCCCGCCGGTGATGAAGATCGAAGCGTTGGCGTGATATTGGTTATTTGAATACCGTACCGAAACAGCCCCGGCCTTGGGAGTAGCGACCGTCCCGGTCAGGTTCAGGGTATTGTTCGAAATTTCCCCGCCGTGCATGACAAAAACGCCGTATTGCTGGATATAAATCCCGCCCGCGCCCCCATGATTGGTAGTGGTATCATTCCCGCTGGCTGACACCTGGTTATTGGTGATTTTTCCGCTGTTCATGATGAAATGGGCGCCATAATTGCCGCCGCCCATACGCAGGCCCCCAGCCCGTTCCGTGGTATTAGTATTGACGTTATTCCGGATTTCGCCGCCGTCCAGGATGAGCTTGCCGCCATCGTTCACCACGATTAAGGCGTTATTGTTATTGGCATTGTTGTGGTCAAAGACGACATGCTCATCAATAATAACGGTAAGGCCGTTTCTGGCAACGATCCCCGCGCCGTTTCCGGTAACGGTGATAACATAATCCTGGGTATTGCCGGTTTTGGTGGTGACGATAAGCCTGATTTCCCCGCCGATTAAACTTGCGGGAATATGGGTGGTAGTAAAGTTGAGGGACCCCGTATAAGTTTGATCGCTGTCAAGAACAATGGTTAATACCTCATTGGCCTGCGGATAGTTACCTGAACTGGTAAGATGGCTTATGACGTTTCGATACAGATCATCGCCATCGCCGTTGTCAACAGAATCAACCTTCACCCCGTTCCGGTAGAATCCCGCTTCCGCCTCATAGGGAGCTTTCTGCCGCCGTATCCCATTCTTTATGATAAATTGGGGAATTTGCGGAAGATCATTGGGGGAAAGAGCTTTGTCTTTCATCGCGCCGGATTCGGTAGTGGACAAGATCAGAATCTCTCCATAGGCCGCAGGGGCGCTCATGGTCAGATTCCAGGCTCTGTCATCGCCACCAGCTGAAACCGCGCCGGAGACCGTTCTTACGGCGCTGCCATAATCCATAATGGGCGCGG
This sequence comes from Treponema sp., assembly GCA_031266095.1. The sequence goes on along the minus strand of JAISBR010000073.1, from coordinate 5,045 downwards.
TCTCCCCCTGTAAAGAGTTGGCGATATCCGCCCTGGGCATGCTGTTTGCCTTGACCCGGAATTTGGAAAGGTCCGGGGACGTTACCGGTTCGTTGAAAACCACCTGCAGAGTCTGGGGACTTGCGGCTTCCACCACGGCCCTCACTAGCCAGGGGGCCAGATCCGGCAGGCTATTGGTTACCGGCCGGGCGCTGAAACTTGCCGCCGGAGTACCGGCGCTGCTTATAGTCCCCGTGCCGGAATTATAGGATACGCTTAGGACGTCGCCGAAAACTACCGGATCAGCCGGATCCAAATCAAAACTTATCGTAGCGCCGTTAATAGCCGCTGTGAGTATGGTAAGGAGAGTTCCATTTCTGGTTATCGTAAAGCCGTTTTTGACGTCTCCCGCCCCGGCGTCCACATTGTCGCTAAAAGTTATCCTAATCACCGTGGACCAGAGGTCTTCGGGCCCGTTGATTGTTTCCGCGCTCAGCATAAGCGCCGCGGAGGCCGGGCCGATTTTTGCGGTAAAGGCGTTCACCCCCTGGTAAACCGGCAGGGAGCCTTCCGGTACGGCTTTTACAACCGACAACCCAACGCTCAGGTCTGCGGAGGCCGGCTCAGTCCCTGAAAAGGTCAATTCCCCGGTATCCGCGTCAAAAGCGGAAATAACGCCATCACCGCCGGTTTTGGTGAAAACAAGAGCATCCCCCGCCGCGGCCCCTTGAATATCCACGAGATTCAGCGGTATCGCCGTTCCCCCGGAAGGCCGCGCAAGACTTCCCTCAACGAGGGGGTATTCGGGCCGCAGGGTTTTTACCGGGGGATAAACCGTCACCTTCTGACCTTTTATCTGGAGCGGGTTTTCAGAAACAATAAATCCGACGGTAGTTTCACCGGCGCCGGTTACAGTCAGCGCGCCGGTCTCTCCGTCAATGACGGCCACTGCGGTATTCCCCGTGAACCAGAGGCTGCCCGCCCCCTTGTCCGTGTCGGCGGTACTGACCGCGGCGGCGGTATGTCCTTCATAATCAACCTGGAGGAGGGGCGGGTCTATATCCACCAGCGCCGGAGTCAAGTTAAATACGCCGTAGGTAAGCGGCAGTTTCCGGGCCGCGCTGCCATTGCCGACCAGAATATCCGCAGTGTAGACCAGGGCCGCCAGGGGATCATCCTGGGGAAAGGAGACCGTAACGGCCGCGGATTCCCCGGGAGCCAGGCTGGGTATAAGGGCCGGGGAAACGCCGAATTGCTGCCGGTCAACCCCGTCCAGGACCACAGCCAAATCTTCCAAAAGTTGATTCCCCGTGTTGGTTACGATTATTTCCAGGAGGCCGGGAGGATCAAATTCCGGGCCAGTGGGGGTATATACGGTATAGGTCTCCCGGTCCAGACTGATACGATATATCATGTCCTCCGGGACGCCGGGATCCATCGGCTGGGAACATCCCGGAAAGTTCAGCGATAACGCAAGAATCAAAATTACGTTACCTAAAAACCATGTTTTTCTTTTCATAAAAAGTCTCCTTCTGATGGTATTTTTCCCGGGAAACAAATTGTTTTGACAAAAATTTTTTCGCCATTTATTTATTACCAATAATATCTGGCTTTTACGGGATTAAAATGCACTTTTTTCGAAATCTGTAGTACAATATTCTAACAAGGAGGGCGTAATTTTTTGTGGGTGTAATTTTTGTTTGCATATATTCTAATTTGATGTATAATAGGTGAATGTTAAAAAATTGGACATTGCGGTTCAAAATTATTTTTCCCGTGGTTATCTACATATTGCTTATAGGAATAATTGGCAATGTGTTTTTGTATATATACCTTCTGGATGCGGTATCCCAAAAGGGAGAACGGCTGGACCGGGCACACCTGGAGGCCGTGCGGATTCAGATAACGCAGAATCTGGCGGACGTGTTTTCCCTGGCGATGGTATGCGCCAACAACCCGGCGGTATCTCAGGCGGTGTCCCGGCAGGAACGGGCAGGACAGGAGTTTATTCGGGATTCCCTGAATGCCCAGGCCCAGCTTAACGCTTTTTTGCAGGCAAATCCAATAAACGCTTATATCGATAAACTGATTCTTTTTGATAACCAGGGCCTCTTTGTGCAGGCCATGAGCAGGCAGGGCGGCGATTATTCAGATTTGGATAATATCCAGGAACTGCCCCTGTACAGCCGGTTTATCATGGAAAAGCTGCCCAGGGCAAACGGCTTTGGCCATTCTATCAGCCCGGAGAACCGGCGGGACAGTTACAGTGTTCTGCTTCGGGTCAGAGGCGCCTACTATAACAGCCCCGGGGGTTATCTTTATGTGGAAGCGGGACTTGACATCATTACCGCCGTGTTCCGGGAGTACAGCGTTTCGCCGGGAGTTTTTGCCCAGGTTCCCGAAACCGGAGAAGTGATCCTTCAGGATAAACCACGGCTTATAAAAGCCCATGCGGAAAGTCTGGGGCATGTTCCGGCGGACGTGTCTTTCCCCTACCGGTTCCGCCAGGGAAGACAGAGCTACCGGCTTGACCAGTTAGCTCTGGAAGGCGGCGCCCTAGTCCTCTACAATCAGATGGACGTAACCAGGCTTGCGGTGGACGACCGGCAAATCCTCTATACCGTGCTGGCGGCGGTTTTGATGTCCCTCTTTGCCGCCGCCGCCCTGGGCCTGACCCTGTCGGCCTTTCTCACCCGGCCAATTCAAATTCTTATCAACCGGATCCACAAAATTTCAGAGGACAAGGATTTTTCCGAAGATCCTGAAATAGAAAAACCGGGGGATGAAATCGGCCTTATTGGCCGGACGGTAAACGAGATGTCCGGCAGTATCAGGCTTTTTTTGGCTAAGATGGAAGAGCATTACCGGGAACAGAAAAACGCCGAAATCGCCCTCTTGCAGACTCAAATCAATCCCCATTTTCTCTATAACACGCTGGACTCGATCCAGTGGATGGCAAAAATTCAGAATAACCCCGCCATTGCCGGTATTACCCGCCGCCTCATAAATCTCCTGCGGAGCATCGCCCGGCCCGATACCGGTGGAGACGCCAAAATCACCCTGGCCGAAGAACTGCGGATTCTGGAAGATTACACCAAGCTCATGTCCGTCCGTTTTATGGGGAGCTTTGAAGTGGTAAACCGGATACCCGAAACATTCCTGAATTGCCGGATCCCCAAACTCACCCTGCAGCCTCTGGTGGAAAACGCCATCCTTCACGGGATCGAACCTTCCGGCAGATTCGGCATCATCACCCTGAACGCTGTCGGGGAAGGGGAGTATCTTGACATTACCGTGGAGGATACGGGCATCGGCATGAGCCGGGAACAACTGGGGAATATCAAAATCCAGAACCGGGCAAAAGAACGGGGCAGCCCTTCATTAAACAACATCGGCATTGTCAATGTGGACGAGCGGCTGAAGCTGCTTTACGGCGAGTCCTGCGGCCTTTTTTTTGAAAGCAAAGAAGGAGCATTTACCCGGGTAAGGGTGAAAATATTAGCGGAACGTTAGGGACACGATGGAAGAAACCCGATGCCTTTCAGCGTGTCCACAGGAGAGGAGCTTTGTATGTACCGGATTTTGCTGGTGGATGATGAACCCCTCGTGCTTTCGGGGATAAAACGCCTCATTGACTGGGAAAAAAATGGTTCCCTGGTGGCGGGGATCGCTTCCAACGGCCAGGAGGCCCTGGAAAAACTGGTGAAAGTGCGGCCCGATATTGTAATCTGCGATATTGCCATGCCCGGCCTTTCCGGGCTGGACCTCTTGAAACAGGCGGATACGGAATTCGCCGGTACGGTGTTTATCATGCTCACCAACCAGGAAGAATTTGAGTTTGCCCGGGAAGCTCTTCGTTACCGGGCGGTGGAATATTTGGTAAAAAGCAATCTGGAAGCTGAGATTCTGGAAAAGGCCCTGAAGCGGGCTATAAACGAACTGAAAAACCGGAATAAGCTGCACCGCGTTGAAGAGGCGGATGACTACCTCCGGGCCAGGCAGCGTCAGACCCAAATCCGGAGTGCCGTAACACGGCTCATGGAGACCGATGCCCCTTTGCCGCCGGAGGAGACCGGACTGCTGGCCGCGGAAGGTATGCTTACCCGGTTTGCCTTTGCGTTCATCCCCCTGAATTTCGCGGTCCTGCCTGAATACCCTGATATTTCCCCGGAGGAACGACGAAAAATCCTTGAGTGGGAGCTGGAAATTGCGGAACGCTTATGTTCGTCCTTTTTTCCCCGGTTTCTCCTGCTTCCCCATTCCAGCGCCGGTTCCGGCGCTGCCGATAGCTTTTTACTCTTTGTCTGGGGGGAAGATTCTTCCAAAAACAACGTAACAAACGCTGGGAAGGTAAACCCTGAATCCTGGGAATCCAGCCTTGCCCGGTTCCGGGAACGGTTTATAAAAATTTCAGGCCAGATTACCCGGCTGGGAGTGGAGGTACTGGCCTGCGGGTTTTACGAAACCGCAGATTTTTCGGAAAGTCCCGCCCGGCGCTTGTCCCGCATAAAGCAGCAGTACCGTCTGACCGACCGGGAGTCCCACTCGGAGGCCGTCAAAAAAGCCCGGCAGTATATTCTGGATAATGTGGAAAAGCGGATTATGCTTCATGAAGTGGCGGAATACGTCTGCATCTCGCCGGGGTATCTTTCCACCCTGTTCCGGCGGGAATGTAAACAAAACCTGGTGGATTTTATCAACGAAGCAAAAATTGATCTGGCCTGCGGGCTTCTCCGGGAAAACAAGTACCGGATAAACGAAATTTCCTATAAATTGGGCTTTGAAAACGCCTTTTATTTTACCAGAGTTTTCCACCGCCGTACCGGCCTGACCCCCTCGGAATATCAGTCCAGGGCCCGGCAGGGCACGGAATCTCCTTGAACAAAGCGGCATTAAAAACGCCAATGCCAATTAGCGCACGCTCAACGGCGTTTTCTTACGCTTCCTTAGCTTTCCAATAACAGCAGGGATTCGGGGGGGATATACAGTTCTTCAACCCCGTGATAGTTCAGGTATTTGCTGTATTTCCACCAAATTTCGCCCCCTTCTTCCGGCGCCCCGGCCGC
>JAISBR010000031.1 GCA_031266095.1 Treponema sp. | reverse complement strand
GGCTTTTGGCAGGTCCGCTCCCGCGGCCCTGCCCGCAACAAACCCGCTCTCGCAGACCCGTTGCCTATTCCTTCCGGACAACCGGCTTCGCCGGCTGTCCCTCCCCTTCCCTGAACCGTTGCGCCGTAACGCTTCGGTTGTTTGCCAAATATCACTCCGTAAGAAACCCTGTATTCGGTCCCTTAGGTTCCCCTCCTCTTTTCCGCGGGCTTTTGCCCGGTTGTTTGAGGCGGGTTTGCAGACATTACTACGCCTGTCCGCATCGTGTCAATCCGTTTTATCGTTTTTTTATAAAAAAAAATCAGAATTGTCAAAAATTGACGAAAATCCGCAGTAAAAAACTCTCTAAAATACCGGGACCCCTACCTCCTCTGGGGAGGTTTCAATAACATACTACTTTCCTCTTTTAATTGCAAGAGGTCGAATTGCCTCATAACAGCAATTCCGAATTCAATCATCCGAGGTGTACTCTTTACCGTAAACAGGCCAAAACAAGGCAGCCCCTGCCGGCGAAAAACAGAGCCCCCTTTGCAATTCCCCATTTTCGCGTCGGTATCTGCACCTTTGGACGCTAAAACGACAAGGACCACCCTCCTTTCAACATGAAACTACTGCCCAACAGACGATAAAAAAAGAAGTTTTCTAACTCTTAGGGGTTTTATCGGCTCATATATGCAAAAAAATTCGCCCGGTTTTTTGAATTCGGAATTGCTGGGGGCTCCACTACCGCACTGACAAGGCGATAGAATTACTCCGCAATCTAATGCTGAAAATCTAGAAAATCGTTTACAGGGCCGGGTATGAAACTGTACAGTACTTTGAACATTTTCCAAAACCCGATTGGTTTTGGAAAATGCTCCTGGAAAAAATTGCCATTTTTTAAGCCTAGACCATGGCGATCCCGCCGTTGACGTCGATGCAGGCCCCGGTAATGTAGGAAGCGTAATCGCTTGCAAGGAAGAGCACCGCTCCCGCCACATCATCGCCGTTGCCGATCCACCCCAGAGGTACGGAGGCCGGATCGTAGCCGAATGTCGTAGTCATTTCCGTGGCGATGAGGCCAGGCGAGACGGTGTTGACCCGGATGCCTGCGGACGAGCCGGCCTTGGCGAGGCTCTTGGTAAGGGTGAGTACCGCCGCCTTGGAGGAAGGATAGTCGGGGGTGACCATTATGCCGCCTCCCCGGGCCGCCTGGGACGCCAAGTTGATGATACAACCGTTCTTCTGCTTCTCCATTATTTTGAAGGCTTCCCGGCAGACAAAAAAAAGGCCCTTTACGTTGATGTCAAAGGTAAAGTCCCACTGTTCCTCGGTTACATCGTAGAGCCTGCCCATCCGGGAGATCCCCGCGCAGTTTACCAGAATATCCAGCCGACCCATTCTGTCCACCGCTTCCGCCACGAGGGCAATGTCGGCCTCTTCTTTACGGATATCCGCGTCAATACAGGTACAGACAAGCCCCAATTCTTTTTCAATTTCCCCAGCGGTCCGTAGCAGATTATCCTTCCGCACGTCGGTAATTGTCAAAGCGCCGATCCTGTACCGGGCGAACATTTTGGCACAAGCTGCGCCTATACCTCCCGCCCCGCCTGTGATGAGGGCTGTTTTGCCTTCCAGTGTAAACATGGATTCCTCCGTCACTTTTTCCGTTATAATTCGGCCTACAGAAATTTGTAGGGATTCTCGAGATACTCCTTAATCCGAGCAAGGAACATAGCCGCCGGCGCGCCATCGATAACCCGGTGATCGTAGGAGAGTGTCAGCCTCATCAATGGATGAATCTCCACACCTCCGTTTACAGCTATCGGGGTATCTTCAATCTTGCCCACCGCGAGGATCCCCGCTTCGGGAGGATTGATGATGGCCACGAATTCTTCAAGGCCGAACATCCCCAGATTCGAGAGGGTAAAGCTGCCGCCGGTATACTCACCGGGCCCGAGGCTGCCGCTTCTGGCCTTTTCAACAAGTTCCTTTATCGCTGTAGAAAGTTCCCCGAGGGAGAGCAGGTCCGCGTTTTTTACCACCGGCACGATGAGGCCGTTGTCTACCGCCACCGCCACTCCCAGATTTACAAAGTCCTTCTGCCAGATCCCCTCGGAGGTGAGTTCAGCATTGATCCCGGGAAAATCGACAAGAGCCCGGACAAGAGCCAGAGCGACAAGGTCGTTGAACCCTACGGTTTTCTCCAGGACCAGCCTGACCCGGAGGGCTTCATCCATCCGCACCGCAATACGATGAACGGCCTGGGCGTTTTCGTAGAGACTTTGCTTCATCCGTTTGGCGATAATTTTCCGCATTCCCTTCATAGGTACAAGGGTACGCCTGCCTCCGGCTTCCCGGGCACGGACCACGTCATCCCGCATGATTTTGCCCCGGACACCGGTCCCCTGAAGCCGTGCAAGGCTGAGGCCCGACTGTTCCGCGACCTTCTTCGCCAAGGGAGACGCCGCGGGGGATACTCCGGACGGCGCCTGGGGCAATACCCCTTCGGAGGCCACCCGCAGGATATCCCGCTCAACGATCATTCCATCCAGGGCGGAGCCACGGATGTTCCGGTAATATATCCCCAATTCTCCGGCCCGGGTCTTTGCCCTGGGAGATATAAAGACCCGGCCCCCCGACACGACATCCGCCCTTCCGGTCTCTGGCGTATCGGCGGGCACCGGAGGAGTCGCTGTTCGTCTGGTCGCCTCCGCCGCAGCACCGGAACTCCCTGCGGAATTTCCGCCGCCTGCCTCCGTCAACAGGGCGGAAATATCCTCGCCGGGTTTACCCACAACAGCTATGGTTTGGGCTATAGGAACCACCTCGCCGACACCGGCGATTATCTTTAACAGGACACCGGACACTTCGGCGTCTACGGCGATGGTTACCTTGTCGGTTTCCATTTCAAAAAGAGGCTGACCTTTGACAACTTCGCCGCCCTCCGGGACAAACCATTCAATGATGGTTCCCTCGGTCATCTGCAAACCCTGCTTGGGCAGGATTACCCGTTCCGCCATTGTTCTCCCTCCTTAACAGGGCAAATGCATGGCGGTTTTAGCCGCCGCCACAATATCCGCGACTTGGGGAACTACCGCGTTTTCGAGGCCCAGGTTAAAGGGGAGGGAACACATCTTGGCGCCTACCCGCACCGGCGGAGCATCCAGATACTGAAAGGCCTGCTCCGTTACCCGGGCAGCCACTTCGGTACCCCAACCCATTTCGCGGTGGGCTTCGTGAACCGTAACAAGCCGGCCGGTTTTCTTTACCGACCCGACGATGGTCTCCGTGTCCAGGGGCACCAGCGTCCGGGGATCTATCACCTCGGCGGAGATACCCTCCTTGGCGAGGAGTTCTGCCGCCTCCAGGGATTTTCCCCGGTAAAGGAAATTGGCGACAATAGTGACATCGGCGCCTTCTCGGACAATTTCGGCCTTGCCGAAGGGAATGGCAAATTCCGGATCATCTGGAACTTCACCCTTGGTACTGTAGAGGGCCTTGTGCTCAAAGAAGAGCACAGGATTGTCGTCCCGGATGCTGGTCCGCAGGAGGCCGGCGGCATCCGCGGGGTTTGAGGGACATACTACCTTTATCCCGGGAATGTGCATCATCATGGATTCTACCGATTGGGAATGTTGGGCACCGTTGCCCCGGCCTATCCCCTGCTGCCCCCTGACAACAAGGGGCACCTTTACCTTACCGCCGAACATGTACCGGATCTTCGCGGCCTGATTAAGAACCTGATCCATGGCGAGGTACAGGAAATCCATGTACATGAGTTCCACCACCGGTCGCATACCAACGCTGGCGGCGCCAACTCCGGCCCCAACAAAGGTATTTTCCGAGATGGGGGTGTTCCGTACCCGTTCCTCACCAAATTCATCCAAGAGTCCCCGGGTGCAGCCGAAGATTCCTCCCTGCCTAGCGATGTCCTCGCCCATGATAAAGACCTCCGGGTCACGGCGCATCTCTTCCGCCAGTACATCCCGAATAGCGATTGCATAGGTTTTTACACTCATTTGGGAAACCATCCTTCTACGTACATGCCGTCCATTACCCGGGCGGGATCCGGCTCGGGACTCTCCAGGGCGAACTGCGCTGCCTCGTCAACCTCTTGCCGGGCCTGTTCATCAATAACCTTTAAATCCTTTTCCCCAGCGATTCCCATTTCCAGCAGACGGAGCCGGAACCGTTTGATAGGGCATTTTTCCATCCAAGCGGCTACCTCTTCTTTGGTACGGTACACCTCCGGGTCCCCGGTCCAGTGACCTTTCCAGCGGTAGGTTTTCGCCTCCAGCAGGGAGGGACCCTCCCCCCTTTCCGCCCGTTCGCGGCATTGGGAAAAGGCGTCCAACAGGGCGAATACGTCATTCCCGTCCACCACATAACCCGGCATGGCGTAAGCGGCGGCCCGCTCAGCAACATCCTTAACCGCCGTTGACTGGCTGACGGGCGTTGAAATACCAAAGCCGTTATTCTCGCAGATAAACACCAAGGGCAGTTTCCAGACCGAGGCAAGATTAAGGGATTCGTGAAAAGTTCCCTGATTGGATGCTCCGTCACTGAAAAAGGTGACGGTGATATGATCGGTTTTTCGCATTTTCTGCACCAAGGCACCGCCCACGGCGATAGGCAAACCACCCCCCACAATGGCGTTGGCCCCAAGGTTCCCCTTTGCAAGGTCACAGATGTGCATTGATCCCCCCCGACCATGGCAGAACCCCGTTTCCTTTCCCATAAGCTCCGAAAAGGCACTCTTCAGGTCCCGGCTTTTGGCAATACCGTGGCCATGACCCCGATGGGTGGAGGTAATATAGTCCCCGTCGTTCAGCAGCGCCATGATCGACGCGCTTATCGCCTCCTGGCCGATACAGAGGTGAACCGAGCCACGCAACTTGTTTTCCTGAAAAAAGCGAAAAGCAGTCTCTTCAAAAAGGCGAATCTGCTTCATCACCAGATAAATATCCAGTAACAGTTCCCTGCTATAGGCCTGTTCTTCCTGTTTCAAATTGATACCCCCGAAAATAAAATATCAACCGAGCCGCCTACAACTCCTCGCCAAAGAACTTTCGGTTAATAAACCTTCGATAACTTCGATTTTTGGAACAAACTCGCTTGACAAAATTATTATATCAAACTAAAACTGGTATTACAATAAAAAGATTGGTATTATTTACAAACCATTGAGGGAATCATGTTTGAGCAGTTACAACATAAGAGAATATATGAAGAAGTAGTCGATTTGATCATCCGGCGCATCCGCTCCGGGATGCTGACAGTAGGACAAAAGCTACCCCCCGAACGAGTGCTGGCAGAGGAGCTGCGAGTCAGCCGGACCTCCCTGCGAGAAGCCCTGCGGGCTCTGGAAATCATGGGCTACATCCACTCCGTTACCGGTGGAGGCAATTATGTAAATTCTGTCTCCATGGAGCATGTTTTATTACCCTTGTCCGCCATGGTCGCCCAGGACAAGAAGCTGGCCTTTGACATAATTGAGGTGCGTCAGCATCTGGAAGTGCATATGGCCGCCCAGGCGGCGAAAAACGCCACTAAGCAACAGATCTCCCAAATTTATGGCGCCATCCTCAACATGCAGTCCGAAGTTGAGGCGGGCGGCAACGGGATCGGGGGGGATAATCAATTTCATCTGGAGATCGCCCGGGCTTCGCCGAACAAGGCCTTTGCCATTATTGTGGAACTTTTGGCCGAACTTCTGGCGGAATCCCGTAAGGCGACCCTAGACATCCCCGGCCAGCCGGCTAAAAGCATTGAGGATCACCTAGCCATTTTTGAGGCGATCCGGACCGGGGACGCGGAACAGGCGGCCCGGAAGATGTCCGCACACCTCATCAAGGCGCGGCATAACCTGGATCAAAGCGAACCTGATCCCGACAATACCCCGCCGATCTAAGGACTCTCCCGTCTTTTACGGC
>JAISBR010000203.1 GCA_031266095.1 Treponema sp. | reverse complement strand
GGTCCGCGGTGAAACCGAGGCAACCACCACCACCTATCGGGTAGTGGTCGGCATCGGGACCGGCGCGACCATGAGCGCCCTTACGGTGGGCGGCGTTACCGTTACTGCCAGGGGCACGGCAAACGCCGCGTGGGACGGCACTACAACAGCCGGAAGCTTTATCCTGTATCTCGCGCAGGCTTCCAACGCCGTTATTGACGCCACGGTATCAGACGGCGCTACGGTCAGGTACGGCATTGCCGCCGAATGGAATACTTCAGCCCCGGTGGAACCCACATGGTATGCGGAAAATGTGCCTCATAGCTTTACCGGCGGTGAGCAGTTCTTTATTGAAGTTACCTCGGCAAACGGCGAGGTCAAGAATTATTACCGCATGGTCGTTTCGGTGAACTAAAAAATGGCGGAGGTTCCGGTTGTTCCGGAACTTCCGCCATTCGCGTAACAGGAATTATTTTTGGAGAAAAATATGTATAGAAAATTTGGTTTTGTGTGCCTGGTTGTCTTGTTGGCGGCGGCCCTTTCTTTGGGAATAAGCTGCGAAGCCGACATACTGACGCAATTGATGGTACCGGAGGGCAACCTGATTCCCGATACCGGTTATCCCCTGGGGGTGGAAGGCGGCGGCGGAAGCGACAGTTTTACCTACGATTATGTCAACCCGCTGCCGGCTTTCAGTGTTGACAACCTTCCCACAGTTGAATTTTGGAATCAGCTTGCCGAGGAAAAAGGTGAGCTGGCCAATTATCCCAATCCCTTTATATTCGCCGACGGTTCCGTAGTCCAGACCCCGGCGGATTGGCTCCGTCGCCGGGCGGAAATTATGAAAATTATTGAATACTACTGGTCCGGGGAACTGCCCCCACCGCCCGACAAGGTGGAAATCAGCGGCGCCGGAGCTACCGGGGCGGGATCGGTAACTATAGAGGTAACCGCCAACGGAAGAACCGCGAGTTTCAGCGTTACCATAACTCTTCCCACAGTCGCCCCCAACGGCCTTCCTCCCAGCCCGACCAATAAGGTTCCGGTGGTACTAGTGAGTTCCGCATCGGGGACGCCTGCAAACTATGGGTATGCAAGTATATCCTGTGGAGCTTCCGATGCCCTGACGGGGGTTGCCATGGACCTCTACCAATGGGACGCCAATGATCCAGGGCGCCCATCGTCCCTTACCCGGAACGGGTGGAGAATCGGGCGTATTCTCGACGCCCTTGAACTGGGCGCCGGCGGCGGGGTTATTGACCCCCAGATGGCCATAACCTGGGGTATGTCCCGGAACGGCAAAGACGCCCTTTTTATGGGTCTCTACGGGGTAAGCATGACGGGGACCCGGGTCGCCGTAACCTGCCCCGTTTCTTCCGGCTCTGCCGGGATCGCGCCGGATCGTTTTGTCGCCCAGGCGGGAGGCAAACCTAGCTATTTTTACCGGACGCTGGATACCATTACCTCCAATCTGGTGCAGATCATTACCGAAGCTGAGGGGGGCATTGACCAGGGAAGGACCAATCACGGTTTCCAGACTCTTCCCCATGTATGGACGGATTCCGGCGGCGTATGGCTCAATATCCGAAACCGTTCATTCACCGATATGCATAAGGAATGGATCTGTAATTATCAGAGCGCCACGAACCCCGGAACAGATCCCGCCAGTTGGCACGGGTATGAGGGGTCCGCTCCCTTTGACGCCCATTTTCTCGCGGCCCTTGCGGCTCCCTACGGGCTGTTGATTTTTGACGGCTGGGACAGCGCGTGGACCAACGCGGAGGGCAATTACATGGTCTATCTGGCCGGGCGGGAGGTATACGATTTTCTGGGGGCCTCTGAGAATATCGGCGTTAGGATTTATAAGATTGGCCACTCCTTTCCTGTCAGGGAAGTCGCTGACATTGTAGATTTTGCCAACCTGTATTTTAACCGGAATTTCGGAACCAATTATGAAAGGACCTATGATCTTGCCACGTATCCGTTAAATCCCCAAGAAGCCTTTAACGATGCCGATCCCAAATATCTTCCCGATGCTGCGGGGCAGAGAACCTTGGCCACCTGGTTTGATCCAGATTGTACCGACCCGGAAGGCAGGCACGAATACCTTAAGCTGAACTGGGCGGCGCCCGGGAAGCCCAAGGGTTCCTCCGTGGCGGACAAGGTGAAAGCTTATTTTGATGCGGAAAAAATACCCTACATACAGTCGGCGCGCTAAAAAATCCGCGTGAGTTTTGTTTGATGAAACAAAAAAGGAGCTTTCAGTTTTGAAAGCTCCTTTATTTTATTTATTTATCTATACTCAGGAGAAATGGGATGAAGAAATTTTTAATGGTCATGGCAATTTGTATCGTTGTATGTGAAGGCGTTTTTGCGGAATCCGGCTTCAGTTTTTACGGCAGAGGGGTATTCACCCCTATCGCTCTCTCCGGCGAAGACAGCGCGGTTTCCGCCGCCACCACTACCTATGACAACCAGTCGCGGCCGCGTATCGGTTTTACCCTTAATGCCAATAACGTGAACCAAACAATAGGCATAAGTGCGGTCTTTAACTGGGATGGAAAGACGGGCAACGCCGATTCGCTCATCGGAGAGAACGCCTATATATGGGTGAAGCCCTTGGGGCCGTTTGAAAGCTTGAGAATCGCGGATATGCTGAAACTTACCATTGGAAGATTTGAAGTGGATGATTTCCGGGGCAGAGTGGGAACGGCGGAATTTCAGGGCTGGATTCTTCCCGAAGGTTCAAAAGACGAAGACGCGATCTTCATGCGGTTTAAAGCAAGCGCCGGAGCTCATATAACGCTTAAACCTTTAAGCTGGTGGGATTCTCCCTGGAACGCGTTTTCTATTGAAGGGGCGGTGGGCAGCAACCTGTCCGGTGAGCGGGCCATACGAAATATTGTAGGCTGGACAGCCGCGGATGTGTACAAGGCGATGCAGATTGGTTTTTCGTATGAAATTCCCAAAACCGGCCTTGTCCGTCTTCAGCTTATCGGAAACAACCGGAAAGTACGGCTGGAAGATTATCCCAAAAGAGGGGAATATCTGGATACCAATTTGACCGAAGGGCTTTCCACCAGCACGGATTCGGATGTAATTGAGGCGGCCTTTCTGTTTGACGGTATCGAAAACCTTAAAGTCGATGCCGGTGCGAAGATTCCACTGCCCTTTACCACGAATTTTCCGTATTATGAATATTACCGGGGTATTTATTATGGTTCCTATCCTTATGAAACTTCCAATGTTATGGCAAATAACCATCTTGAAGTACAACAGCCCTATTCCGCGGCTCTGGGCGCTACCTACAAATGGAATAACCTGGACACCCTCCTTCGGTTTGATTTTTCCTTCGGCGGAAAATATGTTGACGAGGGGATACGGACGGTAACTATTGGCAGTGATATGCGGTTTTTTGCCAGTCTGGGTTACCGTTTTCTCCCGCCCTTGAGAGTTGGCCTTGATATAGGCTATAACCATCATGACGCGGATATGGTGGAGGAAAGCGGAACAACGGATACGATTGGTGAACGGCCGAATGATCAGTTTAAAACAGCCCGCGATGATTTTGGTTTTGCTCCCTGGCTTGCCATTGATCTGGGTGGCGGTGTTGTCAAAACCGGAATTGCCATCATGTTTCCCAGCACACCGCTGTGGACGTACACAAAAGACGGTACGGCAACGCAGATTTTTTCGGGGGAACCGGTTATTTCAATTCCAATTTCCGTTACCTATAGTTTCTGACAGGAGGGTTTCATGAAAACCATGTTACGCGGTCGTATTCCAATTATTTTTTTTCTGTCCGCCGGATTGTTGATGATTGCTGTATCGTGTGATCATACCCTGGGATACACCAGGGAAGAAATTGATCCGGTTTTCAAGGTTTCGGTAAACGTCATAGAAAACGGTTCTATCCGGGCCTTTCCGGTAAACGGCATAACCGGAACCGAGATAACGCTGGCGGCAAACCCGAAACCCGGTTTCAGGCTGAAACCGGGAAGCGTTATGCGGGGTATCGGAGGAAACGCGCCAGTGGTAGACGATAAATTGCGAAATCCACCTATGCGTTTTGGTTTGGACGGCGATAATATTATCTACGCTGAATTTGAAGAAGTACCGAGGAATAATTACAGCGCCAGCGCGGTTGAAACAACCGGCGGTACGATCATACTTTATTCATTGGTAAGTACTCCTTCAGAGGGTGAAATATTACAAATGCCCTATGGGCCGGTAAACAAAATAATTTTGGTTAAATTGTTACCCGATGAAGGATTCGTCTTAAAGGAAGGCAGTGTCAAATGGACCCGGCTGGACCCCGATAACAAACCCACCGAATATGAATACCCGTTGAATTCTCCGTACCGTTTTAATTTGCCCGCGGCAAATGTCATTGTTTCGGCGGAATTTGAAAAACCTTTATCTGCCGCCTCCTTTATTGAGAACGGGAAAAAAGCGCTCTTGGTGAATGATTATGATACCGCAGTCAAGGCGTTTGAAACCGCCTGGCAAATGGAGCCGGAAAACAATGAGGCGATTTTCTTTTCTACCCTGGGCCGTCTTGCGTCTATTGCGGTGGATACCAAGGTCAGGCAGCTTTTGGGCAAAATTGGTTACGAAAATTTTCCCGGCAATCTGAACAATTTATTCAGCCTCGGCGATTCCTGGAAAAATTACGATGTTCACACCGTTGACGAGACAGGACAAGACCAGGTAACAAAGGCCCAGCGCCCCTCCTGGCTGGGTTCATTCAGCGGCGTCATACTCCCCGACTTTTCCATGCCCGCGGGCGCGGGTTATTATGCCTTTCAAAATCAGGTGAATATAGTCCAGGAAGGGAAGGATAAATACGGTGAACAGTCGATGGCCGCTTATTACATGATCATGTTTTTTAATCTCATGAGTACACGAATAGAAAACATGAACTATGTGGTCGATGACGGGTTGATGTATATTTTTGGAGATGCTTTTGAAGCGGCGGCAATCCGGGCGGCAACATTGGGCTATGATGATACCATCCAGATGGAGCAGGCCATTATAGACAAGCTCTTTTTAGGCAGGCTGCTTCAAGACGGGGATCATGTCGGCAGGGCCGAACTGGACATTCTTTTTGGGTATCTACAGACCATCAAAGCCGCTCTGGAGTGGCTTTCGGGCTACGACCTGGAGTTTGACCGGTATATTTTCAGATTTTGGTCCTATGTAGGGGGCGATGATGCGTTCTTCCCGCTGTTTTCGGGTATTTATGATGAGATCAACAAGCACTACGTTCCTGAAGGTGAACTGCGGGGGGATAGCAACGGATTGAAAAGCCTTATCAACGATATAACGGCCTACCTCTTTACGAGCTTTGATCGTTATTTTACCAAACGGGAATTTCCGGAACATGGAAATGACATTCACCGTATTCCGGATATGTTGCCCCTGCGGAATCATTTTCTCAAAGCTTTGCCCCGCGCCCAAACCATGATGACAAAGTCAAAGGCGGATCTGACTAAGGCGTTGGATTTGTACCTCAATGCTTACAATTATTACATCGGTCCCGGTTCAAGCATACCTCAGACCGTCAGCGATAATCTCGATAATTACCGGTGGCTGGGAGACTATTTTCTCCAATTAGAAACCGCTGTCAATGCCGGGGGAAATTTCTATTATCCGGAGAATCTGCCGTCCAGCGGGACTTCGTGGAATTACAACGCTTCAAACGCCCAACACGGCGTCAATTTTGGCAAGCTTTTCACACCGGGCCAACTATCCCTAGATAAGCTTGTTGTTTCCGAAACCGGCGGCAAGCGGCCCAAGTTTTACGGCTGGGACGATACCACTACGGGTGACGGAATGTACATCAAAAGCCAAGTGGACTTTTCAAGCCACGCATGGGTCGGTTTTCAGTTGGACTTGCGTTCCCTTAAACAGGTCTATGTAAAAGGCCTTGAAAAGAATGGAATGTCCCTGGATAACACAGACTACGTGTATGTACACACCCTTTTCCCCAATATTTTGTTTACCAGGGACAATGGAAAGTACCTGTACGAATTGTACTACGACAAGTACAATTATTTTGTGGAATAAACCAACACAGGCGGGAGAGTCCTTCGAATACAGGACGTATGTTTTTAAAGGGCTTTCCCGCTCACCCTATACTTGTTCCCACAAAATCCTCCCCCCGGAGGATTTTTTTCAGGTTGTCCAGGTTTTTCCCCGCCGCGCAGATTACCTTGAGGCCGATCTTCGCCGCGTGACGGCTGGCAACGGGGTCAAAGGGGACGTTTTTACCGGGGACCCACTCATCCCCCACCAGGGCGCGGAAATCTTCCCAGGAGATCGTGTCTACCGGTTTGGCGTCCGGGTTTTTCCGGGGATCATCGGTGTAGACCTTTTCGATGTTGGAGAGGTTGATCACCAC
>JAISBR010000156.1 GCA_031266095.1 Treponema sp. | reverse complement strand
GACACAAACGGGAACCCCCCCCCGCCAACCCCCCGCGGAAAACCCCGGGGTCCATGCCGGGGGGGGGGGTTTTGGTACCCCCCCCCCCCCCCCCCCCCATGTAACGTTTGTATAATCCTTTTACCTGATACGCTTATATACTCCGCTTCCGGCCGCTGTCGCGCGGAGTGCTCCTTTCCGTATCATTTTATCCTCAGCTGCGCCGTATCCTCAAACCGAAGGTTCGAGGATACGTATGCCTGTTTTCACTTTTATGGAGGCTCTTTCGGGCGCTTCATTGTACGGTCAAAGCACATTGACCGCTCAGGCGCAGGGGAGGATGCCGCGCGCGCTGAGGGGTGGGTACGCCCCTCGCCGAGGGGCAGATGCCGCGACAGCCTGGCGCAGGGTGCTGCGATAGCCTGGCGCGGGGTCCTGCGATAGCCTGGCGCGGGGTCCTGCGATAGCCTGGCGCAGGGTACTGCGATAGCCTGACGCAGGGTGCTGCGATAGCCTGACGCAGGGTGCTGCGATAGCCTGGCGCGGGGTCCTGCGACAGCCTGACGCAGGGTGCTGCGATAGCCTGGCGCAGGGTCCTGCGATAATCTGACGCAGGGTGCTGCGATAGCCTGACGCAGGGTGCTGCGACAGCCTGGCGCGGGGTGCTGCGATAGCCTGGCGCAGGGTCCTGCGATAGCCTGGCGCAGGGTACGCCCCCTGCTGAGGGGCGCAAGGGCGCTCATCCCTTGAGCGCCGTAACAAAGGTGTTACCCGCTTATGCGGTGAACATAAAAAATTATGCCTGAGGGCATACAACACAAGGAGTTTTGTATGAAAACGAAGCGGTTTTTTGTTTTCGGATTGCCGGTGGTTCTGCTGGCATTGGGTTTGGTTCTGGCGGCGTGCCCCACCGGCGGCGAAGACAGCGGCGATTATGTCGATACCTTTGTCGCCGTTACGAATATTGACGGCCTGCCGACTCTGACCTTTGTGGGCAACGCGCTTTCACTCAGCGGTACAGTTGTACCTGCTAACGCTACCAACAAGACCATTGTGTGGAGCGGTACCGGTGTAAGTAACGGCGTCTTAACCGCGGCATCCGCGGGATCTCCTACGCTGACCGCTACTATCGCAAACGGGAGTTCACGGTCAAGCGCTTACACCAAGACTTTCACCGTCACGGCGCTTGACGCCGGGACCGACAACGGTACAAATACCTTTACCAATACGGTATGGGCTGTGGACAGCGCCGGAGGAGTATACGTTACATTTACGGCTACCGCATGGGAAGCCGCCGGTAACGGGGAGACTGTTGCTGAGGGAACGTATTCCCGTGTTGGAGGAATAGGCGCGGAGTTAACCATTACCGGGGGTGAAGGAGCAGGCACTACGGGGCTTGCGTATATTGGAGACGACGCAAAGATACACGTCGCGAATTTCGGCCCCATGAGCGGAACGCTCACCAAACTGAATACTGCTTTAACCTTAGAGGGAACATGGGCAGGTGAAGATGATGATGGCAATCCGGTGAGACTAGTTGCCGCCGCCGGTGGTACTTGGACTCAATCTATGAGCTTTGATGGTGGTAGTTCCTGGCATGACATAGCAAAGGGAACATATCCAACTACGACAAATACAAACCCTGCCCTTGTGAGTTTTACTCAGGTTAATACCGGCTTCCTTGGTGGTGGTGCAGATAGCTGGGAATCATGGGCTGCGCTGAGTGAAGAGATCAAAGGTATGCTTGGCGGCTCCGAACACGCAACGATCATTATATACAGCGATAGATGTGTAGGAATGGACTTTACCCTTAACAAACAACCATAAAAACGGCCGCCGCGGCGTCCCTGCGGGTAACGCGGGGGCGCTGGCCGTCATTTGGGGCGCCGGTAACGCAAAAGGCGCCTGACACCGGGCGGGGTCCTGCGCAAAGACTTTCGGTCCGGCACGCAGGGCCCCGCGGTTTTTTTGTAAAAGCATTGATCCCACACCACCCAAGAACCCGCTACGCGGGCGCCGTATGGCGCCTGCCTCATTTCATCTCTCTTTGAGCGCAAGTCCTTGAAACATACAACCGTAAATCCGGAGAGGAAACCGTTCGAGCACGTTTTGGGAACTTTCCTTCACCATGCCGGGCATGAACCGCATCAGTTTTTTGAACGGCATTTTACGCTCCCGGCTGAAATCCTGCCGCTTTGAAGATGTCTATGCCCTTAACTTGTTGACAGTGGGGGCCAGTTCCCCGGTGATGAAGGGGCGCGCCCCGGTTTCGCCTTTCGGCACAAGCAGCAGTTCGCCTCCGGCCCCAATGCCCGCGAGGCGGCCTTCCACGATCCGATCCGAGCCGGGTGCTCCGGCGATAAAAGCGACCTGTTCGCCTTTTTGGTAGAGCCGCTGTTCAAGGCGCTCCCGCCAATCCAAAGCGTTTCCGGTCCCGGCGTTTCCCTCCGGCGTTTCCAGTTCCCGGTACAGGCGGAAGAGGGTTTTTTCCAGCAGTGTAAAGCGGGCCGCGGGGGCTGTCTTTCCGCCCAGGGCGAGGCTGATACTAATCGCCGTATCCCGCAGAAAACCGGGAAACTCAGTTTGAGCCACGTTGATCCCGATGCCGATGTGTACGGTTCCGCCTTCAGCCTCGGTGAGAATGCCGGCCGCCTTTTTGACGCCGCCGGCGGCGCGGATCATCACATCGTTGGGCCATTTAACCGTTATCGCGCCGGTAAGGCTGGGGGCAAAGTCTTCGATGGCGAGGGCCACGGCGAGTCCCGCGCGCAGGGTCAGGGCCGGGGGAATGGTCTCGATTCTTCCGTAGCGCAACAGGATGGTGAAGGGAAGATTCTTCCCCCGGTCTGTGTCCCAGGTCCGCTCCCGGCCGCGGCCGCGGCCCGCTTCCTGAAAATCGGCGGTAATGACCGTACCGTGCGGTTCGCCGTCCGCCGCGAGGAGGCGGGAAACATCCATGGTGCTGCCGACGGTTTCCGCGTGGTACACCGGCGCGTTAAAGGGGCTATGGATCGCAAGCCGCCGCATGTTCATTGCCGCGGTAAGGTGATAATGGCGGCGCCGTTCACAAAAGCCGGCCGGTTTGGTGAACGGCTCACCGGATACCCCGTTTCGCGAAGGCTTCGGTTAACAGCCGCATGTCGGGGGCGATACGCAGCAGGTTTGCGCCGCCGGTTTCAAAACCGGCGGCCTTTTGGGCCGAGGCTACATCTTTGAGGCCGCTGCCGGTTACGATCGAGACCACCACCGCGTCCGTTGGGATAAGTTTCCGCTCAACCGCCTGTACCAGCCCGGCTGTTCCGGTCACTCCGGCAGGCTCGCCAAAAACCCCGGCGCTTTTCCCCAGGAGCCGCATAGCGGCGAGTATGTCCTCATCACTGACGTTAATGGTAATACCCTTGGATTCCCGAATCGCCGCCAGGGCCTTGTCCCCGTTACGGGGAGCGCCCACCGCGATACTGTCCGCCAGGGTGTTCTCATCCATCCACTCAATGGGGGCGTTTTGCTCAACAGCGCGGTTCACCGGGCAACAGCCGGAGGCCTGTACGCTGATGAGCCGGGGCAGCCGGTCGGTAAGGCCCACGGCGTAGAGATCCTTGAAGCCCTTCCAGACGCCGGCGATAGTACAGCCGTCGCCCACGGAAACGGCCACAAAGTCGGGGACCTCAAAGTTCAGTTGTTCGGCGATCTCCAGGGACACGGTTTTCTTTCCCTCCGAGAGGTACGGGTTGATGGCCGCGTTCCGGTTATACCAGCCGTATTGCGCAATGGCCTCGGCGGAAAGGCGGAAGGTCTCCTCATAATTTCCCTTGACGCTGATAACCGCGGCGCCGAATAGCAGCAGCTGGGTTACCTTGCCCAGGGGCGCCCGCTCGGGTACAAAGATAACGGATTTAAGGCCCATCGCCGCGGCCCCGCCCGCCAGTGACGAGGCGGCGTTTCCCGTGGAAGAGCAGGCTACCGTGTCCTTGGCGGCGTGAAAGGCCCGCACTACCGCGACTGCCGAGGCCCGGTCTTTGAGGCTTGCGGTGGGGTTAAGGCCGTCGTCCTTAATATAGAGGTTTTTCAGTCCCAGGGTTTCACCTAAGCGTTCGGTTTTGTATAAGGGCGACCAGCCCACCCGCAGAGGGCCGAGCCTGCTGCCTTCCTCAACGGGAAGCAGTTCCATATAACGCCATATCGAGAAATCTTTTCGGGCCGCGAGTTTCTCCCGGTTTAACTGAGACTTGATGTACCGGTAATCGTAGACGATCTCCAGAACACCGCCGCATTTCCCACAGGTATAGGTAGCGTTTCCCGCCTCGTATTCCTCTCCGCATTTGACGCAGACCGCGGCTTTGACGTTTTTCATGTGATTCCTCTATAGCAGGCCTGTCCGCTGATTAAACTCGTCGATCAGCGCGTCGATCTCATCAGCCTGTTTCTGCACGCCGGTGAAACTCTCTTCCTGGTTGTACCACTGATCGATGAGTTCCCCGCCGGTCCGTCCCTGCTGTTCCACCCAGGTATAGTATTTGAGGTTGTGTACCCGCTTGCGTTCCTGGTACGTCAACTCCAGCATATTGCTGATGTCCTCCCCTTTCAGGCTGGCGGAAAAATCTCCGGCGGCTTTCAAGGCGGTATAGGGGCCCTGCTCCTCCCGGAGTTCGGCCAGCCGTGAACGGTACATATCAACCGAGTCGGTCAGTACCGTGGCGATCACGTCATTCGCGCCAAGCTCGTAATATTTGGCGAATTTAATGCAGCAGAGCATATTGGCGATGCCTGAAATGCCCATAAGCGCCAGGGAGTCAACCTGTTCCCTCTTGATCCCCGCTTCTTTGACCAGATAGTCTTTTCCCGCGTCCTCATTGAAAAGCCTGAGCAGGGCCATACTGTCATTGTCGTCAACAGCGATGGCCATATCGGTATTCTTCACGTTATGTACCCAGGGGATATGCTTGTCGCCGATGCCTTCTATGCGGTGGGCGCCGAACCCGTTATTGAGAATCGTGGGGCATTGCAGCGCCTCGCCCACGGCTATTTTGCTCAGGGGATAACGCTGTTTGAGGAAGTCGCCCGAGGCGAGGGTACCGGCGGAGCCGGAGGTAAAACAGACTCCGGCAAAGTTAAGCCCCTCTCCGTATTTTTGAGCCATGCGCTCAAAGACTGAGGCAATCGCGGAACCGGTTACGTTGTAATGCCAGAGGTAGTTTCCCATTTCCTCAAACTGGTTGAAAATCCACAGATCTTTCCCTGCCGCCTTTAACTCGTGGACCTTGTCAAAAATCTCTTTAACGTTGGATTCAGTGCCCGGTGTGGCGATGATTTCGGTGGCGATGGTTTTAAGCCAGTCGAAACGCTCCCGGCTCATACCCTGGGGGAGAATCGCCACGGAGTCTACCGAGAGCAGCTTGGAGTTAAAGGCGCCGCCACGGCAGAAGTTACCGGTTGAAGGCCAGACCGCTTTTTGGACCGAAGCGTCGAATTGGCCGGTTACCAGGCGCGGCGCGAGGCAACCGAAAGACGCTCCTACTTTGTGGCATCCGGTGGGGAAGTACTTTCCCACAAGGCAGATGATTTTCGCCGCTGTTCCGGTAAGTTCGGACGGCAGTTCAATAAAGAAGGGGCCGCCGAAAAGGCCGCCGCTCTCTTTGGGCTCATTTTTCCAGGTGATCCTGAATAGATTCACCGGGTCCACGTCCCAGAGGCCGGTTTTTTTCAGTCGTTCTTTAATTGAATCCGGAACGGTTTCCGGATTACGCATCTGGCTGAAAGTGGGAACGATGATGCCTTTCTCTTTCGCTTTTCGTACATTTTTTTCCAGTGTTTGTTTGTCGATAGTCAGATCCAGCATAGCGATCTTTATCCTCCTAAAATTTCATATAAGCGCTCCAAATCTTCCATTGAATAATAGTCGATCTGGATACGGCCTTTGTTGAGGTCTCCTGCAATGATCACCTTGGTCCCCAGCCTGCCGATGAATTTTTCTTCCATGGCCCCGATTTCAGGGGGGCGCCCCGGGTTTTCCTTTCCGCCGGTTGTGTCCTTGTTCCCGCCCGCGGCTTCGTCCGCGGGATCGCTGTTGAGCGCCGTCGCCCGTTTTTCCGCGTCTCGCACTGAAAGCCCCCCGGCAAGGATTTCCCTGTAGAGCTTTTCCCTGAGCGCGGGGGCGGTTACCGAAAGGAGGGCGCGGGCGTGGCCGGGGCTTATGGCGCCCTCTTCGATGCTTTTCTGCATATCTCCCGGCAGTTTGAGGAGCCGCAGGGCGTTGGCCACGGTGGAACGGTTTTTGCCCACCCTGGCGGCTACCTCGTCCTGAGAAAGGCGGGAGAAGTCCATCAGGTTCTTGTAGGCCGCCGCTTCCTCAATGGGGTTCAGGTCCGTACGCTGGATATTTTCGATGAGGGAAATTTCCATACGTTTTTGATCGGTATAGTCCCGGATGATCACCGGAACTTCGGAAAGGCCCGCAAGCCGGGCGGCCCTGGTTCTGCGCTCCCCGGCGATAATGATATAACCGCCGTCCCCGGCGTCGGCGGCGATGATGGGCTGAATGACGCCGTGTTCGGCGATGGAGTCCGCCAGCTCCTGCAGTTCCGCCTCATCAAAATTTTTCCGGGGCTGGTCGGGATTGGGCCGGAGTTTGTCAACGGAAAGCTGCGCCACGGCGTTTCCGGCGGAAGCGGACGGGGCGGTATCAGTACCCGGATCCGCGGCGCTTTGTGACAACTCATCCTCATTCGGGAGCAGGGCATCCAGACCTTTTCCCAGCCCGATTTTACGCATCTTGGGAACCTCCGTTTGAGCCGGACGAGACCCGGCGAATCAGTTCCTGGCTGAGACTCCGGTAAGCCCGCGCGCCTGAGCATTGAGGATCGTAGAGAGAAATGGGCGTCCCGTAAGAAGGGGCTTCAGACAGGCGAACATTCCGGGGAATGATCGTGGTAAAAACCGAGTCCTTGAAATAGGCGCTGACCTGCCTGACCACATCCTGGGCGAGTTTGGTCCGGGGATCATACATGGTAAAAAAAATGCCTCCGATGCTCAACGCCGGGTTCAGGCTTTTCTGGATACGCTTGACGGTTTGCAGCAGGAGGGTAAGCCCCTCCATGGCGAAATATTCGCACTGCATGGGGATGAGTACCGCGTCCGCCGCCACCATACCGTTCAAGGTAAGTACTCCCAGGCTCGGAGGGCAGTCAATCAGGATAAAATCGTAGCGGTTACGCACCGGGGCCAGGACTTTTTTCAGGAAAAAATCCCGCCCTTTCTGTTCGATCAATTCCACCGCCGCGCCGGAAAGGTCTATACTGGCGGGAATCACGTCAAGGCCCCGCGTAGCGGTTTTTCTGATAACTTGGCTGACGGCGGCGGTTCCGGCGAGCAGCTCATACACTCCCGGCTTGAGCGGTTTTATCCCCATGCCGCTGGAAAGGTTTGCCTGAGCGTCAAAATCCACCAGAAGCACCGATTTTCCCGCCTCCGCGAGGTAGGCCCCTATATTGACGGCCGAAGTGGTTTTCCCCACTCCCCCTTTCTGGTTCACAAACACATAGACCATACCCATAGAAAGAGCATACACGATTTGCAAAGAATATGTAACCGATTTTCATCAGCGATCAGGGCAGCGTCATTTAAAAACTTCCCGGCTTATCGCTTGCTCCGTAAATATTCCTCAATGAAGAGGTCAATATTCCCGTCCATCACCGACTGAATATCTCCCATCTCGGTCTTGGTCCGGTAATCCTTCACCAGGGTATAGGGCTGGAAAACATACGAGCGGATCTGATTACCCCAGGATATATCCTTTTTTTCCTGGGCGAATCTCTCGTTTTCTTTTTCCTTTTCCTGCCGGTAGTGTTCGTAGAGCCGGGCCTTGAGCATACTCATGGCAATGGACCGGTTTTTGATCTGGCTCCGCTCGTTTTGGCAGGCCACCACGATGCCTGTGGGCAGGTGGGTAAAGCGTACCGCGCTGTCGGTCTTGTTCACATGCTGGCCCCCGGCGCCGCCTGAACGGTAGGTGTCTACCCTGAGGTCCTCGGGCCGGATCTCCACTTCGATAGAATCATCGATGACCGGGAAAACATACACCGAGGCGAAAGAAGTATGCCGCCTGGCATTGGCGTCAAACGGGGAGATGCGCACCAGCCGGTGTACCCCGGACTCGCCTTTGAGGTAACCGTAAGCGTAATCTCCCTCAATCCTGCAAGTCGCGGATTTTATCCCGCCCTCGGCCTCCAGCCGATCCACTTCCTCAACCGCAAAGCCTTTACGCTCAGTCCAGCGCAGGTACATGCGGTAAAGCATCTGGGACCAGTCGCAGGCCTCGGTACCTCCGGCCCCGGAATGGACCGTAAGAAAACAGCCGTTCTTATCCACTTCCCCGCCCATAAGTTCGAAGATGTTCTGTTTTTCATAACGGGCGTTGAGGTCCCTCAGGGCGCTTTCGATGCCGGCACTTTCGTTTTCGTCCCTGGCCTCAACGGCAAGCTCATGCAAGGTCTCAAGATCGTCAATTGCAGCACGGAGATTCTTCCACGGCTCATAGCGGCTTTTCAACCCTTTAAGCTCGCTCATAACCTCCTTCGCGGCAGTGCTGTCGTTCCAGAAATCCTCCCGGGCGGTTTTTGCCTCAATTTCGGTTATACGCTGTTCAAAAGAAGCGTCCTCAAAGACGCCTCCATGTTTCGTAGATTCGGGCCTTTAAATCCCCTATGGGGGCGCCAAGTTCAGTAAGCAGCATAGTATCTCCTGTAAAAGCGGCGGTATCGCCGCTTACGTTAATCGGACATTAACACGAAGTGTTAATGAGTATTCTTTGTTATAAGGATACCTTGAAAAGACCGTGTTTTTCAAGGATAGTATGAGGAATGAAACTTTGTTTTATGCCCAATACAACACGCGGCCCCGGCGCCGCAAACAGAGGCTGCTATGAAAACTCTTGGTTATTATAACGGTGAAATCGGTGAGATTGCCGAGATGCGCATCCCCATGAATGACCGGGCCTGTTGGTTCGGGGATGGGGTCTATGACGCCGCCATTGCCGCCAATTATCACGTCTTTGCCTTGGAAGAGCATGTCGACCGCTTCTTTAACAGCGCCCGGCTCCTGGAAATGACGGTTCCCATTTCGAAGGCCGGACTTGCGGAGCTCCTGCGCTCACTGGTTCAAAAGCTGGAAAGTCCCACCCAGATGGTCTACTGGCAGCTCAGCAGGGGAACCGCGGACCGCGGCCACTCTTTTCCCCCGGGGGTAACGCCCAATCTCTGGATAACCCTGCGCCCCTTTACCCTGCCGGACCTGAGTAAAAGGGTCAAACTCATCACGGTGGAAGACACCCGTTTTTTCCACTGTAACATCAAGACACTGAATCTTCTTCCCAACGTGATGGCCGCCGAGAAAGCCAAACAGGCCGGCGCCGAGGAAGCGGTTTTTCACCGGGGGAATCTGGTCACCGAGTGCTCTCACAGCAATGTTCATATTCTCAAGGACGGGATCCTCTATACCGCCCCCACGGACAACCTTATCCTCCCCGGCATTTCCCGTTTTCATATCATCAGCCACTGCAGGAAACTGGGAATCGGCGTTGAGGAGCGCGCGTTTACCCTGGAGGAAATGATGTCCGCGGACGAGATACTCATTTCCCGCTGCTCAGCGTTCTATGTCTCCGTAGATCAGATCGACTGCGTTTCCGTAGGCGGGAAAGCCCCTGAACTCTCGGAACGGCTCAGGAATTCCCTTGTTGAAGAATTCCGGAAAGAGTGTCAACGGTGAGCGGGATAACGCCCGGGGCAAGCGCCGCTATCCGATAATCACGCGCCCGCCTATAACAACGTGCCCCTTCAATCAGTTCCCCCGCGCCGCCATACGCGGAATTTATAGCCCGCGAAGAGTCCGATCCGTGTCCGGGAATAGCGCAGGGCGTCATCCTCCCCCGCGCTGCTCAAGCCAATATCGTAGTCAAACCGCAGGCCGAAGAATAACATCTGGGTATTCAGGGGTATTCCCCATTCAAACCCCAGGCTTAAGCCCAGAGGCAGATCCGTCTTATAAGTACCGGTTTTACCGATATTCGTCACATCCAGGGGCAGGAGATAATAGGCCCCCACAAAGGGGGACAGGACAACCCCGTCCACCGTTACCGGTATTTTTATCCACAGTGGCAGCAGCAGCGACAGGCTCCGGAAGGTGTCGGTCACGCGGGTTTCTTCCCCTTCGATTATTCGGCCTGCCATAAACGTATCGTAGCTCATTCCCACCCCTGTTTGCAGGCTCAAAAACCGCAGCGGCTGAAACTCCGCCAAGAGCGCCCCTTCACCGCCAAAACCCCGGCCTACTCCTCCCTCATAGCCCCCGCTGTTTTGGATAAACGAGAGATCAAAAATTCCCCCCGCCTGCAGCCCCAGATACAACGCCGCCCTATGCGGCTGCTCCCCCCCGGCCGGCACGCCCAGCATCTCCGCATCGGGCGTTATCTTGATTATGGGCGTGTTGGCCATCATCTGGGTAATTGCGTATAAATTCCACTGGTTCATTTCAGTGAAATCCTGGTAGTCCCAGCCCTGTGAGACTACTTCCCGCCCGCTCTTTGTCTCAAAGAGGACCATCGCAATGTTGCTGAATGGTTCCTCGTCCGGCTCCGGTTCCGACCGGGTAATTTCCATAGTCATGTTATAATCGGAGTCTTCCTTGGTATCCATCATCTGGTAGCCGGCGGAAGTAAACTCCGTCGTCATGGAATTGGTAAAGTAGTCCTGCTCCTCCGCCGTCCCGTTTTCCACCGACCCCAGATAAATCCTCACCCTCGGCACAACCACTACCCGGACCTCCGTCTGGGCCATCAGGACCGGGCCGGCGAGAACCATAGCAAAAACCGCCAGAACTTGTATCTTCTTACCCATCTTTTTCCTCACAGGCTGTCAATCCCGGTGTATCCCCCACCCTGTAATAATCAATCACTCTGCGCATTACCCGCCTCTCTCAGGTTTACCAGGGGGTAATTTCCGTTCATACTTCGCCCATATCGCCGTTCTTTACCCAAGTATACCACGAACAATGAACGGGTAACAATCTTCATATTATAAACCCTGTTTTTACAAATTTATCACAACTGTACACGGAGATGAATGATTTAGCGCGCAGGCTGACCGTTAAGCTGTAAGGGCGCTTGAGAGTAATTTCTGCCGTTTCTCCTCCGCCGCCAGGTGGAGCTCATCCAGTGCTGCCATGACCGCGTCGACGACGGCCTGCTTTTTGTCCCCGGTACCGGCGGCTCTGGCTTTGCCGCGGAATTCGGCGCAGGAATACACCGGAGCGGCGGTGACCAGAAGCAGGTCCTTGGTCACTATATCGTTCAGCATGTCGGATTTTTGTACATGCAGGATTTGGCCGTTCAGGGACACACAGCACATATAATCAAAAGAACGGATATAGGAATCGATTTCCCGAAGGCCCTTTTTGCTTGCGGGGTCCCAGGGGCGGTAGCGGGTACCGGACGGAAAGACCAGAACCAGTTTGCCTTTTGTCTTTATATCGTTCAGCGCTTTTATGGCTGCCCGGTTAATGGCGTTGCTGCGGATAATTTCGGCGCGGTCCTTTTGCGCGTTCAGTTCCAACAGGGAACGGCTGGGGTAAATTACGATTCGGGTGTAGGCGCTGGCAAAGGCGGCGACTCCCGGATTGTCCTCGTTGAGCTTCATTCCGGCTATGGCGACCAAAGCCCTGGAAATATCCGCGCCCCTGCCGCCTGCTTTGCGGGCCATAAGGGAAAAAATCGTCAAGTCGAAATTGCTGTAATGTTCCAGGAGGAGCAGACAGGACTTTCCCGCTTCGGCCTTGACCAGCAGTTCCTCAAGATTATCAAGACCATCAAGCCTTGAGCCGGGGAGGATCAGGGATTCCGCCATTTCGTCCAGCATAGGCAGGATATTATCATCACCTTCCTGATATACGTTATGCCCGGTTACAACAGAGGCGGCTTTCGACAAAATCAGGGCTTTTTTTATATATTGACCGAAAAGGGTGGTCAAAGTATCCATGCTTCACTCTCCCCAAAGTCTGATTAGCTCAATGATCAGTTTGCAGGCGGCGCACATTTCGCTCACCGAAACCCACTCGATCCGGCTGTGAAAATTCCGGCCCCCGGTAAAAATATTCGGGGTGGGGATACCCAACTCGGTCAGCCGGGAACCGTCGGTACCGCCCCGGATCGGCTTCAGGCAATACCCGATACCTATGTTATCCAGGGCCTGTTTCAGACGATCAAGCGCCTCGGGCCGCTCTTCGATTTTGGACTTCATATTATAATATTGCGGCTTGGCGTTAACAAGTACCTTCCCGCCGGGAAACTGGGCTTCCGTGGTTTTTGCGAAGGCTTCAAGCGCCGCCAGCCGCCGCCGCATGCCATCGGCATCAAAGTCCCGCAGATATACTTCAAGACCGGCGTTTTCCAGATCACCCCTGATTTCCATAGGGCAATAATAGCCATAATAGCCATCGGTGGCTTCGGGGCTTTCAGAACGGGGCAGCATCACCGCGAAGGAAGCGGCCATAAGCGCCGCATTGGCGAGTATGCCTCTGGCCGCCCCCACATGGATCACCTTTCCTTTACACACAATATCGGCTTTCCAGGCATTGAAACACTCCGCCTCAATCTCTCCCATGGGTCCGCCGTCCATGGTATAGCACACGGTGGATTTGATTTTCCGCAGGGGAAAATCAGGCAGCCCCTTGCCGGTTTCCTCGTCAGGAGAAAAGATAATCTCTACTGGACCGTGTTTGATTTCAGGATGCATAAAAAGGTACTCCACTGCAGCCATGATCTCTGCCACGCCCGCCTTGTCGTCGGCGCCCAGCAGCGTATCCCCGCCGCTGTGAATAATGGCCTTGCCCTTTTGCGCGGCCAGATCCGGTTCTCGCGCAGGATCCAGCGCCAGGCCGCCTGAAAGTTCAATTTTTTCTCCGTCGTAACTATTTATCAGATGGGGCCTGGCGTCCTTTCCGGAAACATCGCTGGCAGTGTCGATATGGGCCAGAAAACCAATAGTCGGCGCGGCTTCTTTTCCGGGACTTGGCGGCAGCCGAGTCAATACATAACAGTGATCGGTTAATTCTACATCATCGAGACCAAGGACCAGCAGCTCATCCCGCAGAGCTTTTGCCAGATCCCATTGTCCCGGGCTTGAGGGGGTTTCTTCCACATAGCGGTCGCTTTCAGTCCAATAACGGACGTACCGCATAAAACGGGGCGTCAGTAGTTTTTCAAGCTGCCGGTCTTCTATTTGTCTTACCGGGTTTTCCATGGGGTATTATAGCATACTTCAAGGACATATCATTACCGGTTCTTCAAAGAATTTCGCCAGGAAAAGGGTAAAGCCTAAGTCCCAGAATCCGCCGCTCCTATCTCGCGTATTCCGTAATTCTCATCTCCCGGATAATCGTTACCTTGATACGGCCCGGGTAGCGCAGATCGTTTTCGATCTTCTTGGCGATTTCTTTAGCCAGGTCACGTGACTGGTCTTCGGTTACGGCATCGTTATTAACGATGATGCGCAATTCACGGCCTGCCTGGATAGCGAAGGCCTTATCCACGCCGGTGAAGCTTACGGCGATGCTTTCAAGGGTTTCAAGGCGCTTGATGTAGTTGTCCAGGGTTTCCCGGCGTGCGCCGGGACGGGCTGCGGAAATGGCGTCGGCAATTTGGACCAATACGGCTTCGATACAGGTGGGATCGATGTCGTTGTGGTGGCTGCCCACGGCGTTGATGATCCGGGGATCCTCACCCATTTTGCGGGCCATATCCATTCCGATCTCAGCGTGATTTAAGTCGGAATCGGACTCCACCCCTTTGCCAATGTCGTGGAGCAGGGCGGCCCGCTTGGCCAGTTCCCGGTTGCAGCCGATTTCTGCCGCCAGCATACCGGCGATGATCGCCACTTCCCGGGAATGATTGAGTACGTTCTGTCCGTAGCTGGTACGGAAGTAGAGCCGGCCCAGGGCGCGGATAGCGTCCTGTTTGATGTTATGTATCCCCAGGTCAAAGAGGACCTTTTCGCCTTCCTCAAAGATCTTCTGGGAAATGTCCTTGCTGACCTTGGTGACAATTTCCTCGATTCGCGCCGGGTGAATACGGCCATCCAGAATGAGGTGTTCAAGGGAGACTTTGGCGATTTCACGGCGTACCGGGTCAAAACAGGAAATGACCACAGCTTCCGGGGTATCGTCAATAATAATATCCACTCCGGTGAGCGTTTCCAGGGTACGGATATTCCGGCCTTCCCGGCCGATAATCCGGCCCTTCATCTCATCGTTGGGCAGGGTAACGGTGGCTACGGTTACATCACCGGTCACCTCCGTGGCGAGCCGCTGGACGGTAGTTACCAGGATATCCCTGGCCTTTTTCTCCCCGGCCAGGTTGGCTTCTTGCTCAATTTTATTGATCAAAGCCTGCGCGTCGTGCTTGGCCTCGTTTTCCAGGCTCTGGATAATGAGGGCCTTGGCTTCTTCTACGCTGAGACAGGAAATCCGTTCCAGTTCGGCCCGATAGCGCTCCTCTTCTTTGGAAAGAACGTTTTCACGCTCCTGGCAGACCTTCTCCCTATCGGCAAGCTGCTGTCCTATCCGTTCAATCTGCGCGGTTTTCCTGTCAACCGTCTCTTCTTTTTGTAAAACACGACGTTCATACCGCTGTAGTTCAGCCCTGCGTTCCCGAGTCTCCCTCTCCTGCTGGTTTCGTTCGCGGATAACTTGTTCTTTTGCCTCAAGAAGTATTTCTTTCTTTTTAGCTTCAGCTTCTTTTATCGCATCCTGTTTTATACGCTCGGCGCGCTGCTCCGATGCCGTAAGTTGAAATCTGGCATACAGCCATCTTATAGTCCAGCCTAAGGTTAACCCGGCAAGAGGGAGGATTATCCACAATATCCAATCCATCACTCTACCCCTTACCGATGATATTACAAATACAGATTAGGATATAATAGAAACAGGTAAGATGTCAAGCGAGTTGAAAAACAGAAAAACAAACCCCGGTCTCTTTCAAAACTTCAGTATGTTCATTCCGCCGTTATATATACGGGCGGACCAATTCCAGCATCGCCTCATGGATCGGCTTTGAACTGGCGGCGAGGCTGGTGTGTTTTCCCTCATAGGGCATAGGACTGCCGTCCCATTGACTTACAATGCCCCCCGCTTCGGTCAGGATGCTGCTGCCCCCGGCATAATCCCAGGGATTAAGGTGGCGGCAAAAGTGAGCCATCGCCCGGCCGGCGGCAATATAGCTCAAGTCTATGGCGGCGGAACCGGTGATTCTCAGATCAATGCAGTACCGGTATACGCTTTTTATCAGATCCAGGGAGGGATTTTTTTCCCTCTCAAAATACGGATCCGTTTCAGCCATTACAATCGCCCGGCTTAAACTGTCCGCATCGTTTACCCGAATAGACTTGGCGGCGCTTCCCGTAAGGGGATTCTCGACAAAGGCGCCGTTCTTACGGGCGGCCGAAAAAAGTTCTCCTGAGGCGGGCATATAAATCACCCCGAGGAGGGGTTCTTTTTCCAGTACCAGTCCTATGGAAACCGCGTAAAAAGGCAGATCATAGATGAGGTTATTGGTTCCGTCGATGGGATCGATAATCCACCGGTACGGAGCGGAACCGGGGAGTTCTTGCTGTTCCTCGGAAATAACCTGGGAATCATCCAGCAATTTGGGAAGTTCCGCACAGAGATAGTCGCTTATTTCACGGTCAATCCGGGTAATAAAATCATTGGGACCCTTGTTTTCCACCTGCAAATCCGGAATCCGCTTGAAACACCGGCATGAATCAAGGGCCGCCTGTTTGACCGCCGGCAGCAGGACCGCAAGATCCATCATGAAATATCAAGCAGTTCCCGGGGATGGGATATGATTATATCCGCCCCGTCCAACTCTTCCAGCCCTTTAAAACCCCAGCTGACGCCACAGGCCACCATGCCCCCGTTCTTTCCGGTGGCAATATCAGGCCCGCCGTCTCCCACAAATACCGTATCGGCGGGAGCGATTCCGATTTTTTCCAGTTCCGCCAAGACCCGTCCGGGATCGGGTTTCATGGGCGCCCCCTCGACACCTCCCAGGACAAAGGCAAAGTCAATGCCCTCAAAAAGAGAGTCGGCCATCTTTTTACCCAGTACTTCGGGCTTATTGGTAAAAATCCCCAGAACGGCGCCGCCCTCCATCAGGGCTTTCAAAGTCTCGGTTATCCCCGCATACGGACGGGTTTTATCCAGGCAATGCTCTTCATTATGAACCGTATAGGCATTCCGCAGAACCGCCTGTTCCTCCGGGGGAAGCGCGTCATAACCGGACATGGCTTTACTGAGGGTTACCCCAATACCCATCCCCATAAAGGTCAGATATTCTTCATAGGTACGGGGAGGAAGACCCCGTTGGGCAAGAAGATAGTTCACGCTGTCACCGATGTCATAGATACTGTTGGCCAGAGTGCCGTCCAAATCGAAAATGTAGGCCTTTTTCACCGTTCCTTCCTT
The DNA here is from genome assembly GCA_031266095.1 of Treponema sp. The sequence continues at coordinate 7,908 of JAISBR010000156.1, read as the reverse complement.
TGTCAACAGAAATTAAGGAATAAGCCCTAACTCTTGAGCTTGTTTCAAAACCCGGCTGGTTTTTACAAAAGATAAAAAATTCTTGACAAATACCCTGAAAAATATGATACCATAGACGAACCGATGTTGCTACCCGTATATCGTCATGCGTTTTATGTGAGAGGAGACACCGCAAAGACATGAAAGTTGAAGATGTTTTAAAACCTGACTGCATTATAGATCGCCTTGAGGCGGAAACCAGGGAGGAAGCCCTGACGCTCATGTGTCAAGTCCTCCTTTCCAAGGGCTACGTAAAAGAAAGCTTTCCCGCGGCTATCCTTGAACGGGAAAAACTCTATCCTTCCGGCCTTCCCATGGAAGGTCATAAGATCGCCATTCCCCATACGGACGCAGAACATGTAAACGAATCGGTGATCCTCTTTGCCCGGCTTGCCAGGCCGCTGGAATTTTCCTCCATGGGCGATCCCGATGAAAAAATTCAGGTGCAGCTCATATCCATGTTTGCCCTTAAGGAAAAGAAAAAAATCGGCTTTATGCTGGACGTGCTTATCACCGCCTATTCAAACAATGAGGTGCTGGACGCCATTCTGAAAGCCCCCTCCGCTAAGGATATTTACGAGGTCCTTTACCGGGCTGTAGGCCCCCGTATGCAGGGTGAAGAAGCCTAAGCATGAAAACATTTCTGGGCTTAACCGCGTCTCCCGGAATCTGTTCCGGAAAGGCATATATTTTTAAGGCCCCCGATTTACGTTATGATCCTGCAAAAATTGCAGATTCAACAGCGGAAAAAAAACGGCTTTCCGGGGCCTTTCGTCTTTCTTTTGAGGAGCTTGGCCGGATCAAAGACACCCTTTCGGGAAGCCTGGGGGAAGAATATGGACATATTTTCCGGGCCCAGATGACCATCCTGGAGGATGATGATTTCAAGCAGGAAATTCTTGACAAACTTGATGAAAGTCCCTGCCGGGCGGAAACCGCGGTGGAGGCGGCCTATGAAATGTACGCCGGACTGTTTTCTCAGATGGAAGACAATTCCTATAATGCCCAGCGCCTGACGGATCTCAATGACGTCTGCAAACGGGTGCTGCGTAACCTCCTGGGAAAAGAAGATGTCGTTCTCTCCGCTCTTCCTCCGGAGAGTATTGTTGTCGCGGAGGAACTTTTTCCCTCCGATACGGCTATGATGGACCGGAAGCATATCCGGGGCTTTGTAACTGAACGGGGCGGGCTTACCTCGCACGTGGCCATACTGGCAAAAAGCCTCTCGCTTCCCGCCGCGGTGGGAACCCCGGAGATAACGAAGCAGGTTAAAAAAAACGATTTCATGATTCTGGACGTCCGGGATTTTGAGGAAGCCCGGATTTATATTAATCCTGACACGGATAAGCGGCGGGAACTGGAAATTATGGAAGGGGAGTACCGGAAACAGCGGGAAGATCTTCTTAAAATGAAGGATTTGGAATGTATTACCCGGGACGGTCAAAAAATTACCCTTTCCGCCAATATCGGTTCCCTGGAGGATCTGGTCAACGCCCGGAGTTTTGGGGCCAAAAGCATCGGCCTTTTCCGGACCGAATTTCTTTTTTTAAAGGGGGATCTCCCCCAGGAAGATGAGCAATACCGGGTTTATGCGGAGGCCGCAAAAAAACTGGCCGGAGGCATGCTGATTATCAGAACCCTGGATATCGGCGGCGATAAGGAGGTAAAAGCCCTGCGCCTGCCCAAAGAGGAAAACCCCTTCCTGGGCCTGCGGGGAATACGGCTCTGTTTTAAGCATGAAGAGCTTTTCCTTATCCAGCTTAGGGCGCTGCTCCGGGCCGCGGTTCACGGAGACCTCAGGATCATGTTTCCCATGATTTCATCGGTTCAGGAGTTCCGCAGGGCAAAAGAGCTTATAGCCCGGGCCGCGGAAGAACTGAAATCCCGGGGAATTGAACACCGGCCCGATCCTCCCCTGGGAGTGATGGTGGAAACCCCGGCGGCTGTTTTTCTGGCGGATGAGCTTACCCGTGAGGCGGGCTTTGTCAGCATGGGGACCAACGATTTAACCCAGTACATCCTTTCCGTTGACCGGGGAAACGAGGAGATCAGTTCCTATTACCGGACCTTTAGCCCGGCGGTACTGCGGGCCATCGGCATCACCGCCGGCGCGGCGGGGAAAAACGGAAAATGGGCCGGAATCTGCGGGGAGTTGGCCGGCAATCCCATGGCTATACCGGTTCTTATCGGTTTGGGGGTTGAAGAACTCAGCGTTACCGCTTCCGCCCTTCCCCAGACCATAGCCCAAATCCGCGGCCTGGATTCCAGTCGATGCCGGGAAATCGCGGAAAAGGTTGTCTCCCTGGCCACAGACGAAGAAGTAAGGGCTTACCTGAAAACCGCAATACAGATTTCATAGCCGTCAGGCGGTAATGGAAGCATTCCAGGCATCGACAAAACTAAAAAAATCCTGGATTACACTATTATCGCAGATGTGGTTTTTTTTGCCAAACGCGCCGTAAAGTCAAAAAAAGACCTGAGCGCAAAAAAAGTGCTTGACTTTTATCATAGACGCCTTGGCGGTTAAAACTTCTTCCAAAACGTGGCAGTTTCCTGGAACATGAAAGTAAACGCCGATACCCTGTGTGTTCAGGGTAAAACCGGCGCTCCCTTTGGGCAAAGTAAAGCCTGCACAGTAAAAGCCGCGCCGGTACCATGCGCCGCTATAGCGGTTTTTGGAGCATTGACCACCCAAAAAGACGGCCCGCTCTGCAACGCATAGCGGGCCCAAGGAAAAGGAACTAATTTCGACCGGCGCCGCCCGCGGCGGCTAAGCGGCGCAGGTCGGGTTAACTATTGATTGTTCCGGTTAAATGAGAAAAAGGAAAGATACAGGTCGTTAATACCGGGTTTCAGGCTGACCTTCTTGATGTTGGCGTTTCTCGTCCCGTAAATCGGGTCCCCAATATTAGCAGCCGCGCCTGCCGCCTGATCGGCGGTGGTAGCGAGTCTCAGGAAATCATTGAAACCATGTTTATCTTTGGTGTACAGATAGACGTGATCGGCTTCCACGCCATGGGTCGCCAGGGTGCCAGTGGTTACCGCCAGTTCCACATATCCGCTGATGCTGCCGCTATAGACCGAACCGTAGCCCGTACTTGGTTGCTTTACGTCAACCAACTCAATGTCAATGTACCGCTGAATTTTATCCTTGTTATCGGTCTGGATTAAGCCTGCACCTGCTATTACACCACCACCAGCTACGCTGACGCCAGCCATGGCCTGCAAAACTCCGCTCGCCAGGAAATTCTTTTTACCCGCTGTCTGGAGCACACTATGATCAAGAGCAAGATCCGCATTAGTCGCCCTGGGGGGAATCGCCAGCACTCTCGTCCGGTCATTTATATCGACGTCGTTAATTTGCTGGGCAGTGGTTTTGCCGTCATTCTGTCCCGGTACATTGCCGTAGGGATAGTTGGCAAAGGCGGTCACCGGAACATACAAATCCTCGCCAACCCTTATCTCAAACACTGCACCTTCAAAATTCACGGTTTCCTGTTTGTCCAGATGCAGCCGGATGATGGTCGGGGCGTTGGGGCCCGAAGAGGATTCATCGGTGGGCTGCGCGCAAGCCGCAAAAATGAGCACCAGCGCCGCGGCCAGAACTCCCAATCTCACAAAAGTTTTCTTCATACTATTCTCCTTCAATTGCCGGAACGCCGGCGTCTTTTATTGCCGCGTTCCCTTTTTGTATCGAACTTACCCCGCCCAACCATCCGTACCGGATGTATTTGCGAGGACCGGATTATTCGCTGTCCTGGTTAAATGAGAAAAAGGAAAGATACAGGTCGTTAATACCGGATTTCAGGCTGACCTTCTTGATGTTGGCGTTTTTCACCCCATAAATCGGGGTACCAGCATTCACACCAAGTGCCGTAGCATCGGCAGCGGTAGCGAGTCTCAGGAAGTCATTGAAACCGTGTTTATCCTTGGTGTACAAATAGGCACGATTGGCCGCCAGGCCATTCCCTGCCACAGTACCGGTTACTGCCAATTCCACATACCCGCTGATGCTGCCGCTGAAGACCGAACCGAAGCCTGCGCTTGACTGCTTTACGTCAACCAGCTCAATGTCAATGTACCGCTGGGTCTTATCTTTGTTATCGGTTTGGATTAAACCTGCACCTGTCGTCCCACTACCAACTGCACCGACACCAGTCGAAGCATTCAAAACTCCGCTCGCCAGGATATTCTTTTTACCCTCTCGTTGGAGAACACTCTCGTTAGGATCATCAGTCCTGGTCACGGTACCGGGTATTGCCAGCACTCTCGTCCGATCATTTATATCTACGGTATTAATTTGCTGACCAGAGGTTTTGCCGTCATTCTGTCCCGGTACATTGGCGTAGGGGTAATTTATGACGCCCTGCGGAACATACAGTTCCTCGCCGACCCTTATCTCAAACGTTGTACCTACAAAAGCCGTGGTTTCCTGTTTGTCCAGGTGCAGCCGGATGATGGTCGGGGCGTTAGGGCCCGAAGATGATTCATCGGTGGGCTGCGCGCAGGACGCAAAAACGAATGCGAATACCAGCGCCGCGGCCAGAACTCCCAATCTCACAAAAGTTTTCTTCATGTTCTTCTCCTTAACTTTGCCGGAACACCGGCGTCTTTTGCCACCGCAAATCCGTACCGCGTTCCCTTTTTGTATATACAAGGGGAAAAACGCCCCCGCGTCCTGACAGAAGCGCGGAACCGTTTGGCCCGTCGCCGGGTCCCCCTTTGTAACCATCGCAGGCCACCCATACCGGACGGCTTTTTGTACGTGTTCTACCGGAACACACTACAAGTCAAAGAGAATACAGATTGTTTTTTTTTTTTGTCAACAATTATTCGGAAAAAAAGTATGAATTGTATATGATTTGCGGGGTGGAAGGGGATTGAAGATAAGCCGGATAAACCGGGCCTAATTTTCTGATTCAAGGAATGGAATCGTGAAAAAAGTATATAATTTCGAGTTAGGGAATGGTAAATTCAGCGTTTCTCGATAGTTTGATTCTTAAATTCGCCTGTCCAGGCGTTTTACGGTGATTTTACAAACAGCCGGCCGGGCGTGGCGGAAGCCCCGTCCCCGCGGGAAAAAGCAAAAAAACAGCGCGAGTTGTTCAAACGGCGAACAACTCGCGGAAAAACCGCCGTTTCCCGGCAATTCAGGCAATCGCAAGGGGCTCAATGTATGGCCTTTACCTCGTTCCAATACCGGTCCATAATGCCGAGGTTTTCCGCCTTCAGTTCAAGGCCCTTTGCTTTCATCTGTTTCTCCACATACTTGAAGCGTCCGGTGAATTTAGCGTTGGCGCGGCGCAGGGCCAGCGACGGTTCGACCTTGAGATAACGGCAGAGGTTGACCACCGAAAAGAGTAGATCCCCCAGTTCTTCCTCGACCGCCCCGCTGGACGCCCCATTACGCGGGGCTGCTTTTGCGGCCTCAATCGTTTCGTCAAGCTCTTCCCTGATTTTCGCAATTACCCCTGCGGCGTCGGGCCAATCAAAACCGGCCTTGGCGGCTTTTTTCTGGAGTTTCCAGGCCCGGTCCAGGGGCGGCAGGCCGGAACTGACCTCGTCAAGGACCGAGTCTTTGGGCTTACGGCCTTCCTGCTCCACTTTGATTTTGGCCCAGTTGTCCAAAACCGCGGAGGGACTTAAACCCGCAAGGCTGTCCTTAACCTTTGCCTCGCCGAATACATGGGGGTGGCGGCGGATCAGTTTATCCGTGACGCCCGCCAGTACATCCGCTACGGAGAAAAGGCCCGCTTCCTCATGCATATACGCGATCATCGTCACCACCAGAAAAATGTCGCCCAGTTCCTCGGCGATGTGGGCCGGATCTTTTTCGTCAATAGCCTCCACGCACTCATAGGTTTCCTCTATTAAGTCACCCCGCAGAGTCGAGGGATTCTGCTCCCGGTCCCAGGGACAGCCGCCGGGACCCCGCAGCCGGGTTACCGCGTCGTATAATGATTGAAACGTTTCACGCACATTCACCTCATGCTCCTTACACAAACTCTTGGGCGGCGATTTTTTTCTTTCCCCACTCGGGCAGCAGCGTTTCAGGACCGCCGGCCAGGGCGCGCAGCAAAAGTCCGGCGCCGGCTTCCAGTACCGGGGCAAGCTGTTCCGTTTCCGGGGCGCTGAAGTCGGAAAGCACCCAATCGACAACGCGGGGCCCCGCCTCTCCGGGCCGGCCGATGCCGATCCGCAGCCGCCAGAAATCGGCGGCGCCGAAACAGGCTTTTATGGAACGAAGGCCGTTATGCCCGCCAAGGCCGCCTGAAAATTTCAGCGAAATGGTCCCCAGGGGGATCTCAAGCTCGTCATGGACCACCAGAATCTCTTCAGGTTTTATTTTAAAGAACGCCGCCGCGGCAAAGATCGATTCGCCGGACAGGTTCATATAAGTCTCGGGCATGAGAAAGTGGAATTTGTCCGGCGGTTCCATCTGACGCTCAGGCGGGGCGGCGGCGGAAAGGATCCAATCACCGGCCGCGGCGGCGTAACGGCCTTTGTATTTTTTTTGCCAGTTGATACGCGAAAAAAAGGGGAGGGCCTCCGCGAGCAGCCGGCCGGCGTTATGCCGGCTGCGGGCATACTCCGGGCCCGGGTTTCCAAGGAAGCCAACCAGCCGGATCATAATACCTCAGGGGGAAACGGAAATCCGGTTAACCGCCCAGCTCATCCCGCCGGGTAATCACCCTGCTGAGCAGGCCGTAAGCGACCGCCTCGACGGCATTCATCCAGAAATCCCGGTCCGTATCTTTCTCAACCTGGCCGGCCGCGACTCCGGTCTCGTCGGAGATGAGACGATTGATTTTTTCCCGCAGCTTATCCAACTCCCTGGCGTGAATTTCAATGTCGGAGGCCACTCCCCGGATACCCGACAGAGGTTGGTGAATAAGGTAGTGGCTGTTGGGAAGCCCTACCCGGCGCTCCCGTGGGGCGGCAAGCTGAATGATAGCCGCCGCGCTGGCCACCAGTCCCATGCCGATGGTCCAGACCGGAGGCTTGATAAAGCGGATTATATCGAAGATGGCGTAACCCGCGTCCGCGTCGCCGCCGGGGGAATCAATGAAGATCCGCACCGGCTCATCGCCCATGGCTTCCAGCAGTAAAAGCTGGCGGATGGTCTTCTCCGCGAGTTCCTTCTTTATCTCTCCAGAAAGCAGAATAGTCCGGGTTTTGAGCATTTTGCCGGCCAGCGGGTCCGGCCAAGGCGTCCCGTCCTCTTTTTCCCGCTCTTCCTCTTCTTCCAACACAGTATGTTCTATCTGACTCTTTATCAATGGATACATCCTTCAGCCTCCGTACCTATCATAAAACAGTTCACTGCATGAAAGCAAGGGTAGTCATGCCGGCTACCGGCCCCGGGATTGGTATTTTATCTCCAGCCAATTATGCCCTGCGCGCCGGCGTTTGCCGCCGGGACCATGATTGGAAGGCGAGGTCCATACCCCGGAGCTTGTTCCTGAAAATTTACCACTCCTGAAAATGGTATAACTCGATTTTCAGATCGGGGTATGGACCTCGCCAGTAGTATAAATTTCCTCTCCAACGAAGATACCCAGGAGCTTGCTCCTGGGTTCTTCATTCGAAGTACTTTTCTCTGCCCTTAAATATTAACACGAAAATTTAAAAATACGAAAATATGTTGTATTCTTTAAATATTAGCCGCATAATTATGCTTATAACAAGCTGTACGCTCATAATCATCAAAACCAAAGTCAATTATGTACATCAGGGTTACTTTTCACTGTAGTTGAAAATTAACATGTAAAAAATTAAAATACACAAAAATACTATGTGTTATTTATAATGTTAGCTGCATAATTATGCCTGTAACAAGTTATGTGCTTATAATCATCTGAATTATTG
>JAISBR010000138.1 GCA_031266095.1 Treponema sp. | reverse complement strand
GAAGCATTAACACCTGTCCTGGGGCTGGTTTCAATGGCGGTAAACTTCTCAATCCAGGCGCCGACCGTGATATCCTCTGTACGGACCTCCGGGCGGTTCCCTCGTCCTGTTTCTTTTTGAGGTAAGCAATGAGGGCTACGGCGCCGGCTTCCGCGGCGGATTTGTTCTTTGGCGCCCGGTAGTGGGCAAGTTCTTCCGGAAGGTCTTGAAAACTTACGCGGTGCCACTCGGTACATACGTGCTCGGGAAACCCGGAAGTGAAATTAATAGTGAGTCGGAAAGTTTTGGAATCTGTCCGTTTGGTAACTACAAAGGGTTTTGGAAGTTTAGCCATAGCATTATCTCCTTGTTTTACGCCCGGCGCAAAACCGCTTAGGAATAAAGGCCCGATAAGAGCCCGATGCTACGAATCTTGAAAAATACCGAAAAGAGGTTTTTCGCTAAATCCTTATAGTATAAGGATTTACGAATGGAGATAGGGGGATTCGAACCCCCGGCCTATAGATTGCGAACCTATCACTCTACCAACTGAGCTATATCCCCGCTTAGAATCCAGAAAATTCCAGGTTGTAAGAGCCTGTCCCAAATAAATACCGTAAAAATCATAATAAGTCAAGTGAGCCAATTTCAAAACTGATTATTCTGAAATTGGCCCAAGTTGTATACGAACCTGATTCTGCTGCGGTAAATCGAAAATGCGGCATACCATACATAATCCCGTAAGTCTATCCATTCAACTCCGTAAGCTCTTCTCTGATTTTCTTCACAAGCTCCGCCGCGGCCTTGTCCAGTTCGAGCATAACATTTTCCTTTTCGGGACGGCGTTTAACCTCAACCTGGGGGCTTGATTGGGCAAGGCCTTTGTCGCCGACTACTATCCGCCAGGGAATGCCGAGAAGGTCCGCGTCGTTAAACTTGACTCCGGGCCGTTCCCTGCGGTCGTCAAGAAGAACTTCAATGCCGGCCTGTTCAAGTTCGGCGGCAAGGTTGTCCGCTGCGTCTTTTACCGCGCTCTCGTATTTAATGGGAATAATAATAACGTGATAAGGCGCCACCGATGTGGGCCAGATGATGCCCACATCATCGTGATGTTCCTCAATTACTGAGGCAAGGGTCCGGTCAATGCCGATGCCGTAGCTGCCCATGGTGGGGGTACAGCTTTTTCCGTTTTCATCCAAATAGCTCACGTTCATGGAACGGGTATACTTGTAGCCCAGCTTGAAGATATGTCCCAGCTCGTTACCTTTTTTTTCGTACAGTTCGCCGCCACAGAGAGAACAGCGGTCGCCGGACTTGACGGTACGCAGATCTTCGATTATCCAGCCTTCAAAATCCCGGCCATAGGCGACATGCCGGTAGTGCAGGTCTTTAGCGAGTGCGCCGGTAATGGCATCGTTCATACCGGTAACGGTGTGGTCCAGAATAACGGGTAGGGTGTTGAGACCCACAGGACCGGCAAAACCCAGCGGCGCGCCTGTCAGCCGTACTACATCGCTGTCGGAGGCAAGGCCCACTTCTCTGGCCTTAAGAATAGCCGCGAGTTTCACCTCATTCACATCCAGGTCGCCTCGGATCGCTACGGCGAAAAACGCTTTGGGATAGACCGTAGCGCCGTCTTTTTGCGGCGATGTCTCAGTCCCGGGTTTTTTTCGCTCAAGTTTTTCGCAGCCGGGCGCGCTGGAGAGATCCAGTTCCACGTTCACCGCCTCGTAGATCAGGGTTTTGATAAAGCGTTTGGCGTTCAGGGGAGAGCCGCCGCTCGCTACGTCATCGCTGTTTTTAAGGAAGGCGCAAAGCTCGTCTATGGTTTTGACTTCGGGGGTATCGATCTTTTCATAAGGAGGAATTTCGGCAGCGGCGCTCCTGGCAAGCTCAACCGAGGGCCTAGGGCTGAAATCAGGTTTACAGCCCGCTTTTTCCACGTTGGCGGCATACTCGCATTGTTTACAGAGGATCAGGGTGTTGTCACCTATCGCACTTTCCACCATGAATTCCTCGGAACCGCTGCCACCCATCGCGCCGGAATCGGCCTTTACGGGAATTACCGTCAAACCGCAGCGCTTGAAAACCCGACGGTAAGCCCGGCCCATGGCCTGGTAGACGTCATCCAGGCTTTGGTCGCTGGTGTGCCAGGAATAGGCGTCCTTCATAACAAATTCTCTGCCCCGCATGACACCGTAACGGGGGCGGATCTCGTCCCGGTACTTGGTATTGATCTGGTAGAGGGTGAGGGGAAGCTGGCGGTAACTGAAAAGCTCGTCCCTGACAATGGCGGTAAAAGCTTCCTCGGCGGTAGGAGAAATCACAAAGTCGCCTCCCAGGCGGTTTTTTGTCCGCAGCATCTCTTCACCCATGGCGTACCAGCGGCCGGATTCCTTCCATATTTCACCTGGTACAACCACAGTGGGCTTGATCTCCAGGGCGCCGATCGCGTTCATTTCTTCGCGGACTATCTGCTCTACCTTGTGAAAAGAACGAAACCCCAGGGGTAAATAGGTAAAGAGACCGCTGGCGAGTTTGCGGAGCATCCCCGCGCGGAACATGAGCCGGTGGCTGGCGATTACCGCGTCTGCGGGAACTTCCCGCAGGGTGGGAATAAAGGAGCTGCTGTAATTCATGGTAAATCCTTTGAAAAAACATGAGAAAATTCCGGGAATGAAGCCGATCCGGACACTCTTAGCTTTATAATATATTAAATTTTTGATAGGGTATATAGACTAACATGAAGCTTTCCTCCCTTTTCAATGACCGGCAATTTTACCGGGATCTCTTTGCCATTGCTATTCCTATCATGTTTCAGAATTTTATCAATTCCAGTGTGAATATGCTGGACACGGTAATGATAGGCCGGCTGGGTACCGTGGAAATAGCCGCCGTCGGGCTGGCTAATCAGGTTTTCTTTCTATATAATCTCGCGCTTTTTGGTCTCTGTTCCGGGGCGTCGATCTTTACCGCTCAGTTCTGGGGAAAACGGGATATAGAGGGAATCCGAAAAAATACCGGCTTCTGCCTTATTTTGGCCTTATTCGGCGCCGGTTTTGTTACATTGGCGGCCGTCCTGATGCCGGGGAGAATCATCGGCATTTATTCCCGGGACTCCGCGGTTATTACCGTTGGGATCGAATATCTGCGAGTATTATCTCTTTCGTTCATCCCCTTCGGGATAAGCATGGTTTTTATGCAAACCCTCCGCTCGGTGGAAAAGGTCCGCCTTGCCATGGCGGCTACTTTTGTTGCCTTGTCGATCAATGCCGTGCTGAACTACTGTCTCATCTTCGGTGCCGGTCCTTTTCCCGCCATGGGGGTACGGGGAGCGGCAGCGGCTACGGTAGTTGCCCGGGTTATCGAAATGATAATTCTGTTATGCGCAAGTTATATCCACAAATATCCGCCCGCCGGTAGTATTCGGGAACTGATGGGATTCAGTGCTTCGTATATCCGGCGCTTTGTTCTCATAGTCTTTCCGGTATTGATCAATGAGATAATCTGGTCCGCCGGGGTGAGCCTTCAGAACCTGATTTTTGCCCGGACCCATACCGATGCCATTGCCGCCTTTAATATCGCCGGTACGGTCAATCAGCTTACCTGGGTACTCTTTATCGGGCTGGGGAACGGTGTAGCGGTACTCATCGGCAAGAAGATAGGAGAAGGTAACGAGGCGAAGGCCCGGGAGTATGCGTCACGGATTGTCCTCTTTTCACCTATACTCGCGATAGGGGCGGCCGGCGTACTGCTCTTACTCTCTCCTTTCCTTCCGCTGGTTTTCAATGTAAATAAGAATGTCATTGCCAGCGCGCGGGTTATGTTTATCATCATGGGCGCTACGTATCCCTTCCGTGCTTTTAACATGGACATGGTGGTGGGGATCTGCCGCGCTGGGGGCGATACTGTCTTTTGCGTTATTTATGACGTAGTTTTTATGTGGGCGGTTGCCCTGCCGCTTGCCGCCGCCGCCAGCTTTTTCTTCAAGGCGCCGGTATGGGTGATATTCCTCTGCCTCAGCTCAGAGGAATGTTTCAAAGTGATCCCGGGGATTTGGCGGCTGCGTAGCGGCAAATGGCTGAGGAATGTAACAGGGGGAGAATAGGCGGATCAGCCGGACCTTCGGGGGAAAGACTGTCTTTCATGCGGATGATATCCGCTTCGGTAATATCCATAGCTTCCTCCCCATGGATATCTTCGTCATTTTTTGCTCGAATTTTTATTTGTCGGTTCCTTTCCGTTCTTCCTTTACCTAAAAGTAAATGCTGTTGCCCTGATATGCGCCGGCCCTGCCTTGTCTCTCAGCCCTTATATCAAGTATGCTTAGCTAATGAAGGTCTGGATAAAACTACTGGTCGGCTCTGTGTTGGGCATTGTACTTGGTTTTCTGCTGCCCGGCGGTAACCAGACACTACTGTCCGCGCTGACATGGCTTGAGAAACTGGCGCTGGGTATTGGCCGGTATGCGGTTGTCCCGGTTCTGTTTTTTTCCCTCACTATCGCCGTCTATGAACTCCGTCAGGACGGTCAGTTTTGGCCGCTGGTGTTCAAAAATTTCCTGTTCATTATCGGTGTGTCTCTGTTTATTATTGCTTCGGGGATTTTAGCTACGCTGTTTTTTGTTCCGGCTCGGATACCGATTGAAGGGGTGGAACAGCTTGAGGTGATAAGCCTTAACACCGCGGAGAATATTACCGATCTGTTCCCTTCGAATATGTTCAGCGTTCTGGCCGGTGATGGGGTGTATCTTTTTCCCATCTGCGTATTTGCCTTTTTCTTCGGCATAGGCCTGTCCTATGACCGCAACTATACCAAGCCGGTGATCGCCCTTGCAGATTCTCTTTCCCGTATTTTTTACCATATCGCGTCATTCTTTTCCGAGATCATCGGGTTTATCATCATTGTGCTCGCCGCTTACTGGGCGATCCGTTTTCATGCAGTACTGCGCGCGGAAGTTTTTCGGGACCTCATTATCCTCCTGGGCGCTTTCAGCTTTGCGCTCGGTTTTTGTATTCTGCCGTTGTTTCTCTATTTTTTGAAACCCCGGGTGAATCCCTGGATTGTTCTGTACGGTTCCCTGGGGCCGGCATTGGCGGCATTTTTTTCTGGAGATATTAATTTTTCCCTTCCGGTACTGATAAGGCATACCAAAGAAAATTTCGGCATCCGGCGGCGTTCCAACATGGTAACGCTGACCCTCTTTGGCGCCTTCTGCCGCGCCGGCAGCGCCGTGGTCGCGGCGGCCGCGTTTATTGTGATCATCAAGTCTTATTCCTATTTGAAGATACCTGCCCTTGATCTGGTATCCATCGGCCTGCGGGCCTTTCTCATTTCCTTCCTCCTGGCCCGCCACCCCGGAGACGGCGCATGGACAGCCCTGGCCGCGCTCTGCCTTGCCTACGGCCGGGGTTTTGAGGCGGGTTATTTAATCCTCAAACCCCTGGCCTTCTACCTCATCGCGGTGGGTACCTTTCTCGACGTAACGATAAGCTCCTTTGCCGCCTATACGGTGGCTCGGATAAGCGGATTCCTTGAGGAAAAAAATGTGGCTCATTTTATTTAAACACCGGGACGGGTGAGACAAGCAGCCGGGTTGTCTGGCCAGCCTGTTCTTGTGCGCGGAGGCAATTTCTTTTTCGGGACAAAACGGGAAAGTATGATATACTTGGGGTATCCTACGGGAGAGGATACCTAACAATTTGAGGCAACTCACGCCGAACGAAAACTGACTATCAGCGTCATAGAAGCGCTCGGGAGAGCATCCCGGAAACTGTCGGATGAGTGTTGAACGTAAGGCGAAGTGTCTTGAAAGTACAGAGGGACGGGAATGAGGGTGCGGCGTACCGTAACTCAGTTTAAGCCCCTGGCCCGCCTGAATGGTTTTGGCACTCAAGCGGACTGTAAACAGCTGAAAAAACCGGCAAAAAAATCATGCTTTCTTACGGCAAAAAATACCGAAGACTGAAACAATTATAATTCCAATAATGACTGCTATTTTTCCATTAAGCGGAACACCGGAGGCGGAAGCGGCAAGTCCGAAATTATGCGCTGTAGCGCCCGCTATAATAAAGGCGATTATTGCTATACCCGCATCGGTGCTGCCTCCTCCGGCTTTTACCAGCTGGCGCAGCGGACATCCCCCTATCAAAACCGAGCCATAACCGACTAAAAACATACCGAGAAAATTCCAGAGAAAATCGCTATGGGCTATCGGCTGCCCTTCAAAACCAAGTTTAAATTTTCCAAGTATGAGATTACCGACAAACGCGGCCGCTATAATCGCAATGTAACCGGCAAATCCCCAGCCTTTGCGGATTAGAAACATGTCGCGGATGCCTCCCGCAATGCAGAAATCACTCTTTTGGCAAAAAACACCAATAACGATTGCAAAAAGAAGTGAAATGAGTATAGGCGCGTGCTGTGAACCAGGTCCCTGATCGCTAAATCGTATAAAAGCGGGACGGGAAACAAGGAAGACCAGCAGCAGGACCGCCAAAAGCGGCATTACAAGCCCATTGGCTATTGAAAGGTTTTTGGGCCGGACTGTATCGCCGGCGCCAAGCGAAAACCCCTTTTTAAGCAGCATACTGCCCGCGAATATGCCGCCGATAAACCCCGGAAGCCCGATAAGGGCATTCATATCACCCGCGCCAAGACGCAACGCCAGCCTCAGCGGGCAGCCGAGAAAAACAAGCGTGCCTATCATAATGAAAAACGCGATTACAAAACGTATCAGCGGGGAACTTGCCGAAGTTACCCGCCATTCACGGGTAACGACCGCAATGGCGAAAGCGCCAAGTACAAATCCCGGGATTTCCGGCCTTAGATACTGAACAGGCGCCGCGCTGTCAAAACCGAGCGCGCCCGCAATATCCCTGATAAAACAAGCGGCGCATATACCCATGTTAGCCGGATTTCCGAAAAACGCGAGTACGATTCCCGCAGCGCCGATGATTACGCCGGTAATCAATACCGAAATACTGCTTTTACTCAAAGTCATAGATTGCCTCCACTCTGTTACTCATTAAACCATAGAACCTCTCGCAAATCTAGTTGGTTTTGTACCGGCTCTTGCAGTTTCCCGCCAACGAGCCTTCGGTTCGCAGGCTGCGAAACACGCATTTTTAAGTACTCGCTCTTGCAAAACCGCGGTTTTGAAAAAACGGGGCTTGGTAACGCTAAAGGCTAAAGAAGAAAGCGGGAGCTGGGGTGCTTCGGTTCGGGACTTTATCATGGCTGCCTAAATGCCCCGAAAAAGAAATTGTACCCCAGAAAAAACCCCGCCTTGCGGGCGGGGCTGGATTCAATTGGAAACCTTGTCAGGGCCTGTAGAGTGAGGCGGCGTTCTCTATGGTAATCATCTGAGATGTTACCTCATATTGTTTTTCGGGCTTGAAGCTGGCGTCGCTTATCATCTTATAGCCAATTTCCACCGCCTTGTCGGTACAGAGCGGATAAATGAAGCTGGCGGAAAGGACTCCGTCAATTACCTTTTTAATCCCGCCGGCTTCGCCGTTAAGGGCGTCAACACCGATAAAGATCATCTCTTTCTCACGGCCCAATTCCTGCGCAGCAAGATATGCTCCAATAGCCATGGGATCATTGTGACCATACAGTACATCGATAGTGGGCTGGACGCGGAGAATTTCGGTCATCCGGTCCCGGGCGTCGGACTGAAGCCACTTTGCTTCGGCCTTGGCAACCTGCTTGATGTTGGGATACTGCTTGAGCACATCCCAGGCGCCTTCGCGCCGGTTCTCTTCACCTTCTACACCGAGGAGGCCCTGCATATCCACGACGTTTCCGGTGGGACTGCCGTACTTCTTGGTCAGGTAATCGACGATAAATTCACCGACCAGTCTGCCGATGGACCGGTTATCACTCATAATCCAAGTATCGAAGTTATTACTATCCACAATATCCCGTTCAAGACAAATCACCGGAATGCCGGCTCGTTTTGCCCTGCCCATCACATCGGAAAGGGGCGCCCTCTCGTTAGGGGCCACGATCAAAAGATCGGGAGTCCGGCGGATCGCGGTCTCAATCTGGGATACCTGGGTAGAATTGTCCTGCTGAGCGTCCATGATCTCAAACTGCACATCAGGGTACTGCGCCCAGAGCTGCTGGAATGAGGCGTTTTGCGCCGCCCGGTAAGGCTCCGCATTGTTACACTGGCTGAAGATGACCAGCTTTTTCCCACTAGCGGCTTTCTGCCCACCGGCGAAAACCAAACTTGCCACAACCAGAAGGATAATGGCAACTGCTAACGCTTTTTTCATTTTCTCCTCCAAAAAATATTTTAAACCGATCCAGGATCGGTCATTTCCCCTTTGCCGGCTGTTTTTTAAACCCCCTTGTTTTACGGGGCATTTGAAGCCATACGGCAATAACAATGATCACCGATTTGCACATCATTTCTACGTTAATATCAACGCCTTTAAGCCGGAAAATATTGGTCAGTATTCCTAAAATAAACGCGCCGATAATGGTTCCGGTGATTGACCCTTTTCCCCCTGACATATTGGTTCCGCCTATAACAACCGAGGCAATAGCGTCCAGTTCATAAGACATTCCGTCGTTGGGATTTCCCTGATGGTTCTGGGCACAGTGAAGAACCCCGGCGATGCCGACAAGAAAACCGGAAATCGCGTAAGTGAAAATCAATGTTTTGGTTACCGGAAGCCCCGCGTAACGGGCTGCCACCGGGTTGTCGCCTACAGACTTCACCTGCAGTCCAAAGACGGTCCTGGCCAGGACTGTGCCGAAGATAAGGGCCAGTACTATAAAAGTACAAATAACAATCGCTTTATTCTGAATGGTTTTGGCGAAGAGAGCCGAAATATCATTGCCGAAGCCGATATCAATATTCGAGTTGGTCGTCAGGAAGCGGGCAAATCCGCGTATTCCTATCATCCCGGCCAGGGTGACAATAAATGGCTGAACCTTGAGTTTGGCAATAAGGGTTCCCTGCAGCGTCCCGAAAGCGGTACAGATCGCCAGGGCCATAATGATAACTATGGCAATTTCCAACGGCCAGGCCATGCCTGTTTTCCAATAGGTCAGCGTATTGGCCGTAAAAGTCGCCGACAGAGCAAGAAGGGAACCAACGCTCAGGTCAATACCGCCGGTAAGGATCACAAAAGTCATGCCAAGGGCGATGATTCCTTTTTCAGATACCTGCCGCATTATGTCTGTCAGGTTAGCGGCGGAGAGAAATATGTTCTGCCCGGTCCGGCGGGCCACAGGACTGATAAGCGCCGCGATGATGAAGAGCAGGACCAGGCCTATAACCTGTTGGAAATTTCCCGCCGCGGATAGAATTTTCCGCCGTGAGTTGATTAATTCAATGAATCGAGATGCCATTTACGGCCGCCTCCTTTTTGTTTCCGTATCCCATTGCGAGCCTCATAAGTTCGTGCTGATCTGTCTTTTGAGCGTCCACAATCCCCGCTATCCTGCCGTCATGTAAGACCATAATCCGGTTCGCGCAGCGCAGCAGTTCGGGAAGTTCCGAACTGACAAAGAATATGCCTTTCCCCCGGCTTGCGAGAACGCCGATAATTTCGTAAATGTCTTCTTTTGCCCCCACATCCACACCGCGAGTCGGGTCATCCAGAAAGATTATGGTGGGATCAACCATGAGCCAGCGGCAAACCAGGGCTTTTTGCTGGTTTCCGCCGCTTAAGGTATTAACACCCACCCGGGGGGTTGCCGCCTTAAGCCTGGTTTTTCCAATCATATCCGTTACATTGGCGGCGATAGATTCCCTGAGCACAAAACCCATGCGCTGATTTTCTTCCGTAATGGAAATAGCCATGTTATCCGACACCGACTGCTGAATGAAGAGTCCTTCTTTCTTTCGATCCTCGGGTATCAGGCCAAAACCCGTTTTCATGGCATCCCGCGGAGAACGGGGCGCGTAGGATCGGCCCTTGAAGCTCATTTCCCCTTCCAGCAGATCATCGAGGCCAAACATGACCTGTCCCAACTCAGTACGTCCGGAACCCACCAGCCCCGCTATGCCCAGTACTTCTCCGGCCTTAAGCTCAAAAGAAACACCAGAAAGCTTACGGGTACTGATGTTCCGGACCGAAAGAAGGGTCTCCCCGGTAACATGTGTTGAAGACTGTGCCTTAGCCTCGAAAGGACGGCCGACCACCATGGAAATAATTTCATTGACGTTTGTTTCGGACTTCAGCCGCGCGCCGATATACTCCCCGTCCCGCATAACTACGATTGAATGGGCTATGCGGAAAATCTCATCCATCTTGTGGGACACATATACTACAGTAACGCCCTGCTCGGTCAATCTGGTAATGGTATTGAACAGTATCTCTATAGCTTCCTCGGTGAGGGCGCTGGTGGGCTCGTCCATAACAACGAGCCGGGTATTCATACTTAAAGCCCGCGCAATGGCCACCATCTGGATATGGGCAATAGGAAGGGTATTGAGAGGAAGATCCGAGCTAATATGAAGCCCCACCTTGTCCAGCCAGGGCCGGGCTGTTGTCTCCAGAATTTTCCGGTTTATGATCTTTTGCTTTTTGTTCATCAGTTCCAAATTACCCAAGGCAAGATTCGCGGCTACGCTTTGGTTGGGGAACAAATCCAGTTCCTGGAAGATC
Source organism: Treponema sp. (assembly GCA_031266095.1). The sequence goes on along the minus strand of JAISBR010000138.1, from coordinate 10,738 downwards.
ATAGCGACACCCCGGCGTTGAGCGTCCAAAGGGTTTTGAGGGGCAAATTCTTCATTCTCAAGATACAAGGTCCCCGAATCGGCGCGTTCAACCCCGGCGATAATCTTCCCCAGGGTACTTTTCCCAGCCCCGTTTTCGCCGATAAGAGCGCAGACCTTCCCGGCCTCAATAGAAAAGCTCACGTCTCTTAAAGCCTGTATACCGCCGAAGTTTTTATTTATTCGTTCGATACGTAATAATTCAGACACATCTCTATCCTTGCAGGATTTAAGCAATAAATGTGCCAACTAAAACGTTTTTCTAAATTTGCAAAATACCGTAATAAAAAGTAAAAAATGCGAAATATTCCAGAACTTTGAGCGTCAAAATCAAAAAAAATAAAATTTGTTTCCTCTTTTCATAAAATCGATGTATACTATCCATACAATTATGCAAGGTGCTGTACGAAAAATGAACACTCGTCCCTCAATATTGATAGTTGATGATTATCCGCCTCTCTGCGACAGCCTGGGTGAAAGCCTTAGGATGAGAAATTATGAGATATCGGTAGCTCACAATTCCGCCGCCGCCCTAAAGGCTCTCCAGGAATCACCGAAGGACCTGATACTTCTGGATATTCGGCTGGGAGACGAGGATGGGGTATCCCTGCTGCCCAAATTCCTGGAAACGGATCCGAATATAGCGGTGATTGTCATTACCGGCTACGGTACCGTGGAAACCGCCGTGGAGACCATCAAACACGGGGCCTTTGACTATTTGCAAAAACCTATCAAAACCGAAAAACTCCTCAAAACCGTGGAAAATGCCCTGCGCATATCCCGGCTGGAAAAAGAGAATGCCCTTCTACGCCGGGCTGCTTTGGGAACGGAATCCATCACTACCCATTCGCCGGAACTGGAAGCCCTTCTGGCCAGATCCCGAAAGTTGGCCGCTTCTAATCTGCCCATCCTGATATGCGGGGAAAGTGGGACCGGTAAAGAACTCTTTGCGGAATTAATCCACGCCGAATCTTCACGGGCCGCAAAGCCCCTGCATCGAATTAACTGCGCGGTGTTTTCTGAATCCTTGTTGGAGAGCGAGCTTTTCGGTCATGAGCGGGGGGCTTTTACCGGAGCAATAGAACGTTTCCCCGGCGTATTTGAACGAGCCAACGGGGGTACCCTGTTTCTGGACGAAATAGGCGATATGGGCTTTTCCAGTCAGGCAAAGATCCTCAGAGTACTACAGAATCAGGAAGTCCGCCGGGTCGGAGGGAAAGAAACCTTCAAGGTGGATGTCCGGTTTATCGCCGCTACCAACAAGAATATGGAACAGCTCACCGCCGAAGGAAAATTCCGCAGTGATCTTCTCTATCGCCTTAACGCGGCCACTCTTTATTTGCCGCCTTTACGGGAAAGGAAGAAAGATATTATCCCGCTGGCCCGGCATTTTATCGCCGAGTATGCTGCCGAGAGCGGACGCCAAAGCCCGGAACTGAGCGAGAAAGTGATAGAAGTTCTCAGCGACTATAAATGGCCGGGAAATGTCAGGGAACTCCGGGGAGCTATATCGTATGCTTGTACGGTTTGCGAGGGGCCGGCGCTGCAGGCAGGGGATCTGCCTCGTTCGATAAGCGTTGGAAAAAGCCGGTCTTTCGTCGAAGGGAGTCCTCTGGAACAGGCTGAAATGACCTGTATAGCCAGGATATTGAGTGAGGAAGGCTATAATAAAGTCCGGACGGCGGAACGGCTTTCCATGAGCCGTTCCACTCTCTATAAAAAGCTGAAGCGGTATGACATCTGACGCGGTCGTTTATTCGACATTTGGTAATCCGTCAGACAGCTCCCGGCATTTGTCGGAGCTGCGGGGCATACGGGTGTCCTATGAAAATCTCCTGGTGTTGGATGATCTTTCTCTTTCCATAATCCCCGGAGAAATCCATGCCATGGTTGGGGAACATGGAGCGGGAAAATCTTCTATTGCCCGTGTTCTGAGCGGCATGATCCAGCCTGGGGAAGGAATGATTTTATGGAAGGGGTGTGTTCGTCAACTGCCTGATGTAAATAGTTCCCGAAATCTGGGGATAGAAATGGTATCCCAGGATAATGAACTCTTCAGTTATCAATCAGTGGCTTATAATCTTTTTGTAAATCGTCCGACCGTATTTCCCAGAGGCTTTTTCAGCCCCAACAAGATTCTTGCCGCTGCGGAAGAAATCCTGTCCTCCATGGGGGTCTCTATCTCTGCCCGAAAAAAAGCGGCGGACTTGTCCCTCTCCGAGCGGGTTCTCATTGATATTATCCGTCACCTCTACCCCGGACCTGAACTGCTCATTCTTGACGAGGCCCTGGAAAAGCTCGCGGCGGTTGATCTTATCCGGGTACGAAATCACCTGCGCAGGCTGGTTAAGGGCGGCTCTTCGGTACTTTTTATTACTCACCGAATCGATGATATTTATGAATTCGCCGATCGGGTTACGATAATCCGTGACGGCCGGGCACTTATTACTGAATCGGTTCGGGATATTGATAAAGTCAGTCTCATTAAACTGGCATATACCCAGATTTCAGAGAACACACAGCGCCGGAACATCAACCGGGAGTTTTATGAATTCCTCAAGTATAACGAAGCTATTCTGGAACGGCTCCCCTTAAACCTGATAGTGGTAGATCACTCCGGATATGTCAAACTTATGAACAAGGAAGCCCTGGATTACCTCGGTTTAGGGGACAGTTCCCCTTTTGGCAAGCATATCACCGAGGTACTTCCCTCCCTTACGGGCATGGAAGCTTCCCGGTATCTTCTGGACGCTATATCCGAGGGCAGGGGCTATACCGCCTTTGATCTGGGGCTTGATCTTAAGGATAAACGCCATATCATCGATCTGACCCTGTCGCCTATAAAGGACGGCCTGCGATACATCGGTTGTATACTCATAATTAATGATACGACCGAACAGCAGGGGCTTAGAGAGCGCATAGTTTTTTCCGAACGTCTTGCCTCGGTTGGGCTTCTGGCCGCCGGTGTCGCCCATGAAATCAATAACCCCCTGGAAACCATTTATCGGTGCGCCGACACCCTCAAACTCAGCCTTAGTGAGCCGGCTACGCTCAAGACGGTGGAGCGGCTGGAATCTGAGGCTGAGGCTATTGAACACATTATCAAGAATCTTATTTCTTTTGGGGATGAGGAAGGGATCGATATGGAGAATATCGATCTCAATGAACTTCTGGATGATATTATCAATCTGATTCGGTACAACACCCGGCATCGGAAAATCTCAATTAAATGGAAGCCCGCCTCCGCCGCAGCGGTAGTCAGATCCAATAAGATCGAAATGAAGCAGGTAATTCTTAATCTTTTCAAAAACGCCATAGAGGCCATGTCGGAAGGCGGGGAATTGCGGGTTTATGTTGAGCGGAAAGAAAGCGACAGGTTGACGGAGCTGGCGGTGGAGGATACCGGACCGGGGATCCCTTCCGGGGAACTAAAATCTATTTTTCTGCCCTTTTATTCGACAAAACGGGGCGCTTCCGGTCATATGGGCTTGGGGCTTTCGATTTCCTACAATATTGTCAAAAAAATAGGCGGAGAGATCATCGCCGAGAACATAAACCCCCAGGGATTCCGTCTCATTATCAGTTTGCCCTTGGCCGACTGAACCGCCGGCCTGTTAAAGGCTTTTGACCGCCCGCGCCAGTTCCGCTCCCCGTTCCTCCAGCGCCCGCAGGTCTTCCGCGGCAGGGAAACCCGGCCATTCGTAGGATTCAATACTCTCCCATTTGAGGCTTTCTATGGCCGCTTCGTAGTCTTTTTTCGCCCCTCCGATCCAACCCCAGGAACCGATACGCAGCACTTTTTTTCCATAAATATGCTTGCGCCGGAAAATGTCCAGTATGTAGGACATAGGGGGGAACATGGCGTACTCGTAGGTGGGCATGGCAAGCACCAGCGCGGAACTTTTATAGGCATCCATCAACACCCAGGAGATATTTTCGTCCGGAATTTTACGTTTGGTACAGGGAACCCCTTCTCTTTCAATACCCCGGACAACGGCATTAAGCCCGGCCTCGGTATTGCCGTACATGGAACCCCAGATAACGGCGATACTTTTTTCCGCCGGCCCCTTGGCCCATGAAGCGTACGTCATATAACGGTCGATTATCGCTTTCGGCTCCCGTCGCCAGACCATACCATGGCTGGGGGCGACACATTTGACGGGTAAGTCCGCCGTTTTTTGTACCGCCTTTTCAACAAAACTTGAAAAAGAGGAAACAATATTCGCGTAATAACGCAGGCATTCTTCCTCAAAAAAAGCGTGCTCGCTCTCCTCAAATTCATCGTCAAAGACACGTTCCCCCAGGGCGCCGAAAGAACCGAAAGCGTCGCAGGTGAAAAGGACACCGGAGGACAGGTCCCAGGTGATCATGGTCTCCGGCCAGTGGATATTGGGAGTTTCCAAAAAACTCAAAACCCTGCCGGCCCCCAAATCCAGCGTATCTCCGTTTTTGACCGGCCGCAGTCCGGTTTCAACCTTGTAAAAACACTTGATCAGGTTACAGCCCTTTGGGGTGGCGAGAATCTCCGCCCCCGGATTCATCTCCCTGAATTCCTTAAGCCAGCCCGTGTGATCCGGTTCCAGATGATTGAGGATCAGATAGTCGATATTCGAAAAAGACAATCCGATGGAAGACAGGCAGTCCGCAAGCTGTTTAGGCGCGCTTGCCCAATCCCGAACCAGATCGATGAGGGCAGTTTTTTCACCCTTTACAATATAAGCATTAAGAGAAACGCCCTTGGGGATGGGCCAAATCCCCTCAAACAAGTCGTTCGTATAAATATCTGCATGAAGACAATAGACGCCTTCTGTAATGAGTTGTGCTTTCATAATGACTATAGGGCCGGAGTTATCGTTTCAAGACGGAGACAACCCGCTCAAGCACCTTTTTCCGGTCCAGCGGCTTGACAATGTAACTTTTCGCGCCCATCAGGAGGCATTTTTTAACTACATCCTCCTTACCTAATGCACTGACCATAATCACATTGGCTGACTTGTCAAATTCCAGTATCTTTTCCAATGCGGAAACACCATCCATAACCGGCATGGTAATATCCATGGTAACCAGATCTATCTCGGGGTGCAGGGCTTTATATTTTTCTATCCCTTGGGCACCATCCGCGGCAGTATCCGCGATTTCAAAACCTTCGGAAGTAAAAATTTGACCGAGTTGTTTTGCGATGAACATCGAATCATCCACGATGAGAACCCGATATGGAACACCCTCAGGTTTTATTCCCTCAGCCGCTTTCTCGTTAATGCTGGGCATATCACTCTTTGCTATCATGCGGTACGCTCCTATTCTTTATACTGTATGGCATAGAATGAAACAAGTCAAGTAGAGTATATTGAACTTCAGAACTATGAGCATACCTTTTCTTCTGGCTCCAATGGCGGAACTGAGTCATCGGGCGCTGAGGGAGCTTATCGAAGGCTTTGGCGGCTGCGATGGGTATTTTACCGAAATGATCAGCGCCGGCGCTCTTCTGGCCGGTGCTCCCTTTGAATCCTGGTATATTGACGGCGGCCCCCGGCCGGAAAAACTGGTCTACCAGCTTACAGGCGCCGATTCCCGACAAATTGCCAAGGCCGCGGCCCTTTTGGACCTGCGGGAATGCGCCGGAATCGACCTCAACATGGGCTGTTCAGCCCCGCTAATCCGTAAAACCGGCGCCGGAGTGGCCTGGATGGCCTCAATAGACCGGGCAGGAGAGCTTGTCTCTCAAGTCCGGAGGAAGGTCAGGCATAGGCTCAGCGTCAAACTCCGTATCGGTTTTCAAGATGATTTTGAGTATTTGGTTCGTTTTTGCCGTCGTTTGGAGGCTGAGGGAACAGATCTTATCATCCTCCACCCCCGGACCGCCGGAGAAAAGTTCAAGCGCCTTGCCCGCTGGGCTTATGTTGGCGGCTTGCGGCGGGAACTCCATATCCCGGTGGCCGGCAACGGGGATATTGCTTCCGCAGCGGAGCTTTGCCGCCGGGCGGCCGGTCCCTGTGACGCGGTCATGGCGGGCCGGGCTGCGGTACGGCAGCCCTGGATTTTTGCCCGGGCGCGGATACTTGAGGCGCAAGCCCCGGATACCGTATCCGCTTCCGGGCTTTCGCACATCCCATACGAGAATTTTTGCATCAATCTTGAGGAAACCGGCCTGCGATTTTTGGAATTTCTGGCCCGCTGTCAGCCGCCGGAATTCTATCTTTCCAGAACGAGGCGGTTTTTCAGCCTTTTTTGCGATAATCTAAAATGGGGGAATTACCTTAAAACCTTACTGAACCGGGAAGAGAACCTGACGGGAGTTGAACGATGCTGGCGGGGATATTTTTCGGAACACGGGGAAGAGACCTTCCTTTCATGTGCCTCTCCGGAGACATGAGCCTCCGCCAGGCGGAGGCTCATTGAGCTTAATTACCTGCCGCTCCACGCAAGAGCGTCAATTTACGCCTGACAGACGCGATGGGGATAGAAAGGCTGCTGAGGAAATACCGGGTGGGCGGCGGGGCAAGCAGGTATCATCCTGAGATGATGACCAAGCTGTTTATATATGGTATATGGATACATGACCAAAGTCTGTTCATCCCGAATGTTTAAGAAAACTATGAAAAAGGCTGTCTTACTGTTTACGGTGATAGTTCTGGTGTATGCTTCCTGCAAATCCGATGCGTATCCCGGTACGTATCCCTCGCTGGTGTACACCAACAATTCTTCCTGGTCCATTACCTTTAAAAACGCGGCAGGGGAATCGTTTACGCTGAATCCGGGTGAATCTCTCAGCAGGGATTCTGAAACGCGGGGACGGGCGGATATTATCAAGATAGAGCCGCCTTATGCCACCTGGCAGCAAAACAACGGCGATATATACGATATCCGCTTTGTGGATAGAGACAAAATTGAGGTGGAAATTGAAAATTATGTCAATCAGGACATTATCGTAACCGAGATGAACGGATATTTGTATCCGTCAAGTGTAAAAGTTACCTCGGCGCTGGCGGGGGGAACCTATGCCGGACAGGTATATGTCTATACAGACAGCCCTTCATTCGCCTCGGAAGGCGGATATTCCTGGCCAATCAAGAAATCAAAAGACCGAAGCACCGACAAGAAGTTTGTTATCGGCATTAATCCGCCTGACGGCTGGTCATAAATTTCCCGGTTTTCAACTTTGCGGCCATCATAGAGAAAAACTCCCCATGGTGGCCGGCGATGAAAGCAGGATCATTTTCTAATTTCTGGATTGATCCGGGGCGTTATATTTACGCAGATCTATTACCAGCTGCTTAGCCCGCTCCTGAACCGGTTTAATATACAGTCCATCGGAAATGCGGAGGAGAATCCGTATGACGGCAGGATCTTTGATACCGTTGTTCTTCGCGGCGATTTTGGCAAAGGCGTCTATCGCCGAAAGGGCAAGAAGGTTATCGGGGTTGAGCACATCGAAGCGGTTAACAATCCAACTGATCGTGCTGACCGTTTCGTCATTATCGTTCAAGCCGATATCCCCAAGGGACTTTACCGCTTCCTGCAGCACCATGGGCTCATTGTCGGCAAGGCACACCTTGAGGAGGGTGTTTTTCGCCTCCGCTGTTCCAAGCTCACCCAGGTATTTTACCGCCTGCCGGCGCACATCGGGGAAGTTATTTATCAAGCGGCCGTTCTCCCTTGACTTGTTCATCACTCCTTCCATGGAAAGGTATTCCAGGGTCTCGCGGATATCCTCTCCTTTATTACCGCGCCCGATAGCCTCACTGATATACTCAAGGGCTACCAATTTCTGATCCCTGCTGTCCGCCCGGCTTGTCTCCCGAATAACCATCAATTCAATAGATTCTTGAAGATAGGATTCCTCAACCGACATTTCCTGGTTGGAAGTCTGCCCCATCACCGCGGATACCACGATGAAGGCCGCTACACTAGTAAGAAAACACTTATTCATTAACATGTATTTCTCCTTCAAAATTCCCTAGTTAATTATTATCCAGGTATTTCCAGTATGTTCCAGGTCATACAGACGCAGCCGCTCGCCGTTTGCATTGAGTGTATATACCTTAACCCTGTTTCGGCTCAAAAATTCAATATCATCAACCCGATCATTAGCCCGCGAGGGGACCACTACATAGTTAAAATAGTCCTGCGGGTTTTTGAGGACAATCTTTCTCGTTTTCATAGCCGGTAAGTCGGAAATAGTCGCCAGAAATTGGGAAGATGAAATCGTTCGGAAATAGTCATCCGAAAGAACGGTTCTCCAGGCATTGTAATTTCTGCCCCGGATTATCTGGTTAAGATCCATAATAAACTTCTGTACCTCAACCTTGGTGGAATCAAAAACCTCTTGGCTGATATCGACAGGATTAAAAGCCGGTTCCCGTGTAAGCGGGGGAGTTTCCTCTACAATTGCCCCGAGAAGAGGGGCGGAAATTACTTCCGGTGACGGCCCGGAAAGCGGTTCCGACTCCGAGCCACAGGAGAGGAGCGTTATCAGCATAAAGAGAGATAGTATGACTATCTGCAACCTCTTCATAATAAATACATCTTATTGAATTAGGGGCTTTCTGTCAAATCTCTTTTATCCGAAATTCTTTAATTTTAATATTGCCTTCCCCTTGACCGATACCCCCTTGCCTGTTATGGTCAGGGTATGTTAAAAGCCGCGTTTCCAGGTTCCTTTGATCCTCCCACTCTGGGGCATCTCAATATCATCCAGCGGGCCGCCGCTGTTTTTGATGAGCTGCTGGTAGTGGTGGCGGAAAACCGGCAGAAAAAGTACCTTTTTGCCGCTGAAGAACGGATTTCAATGCTCCGACAGCTTGCCGCGGACCGGAAAAATGTGTCGGTCACGGTCTGCGATACCCTGATTGTGGATTTTTTGCAGAAACAGGGCATCAAGCTGCTGGTCCGGGGGCTGCGGGGCATGGATGATTTTTCTTATGAATTCGAGCTTTCCATGATGAACAGGGCCCTCGATCCCCGGATTGAGACCATTTTTATGACTACCGCCCCGGAATATTTTGTGCTCCATTCCTCGTCCATCAAGGAACTGGCCTCTTTTCACGGTAACCTCGCCGGTATGGCCCCTCCCCTCGTGGCGGAGGCGCTCAGGAAAAAGTTTAGTTAATGGAGATTGTCCCAAAACCATGCGCGGGAGCGCATAGTCAATTAGTTTTGGGACAGGCACCAGAGCCTAAATTCTCGCTACTCCGCTTTTGCCCGCCGCTTCGGCAACCGCTTTCGCTACCGCGTCCTTTACCCGGGAATCAAAGGGGGCGGGAATGATATAGCCGGCTTTCAGCTCGTTATCCGGAATAAGCCCCGCCAGCGCGTATGAGGCGGCGATTTTCATTTCATCGTTAATGTCGCTGGCCCGCACATCAAGGGTTCCCCGGAAAATACCGGGGAAGGCGAGCACATTGTTTATCTGGTTGGCGAAATCGCTGCGTCCGGTACCGACAACTGCGGCGCCGGCTTTGATTGCCGCATCGGGCATGATCTCAGGCGTCGGGTTGGCCATGGGGAACAGGATAGGGTCTTTTGCCATGGTTCGTACCATATCGGGAGTTACCGTACCGGGCGCCGAAACGCCGATAAATACATCCGCCCCTTTTATGACGTCCGCCAGGGTTCCCTTCTTCATATCCCGGTTACAGATTTCCGCCATCTCTTCCTTTTCGCTGTTCAGGTTATCCCTGCCCTTGTAAATAGCGCCCTGCCGGTCGCACATGACAACATCTTGAAGTCCCATGGCTATGAGCAGCTTGATAATGGCCACTCCCGCCGCGCCGGCGCCGTTGGTTACTACGCTGATGTGTTCCATCTTTTTACCGGTAAGATTAAGGGCGTTGATCATGGCCGCCAGTACGACCACCGCGGTTCCATGCTGGTCATCGTGAAAAACCGGGATATCGCAGCAGGTTTTGAGCTTACGCTCGATCTCAAAACAGCGGGGGGCGGAGATATCTTCCAGATTGATACCGCCGAAACTGCCGGCCAGCAGCCGCACCGTATTTACAATTTCGTCAACATCCTTTGAGCGGACGCACAGCGGCACCGCGTCAACACCGCCGAAAGCCTTGAACAAAACGCATTTTCCTTCCATAACAGGCATACCCGCCTCGGGACCGATATCACCCAGGCCCAGCACCGCGCTGCCGTCGGTAACCACCGCCACAGTATTCCAGCGCCCGGTAAGATCCCAGATTTTTTCCGGGTTTTTTTGTATTTCAAGACAAGGCTGGGCAACGCCGGGGGTATAGGCCAGGGATAGATCGTTCCGGTCCAGTACCGGCATTTTAGGGACCGTTTCCAGCTTGCCCCGCCATTCGAAATGTTTTTGCAGCGATACTTGCGCGTAATCCACTGGTTCCGCCTCCTTCATCCGTACGCCGGTTTCACCACTATACACAGGTTTCACGGCGCAAATCAACAACCCCGCCGCAGGTGCCAGGGCATCGGCATTTACTTTCATGTTCCGGGAAACTGCCATGTTTTGGAAGAAGTTTTAACCGCCAAATAAGTCGAATACGTTTTTTCTTTTAGGTCCTTTTTTGCTCTTCCTTTTTCGACTGCGAACCTCCGGTTCGATGCGACTCCTATGTTTCGTGTCAAGGGAAATCTGATGTTTTTTCAGATTTTTCCCTGACTGCTCCTGGTCCAGAAATTACGCTGTTAGTGCCTGTCGGGCCAGTTCCTCCACCGGTACCGCTTTACTG
>JAISBR010000108.1 GCA_031266095.1 Treponema sp. | reverse complement strand
TTCATGAATATCGAAGACTATGCCAATACTTCTTCCGCCTCCATTCCCATAGCCCTGGACGAACTCAACAGAAGCGGCCAACTTAAACGGGGGGACCTTCTCTTGCTCGTAGGATTCGGGGGAGGATTAACCTATGGGGGAGGGTTAGTTGTATGGTAAATCATAATACTAAACCTGCGTTTTTCTTTCCCGGGCAGGGGGCCCAATATCCGGGGATGGGTCTGGATTTCCTGGATTCGCCTGGGGTAAAAAACCTCTTTACCCTGGCGTCTGATGTCATGGGCCGGGATATGGCGGCCCTCTTGCGGGATTCGGATGAGGAAGTCCTGAAGCGCAGCGATATTTCCCAACCCGCCATCACCCTGGTGAATCTGGCCGCCGCCGCCCTGCTTGGAGAGCGGGGCATAATCCCCCGGCTCTGCGCGGGCTTCAGCCTGGGCGAATACGCCGCACTAGTTTGTTCCGGCGTCATTTCCGCGGAAGCCTGCTTCCGCCTGGTAAAAGCCCGGGGGCGGGCCATGCAGGAATCGGCGGATCGCATTAAGGCGGATGCCTCGGCCGGGAATGTTGAAGACGGCAAGGCCCCCGGTATGGCCGCGGTCATCGGTCTTGCCCCGGATAAGGTAGAGGGTCTTATCGCGGAGTGGAAGCTCGAAGGGCTCTACGCCGCTAATTTTAACTCCCCAAAACAAACGGTAGTATCCGGTACAGCCGGAGCTTTGGAGACGGCTGCGGCAAAATTCAGGGAAGCCGGGGCGCGGCGGGTTCTCCCCCTGGCGGTAACCGGCCCCTTTCATTCCCCCCTTATAAGCGACGCGGCGGCGGCTTTTGCCCCTATCCTTGAGGCGGCGGAGTTCAGGGACCCGGCCATCCCCTGTTACTCCAATGTATCCGGCTGTCAGGTACGTTCCGGGACTGAGGCCAAAGCCCTGGCCCTCAGGCAGATCACCGAGCCGGTCCGCTGGACACAGGAAGAGGCGGCCATCGCGGAACGGGGCGATATCGAGGCGGTTCTGGAAACCGGCCCCGGAAGGGTACTCCAGGGTCTCTGGCGGGATACCGGGAGCGCCATTCCCTGTTACGGAGCGGGTAAACGGGAAGAAATCGAGACTTTATTACTTTAACGGGAGAATAATATGGACAATATGCGTTTAACAGGAAAAAAGGCCCTGGTTACCGGGGCTTCACGAGGTATAGGCAGGGCCATAGCGGAACGGTTCATCGCCGAAGGCGCGGAAGTCTGGGGAATAGGAACCAGGGAACCGGATGATCTGGCCGGCCGGATAAGCCGGGCGGGGGGTAAGTTCCACTGGATTACCGCGGACCTGGGTAATTTGGCGGATGTAGAAGAAATCGTTAACGGAGCGGTTAAAGAGGCGGATACATTTGACATTCTGGTGAACAACGCGGGGATCACCAGGGACAATCTCTCTTTCAGGATGACTCTGGAAGATTTTCAAAAGGTCCTGGACGTGAATCTAACCGCCGTCTTTTTGATTGCCCGCACGGTGGGCCGGGACATGATACGCCGGAGGCAGGGAGCCATCATCAATATGTCCAGCGTGGTAGGCGTCCACGGGAACGGCGGGCAGGCGAATTACGCCTCCAGCAAGGCGGGACTCATCGGGTTGACCAAGAGTCTGGCCCAGGAAACCGCCGGCCGGGGGGTGCGGGTCAACGCCATAGCCCCGGGATACATCACCTCCGACATGACCGGCGCTATGGGCGAAGAAGCCAGGGCAAAGATGCTGTCCCTTATTCCCCTGAAGCGGGCGGGAACGCCGGAGGATGTGGCGGAGACGGCTTTATTTCTGGCCTCGGACAGCGCGTCCTACATCACCGGACAGGTCCTGAGTGTGGACGGCGGAATGTTTATGTAACATGAGTTCCGATAGTGGGTCAATCCTTATAGGGATAGAGGTCGGGTGTTAAACGCGTGGATGTTACGCGCAAGGAGATTATCGCATGAAGAAAAAAATAGTTGTAACCGGTATGGGGATTTTATCCCCCATAGGAAATTCGGTGGAAGAATTCAGAGACGCCCTTATTGCCGGGAAGAGCGGCATAGGGAGGATCACCCAGTTTGATCCTGAAGGTTTTGATTCACAAATTGCCGGGGAGGTAAAAAATTTCAACCCCTCGGATTGGATGGATAAAAAGGATGCCCGAAAGATGTGCCGGTTTACCCAGTTTGCGGCGGCCGCCGCGCGCCAGGCCCTGGAACAGGCAAAACTGCTGGAAACCCTTGAAACGCCGGAAGGCGTAAAGCGACGGATCACAAGCGAGAGCGAAATGACCGGTATAGTCCTGGGGAACGGTATAGGCGGGTTTGAAGTAGTTTCCGAATCCTTTAAAAAACTCTTCGACGCGGGCCCCAAACGTATGCTGCCCCTTACCGTACCTATGATGATAAGCAACGAGGCGGCGGGTAATATTTCCATGCTCTACGGGACCAAAGGCCCGGCCTATACCCAGGTAACCGCCTGTGCCTCCGGAACCGACGCGTTGGGCCAGGCCCTGGACCTCATACGCGCGGGCCGCTGCGACGTGATGATTGCCGGGGGGACCGAATCCTGCATCGTCCCCTTTGCCGTAGGCGGTTTCGGTATGCTCAAGGCTCTGTCTACTCAGCATAACAACGAGCCGGAAAAGGCGAGCCGCCCCTTTGACGCGGACCGGGACGGTTTTGTCCTGGCCGAAGGAGCGGGCATACTCGTCCTGGAAAGCGAGGAACACGCCACATCCCGGGGGGCGGAGATCCTGGCGGAATTTGCCGGTTACGGCGGCAGCGCCGACGCCTATCACATTACCGCCCCGGAACCTTCCGGCAAGGGAGGCAGTCTGGCCATCAAACGGGCCCTGGAAGACGCGGGAATGGAGGCCGGGGACGTTCAGTACTACAACGCCCACGGAACCTCCACGGAGATCAACGATCCCACGGAGACCAGAATGATCAAAGAAGCCTTCGGCCCCCACGCCTACAGGATGAAGGTTTCCAGTACCAAAAGCATGACCGGCCACTGTATTGCCGGCGGCGGCGGCATAGAGGCCATTGCCTGCATCCTGGCCATACGGGAGGGCTTCTTTCCTCCGACCATCAATCTTGACAAGCCCGATCCCGCCTGCGATCTGGACTACGTGCCCAATACAGTCCGGTATGGAGAAATCAATGCCGCCGCTTCAGGTTCCCTGGGATTTGGGGGCCACAACGGAGTGGTAATTTTCAGGAGATACCCATGAGCGAACATACGGCCCCGGAAATAGAAGCCTTGCTCCCACACCGGGACCCTTTCCTGTTTGTGGACGAGATACTCAGTGCCGATAAGGATCAGATAGTCGCCCGTCATGTTTTTACCGAAAGGGAATGTTTTTTTAAAGGTCATTTTCCCGCGTATCCGGTGGTTCCCGGAGTAATCCTGGTGGAAACCATGGCTCAGTCGGGCGGCGCGGGCTTGCGGAAACTGGGCTTGCTTGGCGGGGACGCCCTCTTTTTTCTGGCCTCGGTGGATAAAGTGAAATTCCGCCGCCAGGTACGCCCCGGCGAAGAGGTCCGCTCGGAGATCGAAAATCTCCGGGTCTCAGGCAAGATGATCAAACAGGCCGGTAAAGCCTATGTGGGCGAAGAACTCGCCGCCGAAGCGGAATGGCTTTGCCTCGTTTCGAATGAAAAATGAACAGGAGCTAACCATGATTCTAAAACCAATGATACGGAGTAATATCTGCCTCAACAGCCACCCCCAGGGATGCGCCCGGGTGGTGCGGAGGCAGATAGAATATACGAAAAAACATTTGAACGCCCCCCCGGAAGGGGCCCCCAGGCTTGCGCTGATACTGGGATGTTCTACCGGGTACGGCCTCGCGAGCCGCATCGCCGCGGCCTTCGGGTACGGGGCGGCCACGGTAGGCGTCTCCCTGGAGAGAGCCCCGTCGGCTGCAAAGACGGGGACTCCGGGATGGTACAACAACAAGACCTTCGATCTGGATGCCGGCAAAGCGGGTATCCCGGCAAAAACCCTGAACGGGGACGCCTTTTCCCTTGAAATAAAAGCCGAAGCTGCCGCAGCTATACGGGAAGTCGCGGCGGCCGCCAAAATACCGGCGAAAATCGACCTTATCATTTATTCCCTGGCCTCCCCGGTCAGGACCGATCCCCGGACAGGGATAATGTACAAGTCGGTGATCAAACCCATAGGGGGAACCTACACGGGCAAGACCATGGACATGCTCACCGGGAAGATTGCCGTTACCAGCGTTGAGCCCGCCACGGAAGAGGAGATTGCCAATACCGTCAAGGTCATGGGCGGCGAAGACTGGGAACTCTGGATTGAAGCTCTGGAAAAAGAGGGGGTCCTTGCCGCCGGGGTAAAGACCCTGGCCTATACCTACATAGGGCCGGAACTCTCCTGGACCATCTACAAGAACGGTACGATAGGCCGGGCCAAGGAGGACCTGGAGCGGGCGGCCAAAGCCATCAACGGGAGCTTCGCCAGGGGCTGTTGCCCAGGCTGTTGCCCGGGCAGCAGCCCGGCGCGGCGGGCCTGGGTTTCAGTCAACAAAGCTCTGGTAACCAAGGCCAGCGCGGTCATTCCCATCATCCCCTTCTACGTGTCCTGCCTTTTCAAGGTGATGAAGGAAAAGGGCCTCCATGAAGGCTGTATCGAACAAATCGTCAGACTCTACAAGGACAGGCTCTACTCTCCCGAAGGAATATCAGACCCCGGCAAAATCGCGGTGGACGGAGAAGGCCGCATACGCCTGGACGACTGGGAAATGCGGGAGGATATTCAGAAGGAGACCCTGGCCCGCATGGAAACGGTAACCGAAGAGAATATCTTTACCGCGTCGGATATTAACGGGTTCAAACATGATTTTCTCGAAGCTCACGGTTTCGATGTTCCCGGTATTGACTACGAGGCCGGCATAGACCCGTCAACCGTACTATAACGTGAGTCCGACGGAATATCAGGGACCCCGACCCAAGCCTAATCGGGACCCCGACCTAAGCCTGTACGGGACCCCGACCTAAGCCTGTACGGGACCCCGACCTAAGCCTGATCGGGACCCCGATCCAAGCCTGATCGGGACCCCGATCCAAGCCTGATCGGGACCCTGATCCAAGCCTGATCGGGACCCCGATCCAAGCCTGTACCGGACCCGGTACCAAGCCTGTACCGGACCCGGTACTATAATAAAGGGAGGCTGTTCCAGAACTTCAGTTTTGGAACAAGCTCAAGACACTGAGGAGTTTTGAAACTGAGGAGTTTTGAAACTGAGGAGTTTCTATGAATGATGAGATGATACTAACATTGATCGATAAATTTAGCGCCGGCCAGGTGGCGGAGCTTGATATAGAAGAGGGATCGCTTCATATAATCCTGCGGAAAGAAAGCGCTATCCGGGCTTTGCGGCAGGAGGCCGCGATTCCGGCGGCGCTCCCGCCCGAAACCACAGGCGTTCCGGCCGGGCCGGTAAATACAGCGGAGGGGGCGGTACACCTGGGGCTCCCGGTTACCGGGAACCCTGCGGGTCCGGACGCCGGCGGGGAAACCATTACAAGCCCTATCGTGGCGACCTTCTATGCCGCTTCCGCTCCGGGCGCCCCTCCCTTTGTAACGCCGGGCGTAAAGGTGAAAGCCGGAGACACCCTCTGTATCCTGGAAGCCATGAAGATGATGAACCATCTGGAAGCGGAGTTTGACTGTGAAATCCTCGCGGTCAAGGCCGAAGGCGGGGAACTGGTGGAATACGGCCAGGTCTTGTTTGAAGTCAGTCGGCTCTAGGAGCCTGTTGCACAGGTTCACACAAGAAGGAACAAATTGATTAAACGTCTGCTTATCGCCAACCGGGGGGAAATCGCGGTCCGTATTATCCGTACCTGCCGGGAGATGGGTATTAAAACCGTTGTGGTATATTCAACGGCGGACAAAGATAGTCTGCCGGTTCAAATGGCGGACAAGGCGGTCTGCATAGGGCCTCCCCC
>JAISBR010000069.1 GCA_031266095.1 Treponema sp. | reverse complement strand
GGTCCTCTCAACCTGAATGTATGTATGGGAGAATTATCGCAGGCATGTGCCGATTCAAAGCGGAAAAGAAAACCTCAGCTGTGTGTTTTTAGTTCCGCATAAGTTAACGCCTATGGTGTCAAGCGCCCATGATTAAAATAATCTGGGCATTATCGTATACCTATAATGTTGGCTTTGAGCAGCCTGAGGGCCGGGGAGGGGTCAATCCATTTAGTGTTAATCGTGGTAAGGACGATGGACGGCAAAAACCCCGGTTCGCTAAAGCCCGATATATTCGGAATAGACCGAACGCGCAGAACGGCCGTCCTTGACATTTTTGATGATCGCGCGGCCATCACTAAAAAGGTTGAATCCGATTCGGTTGTTGCTGAAACTGAGCATGAATTGGGAATAGGAAACGCTTCCGGCCCTTCGGAGCTTTTCCGCGAATTCGGGAAAATCAATGAGAGTCTTTCTCCCCGGAATCACCTGGTACTCATCCCTTCCGCAAAGGCTGATGGTGCAGCTTTCCGCCAGATGTCCCAACAGCTCGTATTCCCCGTGTCCGCAGACCGCACAGTCCGGGTCTTTTTGCAATTCCAGATATTCCGCCGTATTGTTCCATACATCCACGATAAAGAGCCGGCGATTCAGAGCCGGAGAACCGGTAATGATTTTCACCGCCTCAGCGGATTCCATAGAGGCGATGATTCCAACGGCCATGTTCAGCACTCCGTCGGCGCTGCAGGTGGGATAAGAACCGGGAGCGGGAATATCAGGCACAAGACAGCGAAAACAGGGGCCGCCGGGGAGCACGGTCATACAGTTTCCGGCGCTGCCCAGGACTCCGCCATAGACCCAGGGGACGCGCCGTTTGTGGCAGGCTTCGTTGACGAGGAACCGGAGTTCCAGGTTGTCGGAGCCGTCCAGCACCACATCGGCGTCTTTTATCAGTTCCTCAATATTTGATGAATTAACGTCGGCTATTACCGGCTCAAGGGCAATTTCCGAGTTGATCTTTGCAAGATGATCCCCGGCCGCTATGGCCTTGGGGGTTTCTTTCGCCGCGTCGGCTTCGTCAAAAAGGGTCTGGCGGTGGAGGTTGCTCAATTCCACATAGTCCCGGTCAATAAGGCGCAGCCGCCCTACGCCGGCCCGGCACAGGTTATTGGCAATCGCCGTTCCCAGGGCGCCGATGCCGATAATTACAGCGTGCGCCGCGGACAATTTTTGCTGCCCGCGGATTCCCAGCCTGACAAAGGCCGTCTGGCGGGAATAGCGCCCCAGGTTCATGACGCTGACAGTTTGTTGCGTTCCGCGCATAAAACCTCCCATTTACCTTACAAACCGGCGGAACCGAAGGTTCACAGGGGCCCATAAGTTGTGGTTTTGCGGCACAAAGTGACGCAAAAACCCACAATCGCAACAGGCTGTCAGCTCCCGAACAAACCTATGGTACCGGTTTTCCATTCTTCCCTGGCTTCCATCACGAGGCGCTCGACCTCGAGCCAGTCGTCGGCCCTTGGGCCGGGAAGATTCCGGTTGGTTGAGTTGCTGAATACGATGGTCTTACAGCCTTGTTTGCGCAGATCGATGATATTTTCCGGAGCGTCGTCGATGTACACGTGAGCGCCTACCGCGCCTTTATCGTTCATAAAGCAAATGTCCCAATAGGGGATATCGTAGTTGTCCAGCCAGTCAACGGTTTGGGTGATGGATGCGCGGTGGGAATATTTGAGGAATATCCGGTGGGTAATGATGCGAATACGGATGCCCTGATTGGAGAGCTTACGCAGAATCGCCGGCGCGTTTTTAATGGGTTCCATGTCACGGAAGATGTTCCGCTGGGTAACGGCAAAACGGTGGAGCCGCTCATAGCCGCCGAATTCATTGATGCCCCATTCGTCAAGACCGAAAGTAACCTCGGTGGTGAGGGACTCAATCGGTTTGTTGAGCCACTCAGCGGCGATCTTCCGTATCACGCCGTAAAAGTCGCCCACGACACCGTCCAGGTCCACGCCCAGGATAAAACTGTTTTCGTCCATTAGTTTTTCGAGAATCCCAATTTCAGGTTGGTGTTTTTGGTCAGGACACCCTTGTCCAGGGTCAGGGAAAGCCCTTCATAGGACATATAAAAACCAAAGGGATGCCTGGTGTGTCGCCTTTTGATCTTGTCAAGAAAGTGGTCGCTGTGCCGGGGATTGTAATGAAAAGATATCAGGTTTTTCACTCCGGCCTTTTTCGCATTCTCTACAGCCATGGCATAGGTGGAATGGCCGAAACCCTGCACCGGAAATTTATCGTTGACATATTCTTCCTCGGTGTATTGGGTATCATGGATCATCACATCGGCGCGCCTGGAAAAATTGATGACCCGTATATCTCCGCCGGGATGAGACTCAATATCCCAGATGCAGGCGATGCTTGATCCGTCTTCAGGATCGATTACCCGATAATACAAAACCCCCTGCTGGGGATGGGACGGGACATAGGCCTGCATAACCCGGATTTCAAAGAGGGCGTCATCGGCTTTGTCGCAGGGTCCTCCATTCTGGCCAATATAGACAATGTCCCCGTCGACCAGCGTCCGGTATAGTCTCCGGGACTTCAAGTCCCGGTATTCGGTCGGAAAAACCGGGGACCCCATACGGTTCCTTAATATAGCCTCAACATCCCATTGCGGGAATTCCATCCCCAGCAGGAACAGGGTATAGCACCCGAAAAAAATAGGCTGGAAAAAATTGAATCCCTCAATATGATCCGGGTGCACATGAGTAAAAAAGAGCGGAAAGGTTTTGGAATATTCCCCGGCGTTAACCTTATCCACCAGTCCATAGCCGTATTTGATAAGTCCGGTTCCGGCGTCTATGATAACAGGTACCTTGATCCCCTCCTTGTTTGTCTTGACAATTTCCACGCAAAGGGTACAGCCGCCATATCTGGACATTTCCTCATCCGACACCGGGTGAGAACCTCGTACGCCATGAAAATTTAAAATCATCATATCGACTCCTTGGAGATTAATATAACCATACTACGGGCTTTGACCGTATATCTAGTCTGGGAAGACAGGATCTTTTCACTCCCGGGGGAAAGAACATCATCCGGGGAGTTGAGACTGGTATCCACCGCCCGCAGCCATATTTTTTCATTCGGAGCCTCCGCGATATTGAAGACCACCGGGTCAAGATCAGCGTTAAGCATGATGAAAAAATCGTTGTCGTCTTTATCCGCCAGGATATCCGCCTTGCTGCCGTCCAGCCGCAGGGCAAGGCAGCAGCCGATCTTGTCCCAGTCCGGAATAATCCCCTTTTCAGTAAACCAACTAATGTCGGGAATGGCGTTGTAGTTACCGTCCCTGCCGGTGTAAAACTCGGGGCGCATAAAGGCCGGATGCCGCCGCCGAAAGGCGATCATCTCTTTGACAAAGCGGTACAGATTCCGGTTTTGTTTCAGCAGGGACCAGTCGTACCAGGAGATTTCGTTATCCTGGCAATAGGCGTTGTTGTTACCCAGCTGTGTCCGGGTCAGTTCATCTCCGCCCAGGATCATAGGGGTACCGAGGGAAACCATCAGGGTCGCGAAAAAATTCTTGAGCTGCCGGTTTCGGATGCCTTCCAGTATCGGATCGATAGTAGGACCTTCGCAGCCGTAATTATAACTGTAATTGTTGCTGCCTCCGTCCCGGTTTTCCTCGCCGTTTTCCTCGTTGTGCTTGTTGTTATACGAGACCAGGTCTTTCATAGTGAAACCGTCGTGGCTGGTGATAAAGTTGATCGAGTGAAAGGGCTTACGTCCGTCCCGGAGGTACAGGTCGGAACTGCCCGAAAGCCGGGTAGCCAGATGCCTCGTTTCTTTGGGGTCTCCACGCCAGTACTTGCGAATATCATCCCGGTAGCGGTCGTTCCATTCCGCCCAACGGCCGCCGGGGAACCAGCCCACCTGATAGGCCCCGCCCGCATCCCATGCCTCGGCGATGATCTTGGTATCGCTTAGTATCGGATCTTCGGCGATCTGTTCCAGTACCGGCGGGTTCTCCATAAGCTGCCCGTACTGATTCCGCCCCAGGATAGAACCCAGGTCAAAGCGGAAACCATCCACATGCATCTCATTCACCCAGTAGCGCAGACAGTCCATAATGAAAGTACGGACAACCGGATTGTTACAGTTCACCGTGTTGCCGCAGCCGGAATGATTTTGATAGTAACGCTTGTTTTCGTTCAATATGTAATAGACAGGATTGTCCAGGCCCCGGAATGAAAAGGTCGGCCCCCGCTCGTTGCCCTCGGCGGTGTGGTTAAACACGATGTCCAGGATTACTTCGAGCCCCGCCTTGTGCAGTTCCCGAACCATCGTCTTGAATTCCCTCACCTGTCCGCCGGGCTTCCGGTCCGCGGCGTAGGAACCTTTGGGCGCGAAAAACGCCGCGGTCGAGTAACCCCAGTAGTTGGTCAAAATTTCACCGGTCCGGGGATGCGACCGGATGAATTCACGCTCATTGAATTCCTGAATAGGGAGGAATTCAAGGCTTGTTACCCCGAGATCCTTGAAAAAGGGGATCTTTTCGATTACCCCCTGATAGGTTCCCGGATGCTGCACCCCGGAATCAGGATGGGCGGTAAGTCCCTTCACATGTGTCTCGTAGAGCACGCTGAAGCGCAGGGGATAATTGAGGGGCACGTCGTCCTGCCAGTCAAAATCATCGTCATCAATGACAATACAGCGGGGCTGATCGACAATATCATCGGTATAGGAATAGGAAAGATCACCCGCCGACTCGCTGGAATCAAAGCCCATATTCTTGCAAAAATCCCACTTGCTTAAATCGGTCAAGGCCTTGGCGTAGGGGTCCAGCAGGGTTTTATTAGGGTTGAAGCGCAGCCCTTTTTCAGGGATATAGGGGCCCTCCACCCGGTAGAGGTAAGAAGAGCCCGCCTTAATGTTCCGGACAAGACAATGCCAGATATCGCCGGTCTGATTTCCGCGCTTATCCAGCGGAATTTCAACCCAGGGACTGTCCGGCACGGAACTCTCAAACAAGATGAGGGTCACCGAAGTGGCGTGGCGGGAAAAAAGGGAGAAATTTACCCCCCCTTCGGACAATGACGCCCCCAGGGGCAGAGCTTTCCCCCTGTCAACCACCAGATCGCCAAAACTCATATCACGGGTCCTTTCAAACCTTACTCGCTCCTGGGCACCAGTTCATAGATATAGCCGGCGTCGGCCGAAGAATAGCCCTCAACACTGTCATAGTACCCCGGAGTATCAAGGACGAGCGATTTTTCATCCAGATTTACTATTTTTGCCCTTCCGTAGTGCCTCCAATTATCAGGGGAATATTCAATTTCATCACGGTTTTCACCATACCATCTCCATTGCGACAACCATGGATACCCATCCGGTTCAACAACTAAATAGGTGCCGGTCCTGGAAAAAAGAACGATTTTATTTAAATCGCCATTATCCGCGCTTTCTGTTAAATTCCATGTTTTACAGAGCAGCATTGTTTCAGGGGTTTCAGGCATCGATTCCGCTTTTACCGCCTCAAAGGCCGTCTGCTTACCCGGCTCATCAATCGCGGTAAAAGAAAAACCAACAGTGGAATCGGTATCGGTATTAATTTTTAATACCCCCAGAGCAGCCAGCTCAACAGTATCCCCGTCCGGCATAGTATATTCGCCAAAATGAATAACCGGATCCAATGCTCCAAAATCATAGCTTTGACTTTCGATGACAATATAGTTTTTATCCTGATTAAATTCAAATGAGGAATACGGACTTCCCGGCGTAGTAATCTGCCATTTTTCAGTGATGACGCGCTTTCCCGGATCTTCCTGAACAACTGCTTCCTGTTGAGGATAAGCGCGTTCCGGCCCAACGGTTTCCCGCTTTTCAGCAGTAACGCGCCTTTCCGGATCCTGCCGGATAATCACTTCTCTAAAGCCCATCGCCCTGATTTTTTCCAGACAAGCCGCTATTTCCGGGGCGGCAATCCCCGTTATCATCACCCGGGTAAAATCACGATATGTTTCCTGGGCCGGATTAAAATTCGCCGACCGCAACCGGCGGGACGCGATTTCCGCGTTCTGTATAATTTTGAATGCCCCTACCTGTATCTGATATAACGCGGCGCTGTTTTTATCGGGAATAGTACCGATAATTTTTAAGGGACTGTTCTGCTGGGAAAAGCAGAAAACGGAAAAAACAGTTAAGTATAAAAGTATAAAAAAACGGCGCATTTTAATTTTCGAACTATATCCTCACTATAGAGCCTGTCCCAAAGCTAATTGACTATGCGCTCCCGCACATGTTTTTGGGACAGGCTTGGGGCCTTGGCCCCCAGCGGTTTTTCAGGCTCCCAGCCTGCGAACCGAAGGTCCGGCAAAACCGCGGAATTTAAGGCTGTTTTCCCAAAACTGAAGCTTTGGGAAAACCTCCATAATTATCTAACCCATATGGTAGTCATTTTTACCGGGTCTGTAAACAGGGCCGTGACCAGTTTCTTGTAATGTAATGAAACAGCGTATTCAAGGCATAACAGAGGGTACATGAAGGATGATTTAACGTGATTTATGTTGCCTGTATAAGACATAACACCAGGAGCCCATTTATCGTGGTTTTTACGGCACAAAGCGGCGCAAAACCTGCAAGTACAACAGGCTCCTGTCGCCGCCGCACCTCACAAAAATCCATCCGTCGGCTGGGTTTCAGTCTCGAAGTGTTGCAGAAAACCGCGCATGAAAACTCAAGACTTTCGAAACGGGAGCGACGGGGCTTGAACCCGCGATCTCCGGCTTGACAGGCCAGCGTGATAAACCAGCTTCACTACGCCCCCAATATCAATCTAATTTACTGAAATTGTAAAAAATAGTCAAGTGAGCAAATCACGCCCCACAAAAATCAAACTAAGGTATTGGCAGGAATTGAAGAAACAACGGGAAGCTCCCCGCCGTCTCTTCCTGTTTTAGAATGCCCAGCCAAAACCAAGCGTCATTCTTGGGCCGCCTACAAATATGTAATCGGCAACCATATCGATCATGGCATCCAGACCAGAACCGCCGATATAGTCATTGGCCATTTCATCCACCATATCTTGATATTGTTGAGGTATATCATCCCCCCCTGCAGACACTTTGACACTGCTCTTGTCACCAAGCCCTACGGAATAGCCAAAGGCGGGTTCAAATATAAATCCGCCCGGTCTTCCAAAATCAATTCTCCAGCCCAGTTTTCCGCCCAGTTTAAAATAATTCATATTTGTACTTATACTTGCACTGACGCCTTCGGCGCTCCCTCCTCCGGTCAGGGCGAAATTAGCGAAACCAAGCATACCGTCAAGGAAAAAAGCGCCGCTAAAGGGATAAAACCGCGCATGGCCCTCAATTGAATACGATTTCATATCTATTGATACAACATCATACGAGGCCCCAATTCCAAGATAGGCAAACCTGCCCGCCACGGAAAACTTTTCCAACAGCTGCCGCTCGTACTGGGCGGCGATACCAAAACCAGTGGAAGCGCTCAGGCCATCCACCGCGCCGAGAGCGCCTCCTAGTCCAAGGCCGATAATTGTCGGACCAACGTCAACAACAATAGTGTTCTTTGGCGAAGCTGTCTGCGCAAAAACAGATCCCGCGATAACCGCAATAAGAACCAAAGCCGGAATACCTTTTCTCATAATAGTACCTCCATAGATTTCATCCTTACATTGAGACATCTGAGACGATTTCAAAAGCTGATATTTCGAAATCGTCTCCTCCAACACAAAATTTTCCCGCCGGGCCGGAAGTTCAATCCTGCCCGGCAGAGCGTCGTTTTTTAGGGCGTTGCCCCGCCAATTACCTGCATCCGGCCGTCGGTGTAAGGTGTAATCACTCCATTCTGGGAGTGGATATATTCAATTACCACATAAGAGAGCAAGAGCGATGTGTTGAAAGGGTCCTGAGACCGGGTCAGTACCGTGTAGCCGTCGCCGCCGCCCAAGAGGTAATCGTTAGTACAGAAGCGGTATGTCTTGTTGGGGTCTACAGGCAGGCCGCCGATGGTAAGATCACGGATCTCCTGATTAGCGACATCAATGGTATAACGGACTTCTTTGGAGAACTGGGGGAAACCGCCGTTGCCTTGGGGAATAACAGCGATATAGTTGAAAAGATCGAGTATCTGCGATCCCTTGAGGGAGACAATAAAAAGGTAGTTCTCGAAAGGCAGGACCGTGAGGATCTGATCCCTGGTAAGAGGACCTTTAGGCAGTTCAGCCCGCATATTGCCGCCGTTGTGGAAGGCAAAGTCGATGTTCTGATTGGCAACAGTTTTAAAGTACCAGACATTGGCGTCGGTGATCATGTTCCCCAGGGCGGTCTCACCGTAGCGGGTAAGCCGGTTGCCGAAGATAAAGGTATCGGAGGCTTCTCCCACCACCTCCTTGAGGCTGGCGTTGGCTTTCTCAATATACGGCGCAAGCAGGGCGGTAACCGCCGGGTCCGGCGCGAAGATCTGTTGATCCGCATTGTTGATCTCCACCGGTCTCCAGTCAAAACGGGCGAGCTTCCCATTCGTTATTGAAAGTTTTCCTTCCCCCACATACTTGCCCCATTCGTTGGAACTGACAATAAAAGTATCGCCTACTTTCCTGGGCGCTTCGAAGAAGCTATGAGAATGACCGTCTACGATAATATCAATTCCCGGTACCGAGGCGGCCAGCAGCGGAGACGTAACATGGACATCACTCTCCGGTACATCCCCGATATGGGTGATGCCGATCACCACATCAACTTTTTCCCTGTTTCGCAGAATATCTACCACATCCAGGGCCGCCTTGATTTCAGGGATAAAGGTGAGGCTCTTGTCGGGGCTGGCGGTAACCAGGGTCCGGAGAGTGGTAATACCGAAAATCCCCACCCGAAAACCCTCATAGTTTTTTACCAGGTACTGATGCCCCCCCAGGAATGTACCGTCCACCGTTTTAATATTGGAAGAGACAAAGGGAAAATGTATCAGGGATAACTGCCGCTCAAGTTTCGCCTGGCTGCCGTCAAATTCATGGTTCCCGAAGGTTGCCACATCGTAGCCTATGAGGTTATACGCGAGAAAATCCGGTTCCGCGGCAAACATATTGGAAAGAGCCGGGCCGGTATTTATATCACCGGCGTCGATGAGCAGCACATTGGCATTGGCGGCCCTGACGGACTTGATAAAAGCGGCCCGTTCCGCAAGGCCTCCCCGGCCGCCGTTGGGCAGCACCGAGCCATGATGATCATTGGTATGGAGCAGCGTCAGCTCATAAGTCTTGCCCGCTTCCGACATGGGGCGGGCAAGAAGACAAAAGGGAATCAGCAGGAAGAGCGCCGCAAGGGACGCAAACCGTTTCATGATTTTCATGTTTCCTCCTTAGAAAAACGATGAAAAACAGTAGTTTTGCCGGCCGCAGGCCGAGAAACCACCAGAGCTTGTGAATCGGGCATAGGTCCGCACCAACCGGGTTTTGAAACAAGCTCAATTCCCAATCCGCTTTCAAAACTGAAGTTCTGAAAAACCCCTGCCCCACCGGCCCTGAGGCGCCGCACCACCCCACCGGATTGTTGGAGACGCACTATGACATATCAGGAGTTATATACTTAAAAAAGAGTTTTGTCCATAGGAATTTGTTGCACTTCGTGCATAAAACCTCCAAAAATCGCCTGACAGGCGATTTTTTACCCCGCAAACTCCATCGAACCGAAGGTTTGCAGGATGCCGGATAATCGTGGTTTTGCGGCACAAAGTGACGCAAAAACCTACTAGCGCACCAGGCTCCATAGCGCACATGCAATCCGCTCGTGCCAAGCCTGTTTAGTCCGGCAAAGAACCCCGGCTCAGGCCCCTGTTTCCTGAAACCGGGAAAGCCGGGCCAGAAAAGCCCTGGTACGTTCCAGCCGGGGCTTATCGATAAGCTCCGCCGGGGGGCCTTCCTCTATAAAAGCGCCGTCATCCATAAAGAGCACCCGGTCGGCGACTTCCCGGGCAAAGGGAATTTCGTGGGTTACGATGACCATGGTCATTTTTTCAGAAGCCAGGTTACGGATAACTTTGAGAATATCCCCGGTCAGTTCCGGGTCAAGGGCGCTGGTAGGCTCATCGAAAAAAAGCACTTCGGGGTCAAGTGCGAGAGCTCTGGCGATGGATACCCGCTGCTGTTGGCCGCCGGAAAGCTCAAAGGGATAGGCCTTTGCCTTGTCGGAAAGGCCCATCTTTTCAAGCAGCGCCGCCGCCCGGCGGGCGGCCTCCTCCTTTGTTCTGCGGAGCACGTGGACCTGGGCTTCGGAGATATTCCGTTCCACGGAAAAGTGGGGAAAAAGATTGAAATTCTGGAACACCAGACCCACCTTGAGACAGATCTCCCGTAAGGCCTCAGGCGGCGCATAATGGCCGTCTTTTACCATGTCCCTGCCGGTAAGAACGATACTGCCGCCTTCCACCAGCTCCAGATGGGTAATGCAGCGGAGCAAGGTAGACTTACCGGAGCCTGAAGGCCCGATAATGGCAATCACTTCGCCTTGATTGACTGAAAAAGAAATATTTTTTAAAACTTCCAGTTTGTCGAAAGATTTTGAAAGTCCCGCAACCTTGATTATTTCCATATCCGCCCCGTGCGTTACCTATAATACGACAACTTTTGCTCGCACCGGGTAAAAACCACCGTAACCCCCCAGTTCATGATCAGGTAGAACAAGCCGGCCATAAAAATCGGCATGGTGGAAAATTCCCGTGCCGCGGCATTCTGGGCGGCATGAAACAGCTCAGCCACACCAATGACCTGGGCCAGCGCGGTATCCTTCACCAGAGTGATGACCTCGTTACCAGAGGCGGGCAGTATGCGCTTGATCACCTGGGGCAGAATAATCCTGCCGAAGGTCTGGGAGCCGGTAAAGCCCAGCACTTTGGCCGCCTCATACTGCCCCTTAGGAATGGACTCAATGCCGCCCCGGTAAATCTCCGCGAAATAGGCGGCGTAATTGACGGCAAAAGCAATAATTACCGCCGTAAAACGGTTGTAAGAAAGGATTAGCCGGAGAGTACTCCAAAAGCCCGGTGATGTGACGATCCCCTCCAATCTGTCCTGCAAAAACACAAAAAGATACTTGGGCGCGAAGTAAATAAAAATAAGCTGCAAGATAAGCGGCGTACCGCGGATGATCAGCAGGTAGAACTTGACCAGAGCGCAGATCACGGTATTACGCGACATCCGACCAAAGGCGATAGGCAGCGCCAGGGGCATTGAGAACAGCAGGGTGAGGAAAAAGACCTTAAGGGAGGTCCCCGCCCCCGTGAGCATTATGCCTATCAGCCGTGTCATTGTTTTGACTTATTTGGGAATAATGGAAATGTCCGCGCCCATCCACCTGGTAGTGATTTGAGCCACCGTCCCGTCTTTAGCCATTTCCAGCAAAGTTGCCCAGACCTTGTCCACCAGGGCCTTGTCGCTTTTGCGGAATCCGATGCCGAACTCTTCCTCGCCCAGCCGGTCATTCAAGATGCGGAAGGGTTTACCCGAACGGTTAATATTGTCATTGGCTACCACCAGGTCAATAACCACCGCGTCAATACCGCCCACATCCAGATCCATAAGGGCGGTGAGGAAGTCCTTGTACTCAATAATGTCTTTCAGGCTGTTCTTGAATTCCGGAGCATCCTCAATCGCGTCCACCGAGCTTGAACCGGCCTGGGTTCCTACTGTTTTCCCGGCCAGATCCCCCAGGGACTGTACCGGCGAATTCCCCTTTACCACGATTACCTGGGCGTTTCTCAGGTAGGCCGGAGTGTACAGCAGGTTCTGCTTCCGTTCCTCGGTGATAGTAAAACCGTTCCAGATACAATCAATCTGGCCGGTGTTGAGTTCCTGTTCTTTGGCATTCCAGTCAATAGGCTGCAATACCAGTTCCACCCCCATCCGGCTGGTCACTTCTTTTGCCAGGTCCACATCGTAACCAACGATCTCGTTGTTCTCGTTACGGTAGCCCATGGGCGGGAAGGAATCATCCAGGCCCAGGATGAACTTTTTCTTGTTCAGAATGTTCTGCAGGGAATTATCCCCTCCGGCAGCCGCATCCTTTTTCCCGCCGGCAAACACCGTTCCTGCGGCCATTAGCACACATAACAGGGCGATTGCGATTCGTTTCAATTGGTTCCTCCAAAAAGCTAATTTAGGACGCCTCAGAAAACCCCAAGCGAATTTTAGAAGCTCACTCAAAATACCGTAATTTTTTTCTTTATGCAAGCGGACAACCGGGCTTATAGAGCCTGTCACAAATGGATCAGGAGCACAATTTCATCCATGGTTACTTGCCTTTTTCGCTTTGTATGAATATAATTGTCATGAATATTGAGGCGCTTCAAAGTTGAACTTTTGAAAGAGCCTCTTAGCTGAGTTTTATGAGTGACCGCCAGTTAAGATTTGCAGCCTTATTTTTTGTTCCGCAAATCATGGATATCCCCTGCTATTTTCCCCCGCTAAACCGGCAATATTCCAGAAAAGGAAGGACTATGCCGTCTTTATCACGAATTAAATTAGTATCAGGAAGACTTGTTTTTGCTGCCTTGATCTTCCTGACAGGATGTACGTCCCTTACAACAGGTCCGCTGGAGAATTTACCCTTCCGTGGATATGAAGGGGAATCAATAAACGGGATATTTCCGGACGCGGTGCATATAAAAACCAGGACGCAGACCTTTAACGCCTTACATTATTATATCCTGAATAACGGCTTAATATGGTACAAAAGTATTGACGGCAAAAGGGAACCGCTTGACTGGACGCTTTTTCAAAGAACGGGGCTTCCCCATAATTACTTACAAATCGGTTTTAATAAGCCCCAAAAAATAGTGGAAATATCCGCAGACGCCGATGAACTGGTCGCTCTTTCTGATGAGGGCGCTTTTTACCGTTTCTGTTTTGATATAATAATCGCGCGCAAAAGCAGGGTATGGCTTGACCGGCAGGGCTGGCCGCTTGAGGAGCAGCTTTTTCTTGATACCCGTACCGCGAATAACATCGCGTGGGCGCTCGGGAAACGAAATAACCAGGTATTGTATTACGAAGATCCTTTCGGCAATCAGCACCATAACGGCACAATGGAAATTTCGACTAATTATATACTGCTTGATGACGGGCAGGAGATCTGTTATGCCGATCCCGGTCTGCGCAGTGATTTCAGCAGAAATTATATCGGCCCTGAACGGGGCGCGTTCAAAGCCATAGCTCTCTCCGCAAGCGCCTCTACCATGTTTGTGATGAATGACGCGGGTGAAATGTACACCCGTATAGCCGATTTTGACATTATCGGCTGTGACCCGATGTTGTTTAAGTATACATATATTCCCTATAGATCAAGTCTGCCGGGAACAAACTATCTTTCCAACCTTACCGAATGGGGACTGCCCCCCGAGGACTGGAGAGCGCAGCCGCCTATTCCCCTTACCGGGAAAGCCGCGCTTACACGCCATATTACGATCTTACAGAACGGGCAGGGAAATGCGGCGCGTGAACTGCGCGTAGCGGGCCTGGATGAGACAGGAAAAACCGGTTACTGGACAAAGGCGATTTTCGGCGACTCCTGGAAATTCAAGGCGGCTTCCCTGTATTTTTCGCCTGACGCGTTCCTGCAAAAAGGCGAAGAGACGGGCAGGCGGGGTAAAACGCTTGATATGGCGTTTCACGGATTTTGGTGGAACGGCAGTGAGAAAGAATACGAGATATTCTATGATATTCCAAACTTTAATATTCTGGAAGGCAGCTGTGAATTGCGTGTAACGAGAAGGGAGGAAACATTCAGCCTGACCCTTTACCCGATAGAATTATGGACTTATCAAAAACGTGATTTTCTGCCGGGAAGAACCGGAATACCCAAATTTTTTCTGCTTACCCTTTCGTTTGACGAAAACGCCCTTGCCCTTCTTTCAGAAGATTTTGCCACGCTTATCCGTGAAAAATTCGGCAAATACAACAAAGAGCTTTTTCATTATACACTGACGGCAACCAATACTTTTTGTTTATTACAGGACAGCAAAAAAGCGGATTCCGCACTTCTCCTCACCGAAGGGACCATACCGGATGATATTACCGAATTTCAAAACGCCTGGTACCTTGCATATTCCAATGAAATTGCGCGGCATAATTCCCCGGAATTAATTATTGGAAACCAAATACCCGGCATCAATGAGTTACGCGATATAATTGAACTAAACAAGACTGTACGAGATCAGCTGAAAATACAAATCAACGATCTGAGACGGCTTAAGCTCCTTGCGTTAGGCATAAACATCAGCTATTTACCGCTGGACGGTGTCGCCCGTTTTAGTCCTTTGCGCTTCGTTGATATACCCAAAATCCGTACCATAACCCGGTTCGGCAGAAGAATTGTGTTGATAAACAATACTTATATCAACCAGCTTTCGGACACGCAAATGTGGGTGAATCGCATGATGATTGACTCGCTGGATCTGCGTATCGCCTGTTACACCGATCTTGAGAAACAGTTGTCGGCCGGTGAGGAAATCGTTTCACTGTTCCCCTGGTTTTCAGAACACATAACGGATTTTTGGGAGATTGCGGGTTTTCCGCGTGCCGTTAAGGGAGAGTTCTTTTCGGCTCATTCATCTTCACCCCTGGACCTGTCCACAACTTTGACCTTTACGCCCCCTGGCAGCGAATTGCAGGCATTCGGCTGGTACCTTACCGTCGGGCAGTCCCCGTCTTTCACACTTTTTATTGATCCAAAAAAAAGCGCGAAAACCATATATCAGCGCAGGGGAAAAACACCCACAGAGCGCCCCGTCAGCATCGAGTGTACCCTTTATATCAATCCCTCGGCGAAGACTCCTTTAGAACAAGATGTTATTAGAAAAAGCCTGACGCCATTTATACAAGAGAACAGCAGGGGTATAGACGCCCGGATAGTATTTAACGGGGAGGACTTTGAAATAAGAGAGTACCCATACGTCCACAGCAACAGGGTGATTTTTCGCGGTAAAGCCGTTTTTTGAAACCGCGTCCATGCCCCTTGCACTACCGTCCGTAAACGCCCGGACAAAATCAACAACCCCGCCGCAGGCTCGGACCTCCGGTCCGGCGGGGTATGTTGTTCTCATAAGGTATTTGACTCAGGGTCCATACCCTTGGTTCCGCCCCAAGGCTCCCCCGCGTGAGCGGGCTCTTGGGTATGGACCCTTCGCAACGAATCACCTTCATCGGCATACGCAATACCGCGATTGTTTGGCTTATATTACGATTGAGGCTGTTCCAAAACTTCAGTTTTTGGAACAGCTTCCTTTAAAAACCGCGGTTTTGTAGGCCAGAGGCCGAAAAACCGCAAGAGCTTGTTCCATCGAACCGAAGGTTCGCACCATGCGCTTTAGCGCATAGTCAATTAGTTTTGGAACAAGCTCGATTCCCAACAAAACACTTGCACAAAATTTGAAAAAGGACTATACTATTTCCATGTTTTTTACAAATGCAGGCATAAAAACAGCCTTTCCCGCGGTAGAGTTTTGTGAAGTAAAACTCCGAGACAATGCCGCAAAGCGGACTTGCCGGCTCCTGGCTCATAGTATGCAAACAAGCGGATGCCGCGCTTGGGGGGGGCGGGGGCGGGGCGCGCGCCGGGGGCGCGGGGGGGGGGGGGGGGGGG
>JAISBR010000052.1 GCA_031266095.1 Treponema sp. | reverse complement strand
TGGTTATAGTGGAGGTGTTACACCTGTTCCCTTTCCGAACACAGAAGTTAAGCCCTCTCACGCCGATGATACTGCCCCTTGAAGAGGTGGGAAAGTAGGTCGCCGCCAGGCTTTTTTTTACGGGAAAATGAAGCCTTTCGGACGAGTCTCCGTTTGAACTAACGCAACGCTTAGGATATCGCGCGGCTTGCCGCGCGGAGGCTCATTCGTGGCGAGGGTTTAATACCCATCGGCTCTGCACTGAGAAATGCTTACTATTGGGTGTCTCTGCTCCGCTGTTGGATTCTATCTGTTTCGCCGCTCTTCCTCGGACTTGCACTCAATGCACATCAAGGCGTAGGGAATCGCTTTAAGCCGGTCCTGGGGGATACGTTTGCCGCATTTGACGCAGAGGCCGTACTTTCCCTGCTTGATCCGTGTCAGAGCCGAATCTATCAATTTAAGTCGTTTCATTTCCTGAGAACCTATGGCTTCAATCATTTTCCGGTCAATATCATCAGACGCGATATCTGCGAGATCTTTAGGATCCATTCCCTCGACAATTTTCTTGAAATCCTCGTTGCCGGCTATCAGATTTTCAACAATGCCGGATTTCATATCCGAGAGAGATTTTTCCATTTTTTCAACAAAACTATGATTCATAGCGGCTTCTTTTTTCCTTTTAGTTATAGCCATTATAGTAAATCCCCCATTTATTCCATGGTATTTTTTTTTAGTTGATAAAAGTTCATTTGAAAATAAATGTACTTTTACCTGCAAGATCTGTGTGTCAATCAGCGTACATTGCCGTAAGATGAGGATTTTGTCAATAGGGGATCGCGTAAGCAGCAGGGCCTCGTCCCCGCGTTACCGGGAACGGGTATACATAACGCTGGGACTGCTACGAAAGCTATTCCCCCGGGGTACAAAACAACCCCCAGGGCTCCTGCCTTCATTTTTTCTTTTTGGTAAAAAAGCCTATTTCGTAGCCAATGGCGATGGTAACCATGCTTCGCTTGTAGATCAAATCCCCTTCGTTTTTGCGGGTCTCACCCAGATCTGCTGCCCAGCGGAGGTCCAGGAAGAGAGAACCCGGGCCCAGTTTTGTTCCTACATCGATTCCAAGCGTGTAACCCAGGGGCAGGTCCGAGGAATAGCCGAAATTTCCGCCCAGGGTTTTATTTTGCATTTCCCCCAGGGGCATGTTAAAATAGACACCGGCCAGCGCCGAGGCAAATAGCCTGCTTTGCCGGTACGTATATTTCAAGGCCAGCGGAAACATCAGAGAGAAAGAAGTAAAAGGATCGGGGTCGGTGCTGATACTGCTACTGCTGGGGTTTGTGTTAACGTCAATGGGGTGATAAGGGGCATGATCATTGGTAAAGAGGGCTTCCGCCTGGACGCTGAGAAAAGAAAGAAACTGGTAAGTCACCTGGAGACCGGCGGTGATATTGAGGAAATCGTACACCTTGTTCTCAGCGAAGGGTTGTGCCGGTTCCCGTGAATAGAAACGAACTGAGGGGCCGACCCGCAGGCCCAGATACAGCCATTTTTCTTCCGGTAACAGAGGCTCCGGCGGGAGCGGGAGCGTTTCCGGATACTCGGAAAATTGCTCCGCTATTTCAGCGGGCTGATTGAGCCAGGAAAAGATCCAGTTAACCAGAGAGGGAAGATAGCGTTCACATTCCTCCCTGTCCCGGACTGTCCCCTCGTCGGTATATACAAGCCTGTTGGTTTCCATCTCCCAAAGGTATAGCCGCAGATGATAGAGGCTGCTTTCTTCATCAAAAACGATTTCTCCGGTCACAGAATAGGGCGCGGTCTTGGTCAGGGATGGGCTCGGACATATATAGGGGGGAAAGCCTCCTTCGGGAATATCCGCAGGCAGGTTTTCCATATCCACAGTCTCGGGCCGGTATACGCCTTCGTTTTCCAGAGTCAGCCGCAGCACTTCGCCGAATTGGCCGATAATAGTCCTGTTTTCTCCCCAAAAGGGAACCAGGGCTACAGTTGGTAGTTCGTCCGCTGCGCTTTCCTGCGTTGACTCAGGGACATTTTGCGCGAAAAGTCCGGGCACGGCACAGAGGAAAAAAAGGAACAGGCTTGAAAAGACGGTTTGACGTTTCAAAGATAATCCTCAAAATTGTTATCGGCAGTTTTCGGAAAAAAACAAGAGAATTCCAAAAAAACGCCCTTTAGCCGATCGTGGTACCGATAAAATCCTCTCCTGAGAGGATTTTTTTGAGGTTCGCGAGGTTTTTTCCGGCAGCGCATATCACCTTGAGACCGATTTTCGCCGCGTGGCGGCTTGCCACCGGATCAAACGGGACGTTTTTGCCCGGCGTCCATTCATCGCCCACTATGGCCCGGAAATCAGCCCAGGAAATGTGGTCGATGGGCTTGGCGTCGGGGTCCTGTTTGGGGTCACCGGTGTACACCTTTTCGATATTGGAGAGGTTTATCACTGCGTCCGCCTGGAATCGTTCCGCCAGGAGTACTGCGTCGTAATCCGTGGAAAAGCCCGGTTTCCAGCCCGCGGCAACCAGGACCCTGCCAATCAGGGGATCCACCTGGGTAGGATCGGTAACCACATCCTGGACGCACCATTCCCCCATTACCGCCTTGATAAGCTGGGCGTTGAGTCTGGTGGCCATAACGCCGATCCGGTCCGCTTCCTCGTCTTTGGCGTCGCCTCCGCTGACCTCCCGATAGGCTTTCTGCCAGGTCCGGGCCGGGCCGCCGCCGCCTGTCACGAAAATAAAGCGCCGCTTTTCTTCCGCCTCAATAAAGCCACGGATAAGATCCACGAAGCCTTTTAAGAATTGCACATCCACACCATCAGGGGCGACAATGGAGCCACCCAGCGAAATTACCGTTACCATAGTTTTATTGTACATACATCCCTGTAATTGTTATATCCCCCCAGAGACTGGAATAGGACTCGATGCCCCCCACAGCCTCTTCCCAGAGATTTTGCAGGGCATAGGAGCGGGTAGGGGAGACGGCCCTGCCCCGGGGGTCCATCTGGGGCAGGGTATTTTGTCCCCGGGAAAAAGCGATCCGCTGGTTGTCCAGACCGCCGAAATAGAAACTTGCCCGATCAGAGCGGACCGCGAAAGAAAGCGGGTCCATTCCCGCACCCAGGGCCGGATCAACCGGAATCCAGCCAAAGTCGTCGATCCAAAATTCCGCCCAGCAGTGGCGAATTGTCTGACGGTTCCGGTTTATCAGCACCCCCGAAATAGGCAGGCAGGGTACTCCTGCGGCGCGGAGCATGGCGCAGTAGAGGAGCACTGCCGTATAGGGGTCCGCCTCTTTTGCCTCCAGCGCCGTAATGATGTCATTTGACGCATTATCCGCCATCGTATCCTGAATGTGTATCGCGCCGATAAGCCATTCATAGATCCGCTGGGCTTTGTTATAAGGATTCTGTTCCCTGCCGAGCAGGGTTTTGACCTGGTTTTTTATCCGGGGATCATCGGAGGGGATGAGAGAATCGCTTTGAGTATAAACAGCGGCGGGCGAGGCCGTTTTCTGCCTGACCGATTGAGAGCGTATGATGGTCTCCACAACGTATACCTCAACCTGCCAGGAAAGGTCTATCCTTAGGCTGCTGTTAGCCGGAAGATCATCTGTCTTGTAGAGGCTGGTTCCCCGGTAATTTTCCACAAAGGGCTCGGTATTACGCGAAAGGAGCTCAATATTCCTCTGGGCCGCGGAAACGGCCGGTTGGGGAATCCAGAGGTACAGCGTATTTGGTATGCTTGCCTCGTTGATTTTTACATCCACCGAATAGTTTATGGTGTAACTCCGTTTATCCCGGAAAATTTTGGTTCCCGGTTTTCCGCTGATCTCAAAGAAGACAGGGCGGGAATTGCCCTGGAGGGTACGGACCTCCAGATTACCGCTGGCCGCGCCGTCGGGAACCCACAGACGGATCTCCCGGTCATTCCAAAGCTCATAGCCGAATTCACTTTCCGAGACTTCAATGAACGCCGGTTCCCACGCCTCCTCGGGAGTGGGGGAACGGATCTCCGCGTCCCAGGAAAAAAAGACACCGCTCTTCTCGCGGGAGTTGCCGAAGTTGTTTCCGGTGACGCTTATCAGTGAGCCTACCGAAGCCGTCCGGGGTTCCACCGAAATGATCCGTGGTTCCGACCCCGTATCGTTTCCACGGGATGGCTGGGGCAGCGTCAACTGATTTGAGAAAAGGGCACTGTTACTTTTTTTGCCTTTTACATAGACATAGATCAGGCCGGCCTCCCCAAACTCGGGCAGCTTCAGCGAGATCTGATCATCTTGCCAATTGATGTAAGAAGAATTGGTCGGCGACACGCCCGCTATGGTAAGGTATGATTCGTCTTGCTCTTTCCCGAAAAATTCCCCGGTGATGGTAAGTACTTCTCCGGCCTTTCCGATTTTAGGATCTATGGAATGGATGACCGGAGAATTCGGGCTACAGGACATAAAGAACAGCGCGACAAAGAAAAAGAAGAGGACTTTATACGCAAAACGCGGCAAACTTTTAGACCGTTCGACACATTCCGTTGATTCATCCAACTTCACGTTTAGGCTGTCTTCAAAATCACCACGCTGGAATTCCAATTGTACTCTTAATGTCTGTTTCCGGGTGCGTTGGCCGGCGTGCCGGATTCCGCAGGGGGAACATCCTTGTTGTGTTTCAGGGTAATTATTATTTCAATATAGGGAGAATCCTTAGTCGTGACTGAACCCAGGGGAAAAAAGTAAATCGGCTCATCGAAATCCAGGGGAATAGTCTGCATAGAGGTTTGATAGCGGATGCCCTGTCCGGGGACTTCCACCCAGATCTGTGCCTGGGCGACCAGTATATTTTGAGCTTCAGCCTGGATATAAGGGGTAAACTGCAAGGCTACAACCACATTGGATCCCACGAGATTCATTCCGACCGGGCGGCCGGCAACGGTAACCCGCTGGTGCGCCTCTTTCCAGATCACCCTTTGATTCTGCTCCCGAACACGGGCATCAATATCCAAAACTATCGCCCGATCCTTGAGGCCGGGAATCAATTTCTCCAGCCCCGATTCCTGAGCACCAAGCCCAGCGGACAAGAAAGTGAAAAAAAACAGCCCGAATACGCCCAAACGGCGGTATATTCTCAAGGCTATCTCCGTGTATAATCGGCTGCTTTCAGAATGGTGGGTTCACCGGAACTCATAAAATTCCTGCTTTCAGGCAGGCGAAGGATCAGAATTTCCCCGTTGTCCCTGCTGCCCAGGTACTGGAGTACACCGTTCATATCGGCGATAGGAACAGCGCCCGGCGCCTCAAGGGATTCCTCGGAAGCGAGCAGCATCTGCGGGATCACGGCGGGCTGTTCCGCAGGCCGGCGTATCCAGAGTACTCCCATAGCGATGACCAATACAACGGCCGCCGCCGCAATCGCTGGAAGGGGAATGGAAACGCTTCGCTTCCATACCGAAGCTTTCCTGATAAGAACGCCTGAACGGCCACCGTGCCGTTCCCTAGTCTCCAGGTTCCGCCAGACCCGTTCTTTAGCCGCTTCCATACGCGCGGTTTCCATAGTCCCCGTATCCGCCGCGACAGACGCGGAAATCAGCCGGTAACTTTCCAGCCGTTGACGGCATTGGGGGCACCGCTCAAGGTGGCTCTCCATTTTTTCCTTCCAGGGAGAAGGAATCCCCCCATCCAGATAGACCGAAAGGATTTGACGATCAGGACACATTTAATTCCCCTTGCAACAGAACGGCAAGCCGTTCCCGTGCTCTAAACACACGAACTTTAACATTCCCTTCGCTTATGCCAAGGATTCTTCCAATTTCCTTATAATTCATTTCAGCGTACTCTTTCAATATCAATACTACCCGCAAATTCTCCGGCAGCTTGGTCAAGGCTTCCTGTATTTCCACCTTGGTCTCCTGCTTAAGAAGCCGCCCTTCCCCGGTTTCTTCCTGCCTGACATCCTCCCGAAAGGCACGCTGATACGCTTTACGCTCCCGTTCCTTACGCTTCGCGTAATTAAGCGCGGCATTCTTGACCACCCGGATAAGCCAGTATTTTGCCTCTTCCGGATTCGGAAACACCATGTTCTTTTCATACAGGCGGAAGAAGGCATCCTGGCAAAGATCCTCGGCCGCCTCCTCGCTATTGGCAATACGGTAAGCAACCCTGAACAGAATGGGAAAAGCCGAAT
Organism: Treponema sp.; assembly: GCA_031266095.1. The sequence goes on along the minus strand of JAISBR010000052.1, from coordinate 20,423 downwards.
TATAGATACTCCGGAATTCTTTGAGGGGCATCTTCCCTCTCTGCTCTCCGGTTAAATCCCATGCGGTTTCATCCGCGCTTTGCCCAAAATCCTGCATATCGGCTTCCCGCTCCTGGGGCGTTGATTCCCCTGAACCGGAGATTTCCGCTTCCTTTCCCTCTATAAGTGAAAACAAGCGATTTTCCCGATCGTTACACACGAAATATCCAAAAATCACTGTAAACGGCGCCAGGCCGTTCCTTCAGGTCCGTCTTCCAGGGCGATACCCCGTTCTTTCAAAGCCTGCCGTATACTGTCCGCCCTGACAAAATCTCTGACTTTTTTGGCTGCGGTCCGCTCGGCGATGAGCTCCTCAATCTCCTGCACAATGGCCTCATCTTCGGCGGGTTTACCTGCTTCGAGGGCGGCCTCAAGCCCCAGTCCGAAGACCCGGTCCATATCAAAAGCAGCCGCCAGCGCCGCCCCCGGTTTCACCGCGCCGTCCCGCAGCAGGCCCCAAAGCTCGGCCAGCGCGCGCGGAGTGGATAGATCGTCTTCCAGGGCCTTGTTGAAGGCTTCCAGGTATCTTGCCGCCGGAGATCCGGAAATCCCCTCGGAGATGCGCGGCGACTTGTCCGCCAGAGAGCGGATCTTGTCCATTAGTGATTTTCGGGCGTTTTTGGCCCCGGAGAGACTGTCCCAGGAGAACTGCAATTGGCTGCGGTAATGTCCACCCAGGAGGAAATATCGGTAATCAAGGGGATCATAGCCCTCGTCCACCAGGCTCTGTAAGGTTAAAAAGCCCCCGGCGGATTTGGACATTTTGCCTTTGTCCAGCACCAAAAACTCATTGTGCAGCCAATAACGCACCCAGGGCTTTTTCCCGGTCGAGGCCTCACTCTGGGCTATTTCGTTGGTATGGTGAATGGGTATATGATCAATGCCACCGGAATGGATGTCAAATTGTTCTCCAAGGTACTTCATGCTCATGGCGGAACATTCAATATGCCAGCCCGGATAACCCCGGCCCCAAGGACTGTCCCAGGTCAGCGCCTGGTTTTCGAATTTACTCTTGGTAAACCAGAGCACAAAATCAAGCGGGTTGCGTTTGTTTTCATCCAAAGCGGTCCGCGCGCCCGCCTTCAGATCGTCCATCCGCAACAGGGCCAGTTCTCCATAGGAGGGGAATCGAGTGATATCGAAATAGAGATTACCCCCGGCGACATAGGTGAAGCCGTTTTTTTCGATTCGTTCAATCAGGGCGATCATCTCAGGTATATGCTCGGTGGCCTTGCAGACTACCGTGGGAAGGGTGATATTCATCCTGCCGGTATCGTTAAAGAAGGCCTTGGAGTAAAGGTCGGCGATTTCGAGGACGCTTTTACCCCGTTCCTCCGCGCTCTTTACCATTTTATCGTCGCCCTCGTCGTTGTCCCCTGAAAGATGCCCCACATCGGTGATGTTCATTACATGGGTCACCTCATAGCCGGCACGGCGCAGAGAACGGACGAGGGTATCGTGGAGCACATAGGCCCGCAGGTTCCCGATGTGGGCATAGTTATATACCGTGGGCCCACAGCCGTAGAAGCCCACTTTACCCGCTTGCAACGGTTCAAAGGGCTCCCGGCGGCGGCCAAGGGTATTGAAAAAAGTAAAGGCCATATATGAACAAACTAATCAGGATACAAAGAAAAATCAACATACCCCGCAGCAAGTTCTAAACTTGCCCCGCAATTTTTATGGCCTGTACTATAATCCTCCCCACAGGGGTATGAACCCTCGTCACGAATCAATACAATGCCGGGTAAACCGCTTTAAGACACAAAGAGATAAATCCCGAATTTTGTCAATCGTTCCATGATTTCCTGTTTGAGCAGGGGACGGACAGTCTTCCAGGGGAGGATGATCTCAATATATCCTTCCGAATAGGGGGCAATCTCGTATTGATCCCAATGCAGGCCCAGGCCCTCCCCGGTCACAAAGAAATTAGAACTCATCTCCGGCTCGTCCTCAAAGAAGATACCCTTCGACAGGGGCTGGCCTGCTTCAAGCCTGCTGTAGCGGCGGAGTTCTTCCATAACCAAGCCCCGCAGTTCCGCCTCATTTGTTTCACCGAAAAAGTCAGACAATTTCAAAAGCTTCAGTTCTTCCCGATCGATGACATAGTATATTTTGGAATGCATGCCGTGGGCGCCGCCGGTATAGATATCTTTTTCCTTCCCGAGTACCAACCCATGCTTCCCCATACCGTGCACAACAATGACTTCCTGGTATTCCCAGTCCGCGGAGGGGACGCTGTCCGTAATTTCCAGCGGCGGATTTTGTTGATACAGATTCCGGTACTCCGTTATGAGGCCGTTTTGATATTGCTCCGCGTCGCTTCCCGAGTACAGCAGTTCTCTGAGGAATCGAGCCGCAGGCGCCGGTTCTTTTACCGCAAGCAAAGTAAGAAAGATATCAAGCTGGGGCTTTGCGCTCCTCCCGGTAAGGGGAACGGAAACGCTGATATCCCGTAGTGCGTATCCCGAAGGCAAACCTTGGTTTTCACTTTTTGACTGCCCCATCCTGGTCCCGGTTTCCGACTGGGGGGCGCTTCCGCAGGCTGCGGCTGCCATGGCTGATACAACCAGGAAGGCCGCAATGATTTTGTATAATGTTTTTTTTGTCATAGTTAAGAGTATAATGAAATTATGGCACAAAGACAACCTGAATGGTTCAATGATTCCGGTTTCTGGGAACAGTACGCCCCGATTATGTTTGACGATGCCCACTGGAGGGAAGTACCGGATGTAGCCGACGGCATTACGCGGCTGGCCAGGCTTGATCTGTACGGCGGCAATCCACCGCCTTTTGGCCTGCGGCTGCTCGATCTCTGCTGCGGCTTTGGCCGGATCAGCGCGGAACTGGCCCGCCGGGGCTTTGCCGTCACGGGGGTGGACATTACCGAAAGTTACCTCCGCGCGGCCCGGGAGGACGCCGTCTATGAAAGCCTCGACATCGAATATCTCAATGCCGATATCCGCGGTTTTGTCCGGCCCGATTACTTTGATATGGCAGTTAACCTGTATATATCCCTTGGCTACTTTCAAAACCCCGATGATGACCGGCTGGCGCTGCGTAACGTGTACCGGTCCCTTAAAAACGGCGGTGTTTTTATCATTGAAACCCTGGGCAAGGAAATCGCGGTACGGGATTTTGTGGAATCCGAATGGTTTGAACGGGCGGGCTGGACGGTGCTGACCGAATATGAGCCGGAAGATTCCTGGGCTATGCTCAAGAACCGCTGGATTCTTATTAAAAACGGCAAAAGGATTGAAAGAACCTTCAGTCAGCGGCTCTACGCCGCCTCGGAACTTCGCTCCCTCCTATACGGGACGGGTTTCACCGGGGTTGAACTCTACGGCGATTGGGATGAAAGCCCCTACGATCAACGGGCGGCCAAACTTATCGCGATGGCGAGGAAAGACGAAAAACAATAGGCGCTTGCTGCTCGGCGCCGTCAACGAAGCCCATAACCAGGAGCGGCGCCCCTTCAGTTTCAGTTAAAATCATACGATTTTAACTGAAAAACCAACCGAGTTTTGGAACAGCCTCACATACCATGAATTAGAAATTTCTGGCAAGTAATTCCTCCAGAACCGCCGCCGCCGCCTGTAAACGTACTTCGTTCCGGGAGCCTTGAAAATGGAATTCCTTTGTCAGGACACCCCCCGGCTCCCGCGGGGCGGTAGCTATCCAGACGGTTCCCACAGGCACAACGCTTCCATCGCCGTCCGGGCCGGCAAGACCGGTTACCGAGGCGGCTACAGAAGCTCCGCTTTTTTCGAGCGCCCCCAGGGCCATATCACGGGCAGTTTCCCCGCTCACCAGGCCATAGCGTTCAAGGCGCTTCCGGTCAAGGCCCAGCATAGAGACTTTTGCCTCGGCGGTATAACACACAAAAGAACCCCACAAGACACGGGAAGCCCCCGGAACCCTGGCAAGGAAATCCGAGACAAGACCGGCGGTACAGGATTCAGCCAACACAAGGGTACACGACCTGGAGATCAAATTCCGTATTAACTGTTCTACCGTTGGAGCGGCCCGGAGCTGAACCCCGGCCTCATCAGCCATTGAGCCTCTGCAATTCAGCCCTGATCTCCTCGGTGGAACGGGAAAAAATCTCCACGTCCTTGTCGGCCGCTGTCATACTACACTGGCCCTCAAAGAGTACGCCGTCGGCAATGCGGAGTCGGGCGGCGGTAATATCACCGTGCACTTCGGCACCGCTGAACATATCAACTTTGTCAATGGCATGGACCGCGCCTACCACGGTTCCGTATACCGTAAGGGAACTTACCGTAATACGATCCGCCTCAACAACCGCGTCTTTATCCACAATAAGCGCGCCTGAGGCCTCTATGGTTCCTTTGAATTTTCCCTGCAACCGCAGGGTCTCCTTGAACTTAAGGACGCCTTTGAAACTGGTACTTTTCCCCAGAATTACCACGGCGGCCTCTTTATTTTTCCCTTCCTGTTTGGCCATACCCGTCTACTCCTGGTGTAAAAATTTTCGTATCTGGGTTTCTAGGACCGTAAGGCCGATTTCGTTCTTTTTAAGATCTTCCCATTCAAGGATGGTTTTCTCAATCCTGGCGTCCAGTTCGGCAATGTGTTTGCGTACAATCAGGGTTTTTTCGGTAATGATCTTGACCAGCCCGGCCAGGGTTTCCTTTTTTACTGTTTCACCTTCCGGCGCACTTTCGGATATGAGGGCAATTGTCTTGTCAAGTTCGTCAATACTCTTTACAAAATCCAAAAGATTGTTTTTCATATCTTTGTTCAATTCTTCCGCCATGCTCAGGCGCGATTCTCTTACCGCTATCTGGGCGAAAAGCGCCCGGTTCCGCAGAGTCGCCTTTATCCGGGCCAGTACTTCGGAAAAATTAAAAGGCTTGGTAATATAATCATCCACACCCAGTTCAAACCCGGCGACTTTATCTTTGACATCGTCAAGGGCGGAGAACATGATAATAGGAATATCCTTGTATTTGGGATCGGCCTTTAAGGTTTTGGTCACTTCCCAGCCTGACATCCGGGGCATAACATTATCAAGGAGGATCAAATCCGGGTGGAATCTTTTTACTTTTTCCAGGGCTTCCACACCATCGTTGGCTTCCTCAACCACAAAGCCAAGTTTGGAAAGCATCACTTCAAAGAATTCGAGGTTAATTTTTTCATCGTCAACGATTAACAGTTTCTTGCGGGTATTCATGGCCTCTTCCTTTTCCTTATTATATACGCCCCGATGCCGAAAAGCAACAAGAACACGGCGACAGCAACGAAGCCCTGGCCCAGAAAATCACCATAACGGGTATAGATAGTTTCCTCTTTTACAATGGGAACTGTAACGGTGATCCAGGCTTCACTGAAGGGGGGCGCCATGGCGATAACAGCACCCGAAGGGTCCACCGCGCAGGTTTGCCCGGATGCCGTAGAACGTACCAGGGAACGGTGGTTTTCCACCGCCCTGAACACCGCCATTGAAAGGTGCTGGTTCTGGGCGGGCAGGCTTTTTGCCCACGCGTCGTTGGTAAGGTTTACAATGACTTCCGCGCCGTTCCGGGCAAAATTCCGGGACAAGTAGCCAAAGGTATCCTCAAAGCAGATAGGGGTTGAAAAGGCAAAACCCGGCCCGGGAAACACCGTAGCCTCGCCGCCCTTCTCCCAGAAATGGGTATCCGCCTGTTCCAAAGCCCGGTAAATAAGGGGAAGCTGTTTCTCATAAGGGAAATACTCGGTAAAAGGTACTAAGTGGAGTTTACGGTAGGTTTGGGAGATTTTCCCTTTTTCAAACAGCATCACCGCGTTATAATCGATCCGGTAATCGTCATAGGGATTGGGGTTTCGCGCCGGGTCTTTACGGGCGTCATCGTTTCCGATGACAAAAGGCAAGTCCTGGCCGGCAAGATAGTCCAGCAGTTCCTTGACCAGGGCCCAAGACGCTGGATCATCCCGGTAGGTTTCGTGCCAGTAAATCCGGGGAACAAAGGCGGTTTCTGACCAGACCACCATGTCCGGTTTAGGCTCGGCGGCCAGGGCCTCGTCGGAAAGGCGTTTCAATATCCTGAAATCGTTCCGGTATTCTTCTATGGCCTGAGTCGATGTGGGGGCCTTGGAAGGCTTCCAGGGATCCGTGTTGTGCTGGATGAGGGCAATCCGTGCCGTGGGAAATGAGGAGTAATCGGTCCGGGAAACAAAGCCAAAGAGCAGAGCCGCAGCAAGAGCGGCGGCCCAGATAAGGGCGGCGATTTTTTCCGCACTGAAAAAACCCCTGACGGCACGGCCTATTCCTGAGAGACCTTCCGTTACACTCCAGTTCCGCAGGGCCGCCCCAAGCCATGTTGAGGAAAATACCACCAGGGCAGAGACCCCCCATACGCCAAAGAGAGCGGCGGTTTGAATGAGCGGAATTACGCGCCATTGGGAATAGCCGGTGATACCGTAAGAATAGCCCAGGAAGCCCTTCGTGCGGATATACTCATAGGCAAGCCAGATGATCCACTGGACCAGGTAAGAACGCCGGGGAAAAAGAATATCTGCCAGTTTCAGAATGAAAAAGAGTATCGCCAGGTACACCAGGTAAACACTGCCTACAATAATTCCCGCCAGTGGATGAAAAACACTGAGCCAGTAATTAAAAAGGCCGTAGGCAGCATAGCCATAAAGCGCGCCCCAGCACGGGGCGGCACGGAGACTCACCCGGTGAATCAGGATAAAGATCGGCACATAGGCAATCCAGGCGAGAAGGGGAATACCATTTTCAATAAACAGGTTGGGAAACGAGGCGGCAAACAGAAAGGAAGAGAGGACCGCCATGCCAAGACAGGCAAAAAACTCCCGTACTCCGGCCCGCTTCTCACCGACCCCATAGGGACTTATCAGGCCTTTACCGGAATTTTTCGTGGTTCCCATTGCCTGTTATTTCACGGACATGACATCGTTGCCGATATTCCATACGTCCTGTTTCAGTTCCCTGCCGGAACGGAATACCACAAAACCGTGGGGGCAGATGGCGAAGGTCTCTCCTGTCCGGGGATTGTGTACCCTGGAGCGAGCCTTACGTATCTTCACCTCAAAGGTCCCCAAACCCCGCAGCTCTATTACCTGACGGCGTATCAGCGCGTCCTTTATCTCATCGAGAAACATATCAATGAGGGTATGAACATCCTTACGTTTCATTCCCGTCTTTTCGTACAGAGCATCCACAAAGTAGGCTTTGGTAAACTTTTTTTCTTCCGCCATAACCCTCACCGGAACGTCTACTGGGCCGTTTTCAAGGCGTTAACAAACCGCTGCATCCTCGATTTCTTGCGGGCCGCCGCGTTTTTTTTGATAATACCCTTCCGGGCTGCGGTATCGATCTTTTTGATCATATCCCGCAAGGCCGCCTCGGCGCCTGTCGTGTCTTTTTTCTGACCTAAGATCATCACTTTTTTCGCGCTGGTCCTGACCGCGCTCCTTACCGACTTGTTACGGAGTCGCCGCTCCTCGCTCTGCCGGTGTCTTTTTTCCGCTGAACTGCTCTTGCCTGCCAAAAGGAACCCCCTAAAACTTTACTTGAAATCCGACGGACGCCGTTCGAGCCGCTTGCATTTTTCACATTCGGCGATATTTTTCACTTTACCGTTCTCAAAGAGGGTCTTCATCTTGATTTCGCCCCCGCAGGAACAGAAAAACTTCTGAGTCGCGCTCGTGAGACGGCTGTTTTTACTGGCCTGGGCCATAACGCTCTCCTTGCCGGTTAACCGGCCTCAAATATATGTATTAAGAAGAATACAACAAGATACCGGCCCGTGTCAACCTGCCGAATTGCGCCGCGTAAAAAACGAACCATAAACGGTATCTTGAATTAAACCCCTGAGAGTGGTATACTAATAGAAGGATTACGTGTTCGGGAGTCGGTAGGACTTGTAGTTTTTGTATGATAACACGGAATCCCGATTATTGAGGTTTCCTTACGGAGTTTTGCGGGGTAAGAATTCCGCGATTTAATCGCATAGTTCTCTTAGGCTTCGTAAATTCTTACCGGTGTGCAGGGGGATTCTTATGGCTGATTCTAATCAACTGGTTACTTTTCAACTTGGTCAGGAGTTGTATGGCATTGATATCATGGATGTCAAGGAAATTGTCCGGGTTCAGGCAATTCGGGCAATTCCTAACGCCCCTGCTTATGTAGAGGGTATATTCAACCTTAGAAGTGAGATAATACCGATTATTAACCTGCATAAGCGGTTCCACCTGAAAAAATTGTTCACTTCCGAGGAAGATGAATTACTCTCAGGTTTTATCATTCTTGATATTGACGGAATGAAGCTGGGCGTCATTATCGACCGGATTTCCCGGGTGGTTACCATAAAAAGGGAGAATATCCAGCCGCCGCCCCAGATGCTTTCAGGTATTGGCGCGGAGTATATTCAGGGAGTGGTTCGTCAGGAACAGGGCTATCTGATCATCCTGCACATTAGGGACCTCTTTAACCCCAAAGAACTACAGAAAATTGCCGCCTTCCGAAGATAGGCAATTGTTAAACGCAAGACTCTAAAGACAGGTAACACATGAAAATTGAAGTCTATTCTCCAACCATCAGGCGGAAGGAGATGGATGCGGTTTTGACGGCAATGGTGGAGGATAAAATTGGGCCCGGTGAACGGTCCCGGCTTTTGATTCAAACCGCGAAGGAGTATCTCCGTTTTGATTACGCCCTGGCCCTGCGGAGTCCGGCTATCGCCCTGTATCTGGCGTTGAAAGCGTTGGACCTTGAGGATGGACAGGGGGTTCTCATTTCGGCGTTATCTCCCTGTTACTATACCCGTGTTATTGAGGATTTGCGCCTGATGCCGCTGTACTGTGATGTGTCTCTTTCGGTTCCCTGCATAAGCAGGGAGACCGTTGAAAAGGCTCTGGCTGAAAAAGACGAAGGCGTCAAGGCGCGCTGTATCGTGCTGCACCACACCCTGGGTTTCACGCCTGACACCGCCTCCATAGCGGAACTGGGCCTGCCGGTGATTGAGGATATTTCCCAAAGTTATGGAATTTTTCTTGCCGGGGTGGGGGAAAATAAGAAAGGAACTGAACAAAAAGAAGGAAACGAAGGCCTTACGGCCGCAAAAGATCGGGTCCAGGGGATCTTCACCATTCTGGGGCTTGAGGAGCGGGATATGCTCACCTCCGGCGGCGGGGCTCTGCTTTTCGCCATGAACCGGCGTGACGGCTCAGTCCTGAGAAATTACGCGGATATTCCCGGTGAATATCGCCTGCCGGATATCAACGCCGCTATGGCCGCTGTTCAGTTTAAAGAGACGGCGCGGAACATGGAACGGCGGAATGAGATCGCCAGGGTTTACGTCCAGTCGAGCCGCCATACCCAGCACAAGCGCTTTATCCCGCTGGAAGAAGGGGAGTATAATAATTATGCCTTTCCCCTGGTGCTTGAAACCGGGCTTAAAGACGTGGTGGGTTATGCCCGTAAAAAAGAGATCGTCGTCGAAAGCGCCTTTGAGAGTACTCCGGCGGGGGCGGGGATATGCGATTCACGGCGCTGCCCGGCGGCTTATTCCTTTTCGCTGCGGACTGTGCTCTTTCCCCTGTACCCCAGGCTCCGTTCCGAGGAAGTGGAACGGGTATCAAAACTCATTATGACCCTTCCCTAAGGCAGGACGCGGCATGGCTGAAGGACGCGTCCCTATTAAGCGGGCGGTGTTATTCGTCAATCTTCACAAGGAAAATTCCGCTCTCATAGTGGAGGAAATACGGCGGGACCTGGAAGACCGCGGCATCGCAGTGACGGTTTTTCCCTTTGAGGGCAAACCGGGACGCTCTCCGGAAGGGGAGTGGGATATCGCTTTCAGCCTGGGTGGGGACGGAACGGTGCTTTATACCGCCCGAAGTCTGGCCGATACGGGGACGCCTATTCTGCCGGTGAACCTGGGTACGCTGGGTTTTATTGCCGGGGTACGGTACAGCGAGTGGCCGGCGGTTTTTGAACAATGGCTGAGGGGAACGGCCTGCCTTTCCCGGCGCTGCATGCTGGAGCTTTCGGTGAAACGCCGGGGCGATACGGTGGTGAGGAACATTTTTCTCAATGACGCGGTTATTTCCGCCTCGGGGATAGCTAAACTCATCAAACTGGATGTACATTCCGAGATTGTTCCCGGTGAGTATACCGAGCTGGGCTTTTACCGTTCCGACGGTCTTATTATCGCCACAGCCACCGGTTCCACCGCCTATTCCATGGCCGCCGGCGGTCCGATACTGGACCCCGAGATGGAAGCCCTGATTATATGCCCCATCTGTCCCTTTACCCTGTCCAACCGGTCTCTGGTGCTGCCGGCAAGGCCGGCGCTGATTATTACCGTCGCTCAAGAACAGCGGAGTGGAGTGCTGCTGACCGTTGACGGACAGGATATCTTTGACCTGGAGCCGGAAGACCGGATCATTGTACAGCAGGCGTCACGGCAGGCTCTCTTGATTTCCGCAGATCGGCGCTCTTATTATTCGGCGCTCCGTACCAAACTTGCCTGGTCGGGAAGCGGCTTGGGCAATGATGACGGAGGCGGTAATGCTTGAGGAATTGTCCATCAGAAATTACGCTCTCATCGATTCAATTTCTCTTTCTTTCCGTGACGGTCTTAATGTCCTGACCGGCGAGACCGGCGCGGGAAAATCAATTATCGTGGGTTCCTTGAGTTTCCTCATGGGCGGCAAAGCTGAGACCGACGTGATCCGTACCGGCGCAGAGGAAGCCAGTGTTTCCGCAGTGGTGTCGGTAAACAAAAATAACCGGGAAGTCTTTGACTGGCTGCAAAGCCGGGATATCGCCAGTGATGAAGATACGGTTATCATCCGCCGAAGCATCAAGGCCAGCGGCCGGAGTTCCATCTACATCCAGAACGTACCCACGACCAGGACGGACCTCGCGGATTTCATGGGGATCCTCTTTGACCTCCACGGCCAGCACAATCACGAGTCCCTGCTCCGCAAGGAAAGCCACCGCCGCTACCTTGATCGGTTTGCCGGCCTTGAGGAAGAAGCCGCTGCGTATAACAATGTATTCACCGCGCTCGCGGAAAAGCGTAAAATCATGGAAGCCTCACTCAGTTCCGAGCGGGACCGTGAAGAGCGGCTGGAACTTTTAAATTACGCGGTGCAGGAAATTACCAGGGCCGCGCCGCGAATCGGAGAGATTCGGGAACTGGAAAACGAGGCCCAGCGGCTTTCGGATTTTGAGAAACTCGCCGGCTTTGTAAATACCGCAGCCAATTCCCTGTTTGACGATGAGTACTCGGTGCTGGGCCTTGCCCGCCGCGTCAGAGGCGCCCTGGACAACGCCGCCGGGATTGACTCGGAACTGGGGAAAATTCAGAAACGGCTTGAGGATATGTATTATGAGGCCGAAGATATTGCCGGGGAATTTCGCAGCTACCGGGACAATTTAACCAGCGATCCCCGGCGGCTTGAGGAAGTGGATGAACGCCTTGCCCTGTTGTATAAACTGAAAAAAAAATACGGCGCGGGCGGAAACCGGGGGGAAACAGCGGCCTCCGGCGCTGAAGAGGCGATCCTGGCCTATAAGGTCCAGGCGGACGCCGAAATTGAGGCCCTTTCCGGCGCGGGGGAAACCCGGGAAAAGCTCAAGGCGGAAATCGTCGCCCTGGAAAAGGATATTTCAGCCAAGGCCTCGGTGCTGCGGCGCAAGCGGATCTCCGCTTCGGCTGCATTGGGGGAGCGGATCACCGGGATACTTACGCACCTCGGTATGCCCAACGCCCGGTTTTCGGCGAATATTCTGCCCAAGAGCCGGGAACCCGCGGCTCAGGCCGGATGCGGCCAGACCAGCCTTGTCTGCGGTCCCTGGGGCGCGGAGGATGTTGAATTCCTTATTTCCGCCAACACCGGAGAACCACTCAAAGACCTGGCCCGCATAGCCTCGGGTGGCGAGCTTTCCCGTGTGATGCTGGCGATTAAAACGATTCTGTCCACCGGTAATAACGGTCCCGCCGACAGCATTGAGACCCTGGTGTTTGATGAAATTGATACCGGGATTGGCGGGGAAGTGGCCCTGGCTGTGGGGGAATACCTTGCCAAGATCGGAGAAATAAAACAGATTTTCTGCGTTACCCATCTTGCCAGCATAGCGGTTCGGGCGGATAATCATTTTAAGGTAGAAAAGCGGACTGAAGGGGGCAGGACTTTTACCGGCGTGGGTCCCTTAAGCGCCGAGGGAAGAAGAAAAGAAATTGCCCGGATGTTGGCGGGTGACGCCGGGGACGCGGCGCTTGCCCATGCGGACGATTTAATTTTAAAATACGGCATGCGCCGTTAAAACGGCGTTTTTCCAGGAGCGGGTAATGGCGAAAATTTCCAACGAAGAACGCCGCAGGTATATCGAAAAGACAAAGAAATATAAGACGGCGTCCGACGTACTCTTATGCCGTGAAAAAAGCGTCCTCACCACGATTAAAACAGATTCCACAGGGGCGGCGTTTAAGCGGTTTTCCCTGGTGGATGAAATGCTCAACCTCGTATCGAATTGTATCATCATTGACGGGATTTCCCGAGCGGTACTCAAAGTAAAAAACGAGGATGCCCTGAACGATGGGAGAAAATCCCTGTATAAGGGCCTCATCTACCTTGAGGAAGTAGTCGGTACCCAGGTTGACGCTCCCTTTTCCGACTATGAGGAAAAATTAGCCGCAATCGAATCGGTTAGTGTCGCCGAGCGCTACCTTTTGATCAGAAAGATGGGCTTGACTATTCAGCTGCTGGAAAACGCCTACGGGGATAATACCAAATGGAAATGGGCCTTTGTGGAACTGGAGGGCCGTTACGCGGCGGCGGCGAAGAACACCATCGATCTCCGCAGCGCGATTATGAATTCCGAACCCCATTCCCCGGATTATGAACCCACAGTCTATTACCTGCGGCTGATAAAGAAACTCCTCGTGCAGGCCGCGGCCCGCTACCGGGAAAAATATGAGCTTTCCACCAGCCGGATCGACGATTTTAAGCAGGGAATCGCCTTCCTGTCCGCTTTACGGCGGCTTCATGTGGTACTGGGGGATCGGGATGAAGCGGAGACAGTAAAAAAGAAGCTGGAAATCTGGTCCATAAAACTGGAAGCGGATGTGCGAAAACAGGAAGAAATGTACCTGAAAAAATCCGGTATATCAATATGAAAGATGAGAAGACTAAAACTCCCCTGAGTGAATACAAATCCCTGCTGCCCTATCTTGCCCGTTACCGCTGGCGCTACTTCTGGGGTTTGGTCTGCCTTATCGCGGTGGATGCCGCCCAGATAATCATTCCCCAGTTTATCAGGCGGGCGGTGGACATGATCAGCTCCGGCGTTTTTGAATGGAGAGAAATACTGTTTCTTGCCTTCTGGATGGTCGCCATTATGGGGCTGATCTCACTGGGCCGTTTCCTGTGGCGCTATTTTATACACGGTTCATCCCGCCGTATTGAAACCGAGTTACGCGAAAAACTGTTTGATCACCTCCAAACCCTTTCCTGGGATTTTTACCAGAAAAACAAGATCGGCGATCTTATGGCCCGATCAATCAATGATCTCAACGCGGTGCGCATGGCCATTGGCATGGGACTGGTGGCGTTAGTTGATTCTGTGGTCATGGCCTCCAGCATCCTGATCATTATGTTTATCCAGGACGCCCGGTCCGCCCTCTTTTCCGTCATTCCGCTGCCCCTGATTACGGTGCTGATCCTCCTCTTTGGCGGCGCGGTCGGTAAAAAATTCAGAGCCGCCCAGGAAGCCTACTCAAGGATGAGCGATACGGCCCAGGAAACCTTCGCCGGGATCAGGGTTATAAAATCATTTGTAAAAGAATGGTGGTTCGTCAAAAAATTCGCCGATACCAATGATGATTACCGTAAGGCCAATATGGAACTGGTGCGGCTCTTCGGTTTTTTCTTTCCCTTTGTAACCTTCCTCTCAGAGCTTACCATCATTATCATGCTCGTTATCGGCGGTATGCGGGTGATAACAGGCTTCATGAGTCCCGGAAGCCTGGTCGCTTTGTTCCGTTATCTGAACATGCTGATATGGCCCCTCATGGGCGCGGGCTTTATGGTGAACATGATCCAGCGGGGCGCGGTGAGCCTGAACCGGGTGAACGATGTGCTCAGGACCATTCCTTCTATTCGGGACCCTGAGCGTCCGCTGACCGCGGTGATTGAGCGTTCCACAGTTCCCGCGCTTGAAGTCCGCAATCTTGTCTTTTCCTATAACGAAGGCGGGCCGGCCCTGGATAACATCAGCTTTACCGTTAACCGCGGGGAATGGCTGGGGATCATGGGGCGCACCGGTTCGGGAAAGTCCACCCTCGTCAAAACTTTTACCAGGATGATAGATCCTCCGGCGGGAACAACACTGGTGTTTGGCCTGGACGTGCGGGAGTGGCCCTTGAAGGAACTGAGGGCGCTTTTCGCGGTAAGCCCCCAGGATAGTTACCTTTTTTCAGATTCAATCACGAATAATATAAGCTACGGGATGGACTCTCCGAAAGAGGAGGAACAGCGGAAAGCGGCAGCGTCCGCGTCACTCGAAAAAGACCTTGCGGCTCTCAATCAGGGCCGGGAAACCCTCGTCGGCGAACGGGGACTGACCCTTTCGGGAGGACAGAAGCAGCGGGTCGCTGTTGCCAGGGCGCTGATTATGGACGCCGAGTTCCTTATCCTTGACGATTCCCTTTCCTCGGTGGACGCCGAAACGGAACGGAACATTCTCGAGGCGCTGCTGGGTGAGCGGAAGGGCCGGAACGGTTCACGGACAACCATCATCGTTTCTCACCGGGTTTCAACGCTCCGCTACGCGGACAAGGTACTGGTTCTTGACAAAGGGCGGATCGCCGAGTTCGGCAGTCCCGCCGGACTTGCCGCCGCCGGGGGCTTTTACGCCCGCATGGCGGCCTTACAGCAATTGGGCGAAGGCCTCGCCGGCACGGCGGGGTCCAGCGGGGAGGGCCGGCATGGCTGATTATTTCGAGACCGACGATGTTACCAAAGAATACGACTCCCGCCTGGTCCGTCGCATTCTTTCCTACCTCAAGCCCTACCGGCTGCTGGTGATTTTCACCCTGATTGCCCTGGCCGTCTCCACGCTGGGAGAACTGTACATTCCGGTATTGCAGCAGCGGCTCATTGACGAAGCGGTGCTCTCCCGCTTCCTGGTGTTCAGGGCGGACCGCTTCGAGATGGAACGGGAGCGGCTCAGTGACGACTCTATTGCCGCGTATGCGGAGCTGACCCGGCTTCCCGGTACTATAACGATAGACCGTATGATTTTTACAGCCCAAAACCAGCGTACCGTGATTAAAGGGAAAGCCGATGAGGAACTGCGGAACCGGGAGATACTGGATGAGACCCAATGGTACGCCTTTTCGTATAACGAAGGAGATCCCGTCGCCGCCCTGGTAGAAAAGCGGGGGGAACTATTCCTTACGCAGAGAAAGACCGAAACGCCGCTTCAGCAAAACGCGGCAGCAATACGCAACGCCGACCTCTATGCACTGCCCCCGGACGAAATCGCCCTGGTGCGGGGGAAGAACATAGCCCTTCTTATCCACGGGGGGGGCGTTTTTTTGGTGGTGCTGGCGCTGGTGTTCATCTTCACCTTTTTGCAGACCTGGATCACCAACCAGATGAGCCAGCAGGTAATGAAGGATATGCGGCTTGACCTGTTCAAAAAAACCGCCTCCCAGTCTACCGCCTTTCTTTCACGCCACCCGGTAGGACGCATTGTTACCCGCCTTACCGGCGACGTGGAAACCATCGATGAATTTTTTACCACCGTGCTGGTGGCCTTTCTCAAAGACCTGTCGGTTATGGCGGGGGCTTTGATTACCCTTTTCATTCTTTCCCCCCGGATGGCCCTGATAGTGATTGTTACGCTGCCGCCGGTTCTCGCGCTGGCCCTGATTAGCCGCGTGAAGGCCAGGGACGCTTTCCGCCGTCAGCGGACCGCGTCCTCAAAGGTCTACGCCTATTTGGCGGAGCGCCTGGCCGGGATTCAGGTTGTGCAGCTTTTCAGGCGTGAGGCGAAGAGCGCCGGCGAATTCGCCTCACGGAACCAGGAACTGCTTGGCGCAAACCTGGGTGAGATGTACGTCTTTGCCATATTCCGGCCCGTGGTGGAATGGTTCGCCACTTTTACCGTAGCGGTGGTCATTGTGGCGGGGAGTAAAATGGTCCTTTCCCTTTCAGTTTCGCTGGGAGTACTCATCGCCTTTATCAACCTGGTACAGATGTTCTACGCCCCGGTTATGGATATCGCGGAAAAATACACCCTGCTCCAATCCGCCATGGCCGGAGGGGAACGGGTTTTCAAACTGCTGGATACCGACGAGCGGATCCCCGACGGCGGAACCCATGCAATCGAGGGAACCGTGCGGGGCCACGTGGAATTTGACAACGTACGTTTTGCCTACAAGCCGGGGGAGGACGTGCTGCGGGGCCTCTCCTTCGCGGTACAGCCCGGAGAAATGGCGGCTATCGTGGGCTATACCGGCGCGGGAAAAACCACCATCATCAACATCCTTGTCCGGCTCTGGGACATTAACGCCGGGCAGATCCGCCTCGACGGCGTACCGGTGACCGACATCCCCCTCGCGGAACTGCGCCGCTCGGTCCTCCCGGTGCTGCAGGACGTGTTCCTCTTTTCCGGTACGGTAGCGGAGAACATCAGCCTGGGGATTCCGCTTTCGGCGGACGAAATCATCAACGCCGCCAAGGCGGTACACGCCCATGAGTTTATCTCGCGCCTCCCCGACGGCTACCAGACCGTACTCTCCGAAGGCGCCGCGAATATCTCGGGAGGGCAGCGCCAGCTTATAAGCTTTGCCCGCGTCATCGCCCATAACCCCCGTGTGGTGATTCTCGACGAGGCGACCAGTTCCATTGACACCGAAACCGAACATCTCATCCAGCTCGGCATGAAACGGGTATTGGCCGGCAGGACATCCTTCGTCATTGCCCACCGCCTTTCCACCATCAGAGACGCCGACCGGATACTGGTCCTGTCCGGCGGCCGGCTGGTGGAGGAGGGAACGCATGAAACGCTCATCGCGCGTAAGGGCCTGTACGCCGGCCTCTATAGGCTGCAGTATGACGAGTCCGGCGCCGGCTAAGCATTTGTGTACATTGTGCCAGGGCATCGGCGTTTACTTACATGTTAGGCGCCACACCCTAAATTGAAGTATATATAAAATTATACGCATAAAAACACTTGCAAAAAATAAAAATATAGTATAGAATACAAATTATGAGTGTAGAAACATTTGAAGCCTTGGAAAAGGCCATAAAAAAAGAAAATATTCTGAAAAAATACAAACTCGAAAAAATTGGAATTTTCGGTTCTTTCGCACGGGGGGAACTAGCAAACGATATCGATTTTTATGTAGATATAGAAGCATATGATTTAAAAAATCTAATTGAGTTAAAGAATGATCTTGAGAAAATCTCTCGAAAATCCGTTGACATTATGGTAAAAAAATATGCAAACCCAATAGTTTTACATAGAGCACAAAAGGATATGAGATATGTTAGCTGATATAAGAAACGACTTAATGTATTTGTTAAATATTCTGGAATACATTGGAAAGATACAGAAATATACTGAGGAAATAGATTCTCCTGAAGAATTTTATGAAACAAACGATCAAATGAATTTCAATGGTTCAATAAATTTATTGTCAAATATTGGGGAAAATGTCTCAAGGATAAGCAATGAGTTAAAGGCAGAATATACTGAAATAGAATGGCAGCAGATAAAAGATTTTAGAAATAAAATTGTACATGATTATGTTGGAATAGATCTAATACTAACGTATGATATAATCAAAAATGATCTAACAAAATTGCAACAAAAAATTGAAGAAATAATTAAAGTAAAAATCATTGAAAAAATATTTGAAATTGAAGAAATAAATTTAAGTAACGATAGTAAATATTATACAAATGTAAGATTCGAAAAAATAATATAAAGTACGGGTACGGCACTACAGGTCTGTTTACGCGCCCCAGCTATGCTGGGGACGCCGCCGTTGGCGGCTCCGGGGTTACGTTCGCCTGGGTCGGCTGCGCCTCCCACGACTCACTGTACCCACATTTTTGCAAGCCCTGGTCTTGCTACGCAAGCCCTTATTCGGGCTGGCAAACTTCGCATACACCCGAAACGTTATGCGAAATGCATTTTTGGATTTTCCTGCAATTTAAATCATTGACAAAATATATCAAAAGATGGTAATATACTCAGTTAGGAGGTTCATAATGTCAGCGATAGATGATATAAAGGTCTTATGTTTTGAAAATTTGGAACAAAACCCTAATGGATTGCGATACTCTGACCTTTTTAGACTTGTAAAGGCAAAATACCCAACAATGAAATATGGCACAATTACAGGCGGTTTGCGAATATTCTACCAAAAGAATGCATCAACTGTATATAAACCCGAAAAAGGTCTGTTTAGATTACTTAAATTTCAAAATCAACTCCCACAATTGATTACACCACCAGTTGCCACTGTCTCTGCTCAAATATCGGAAAAAGACTTTTATTCAAGTTTTGCTGATTGGCTAGTAGATGAACTAGAAGAATGTACAAAAGCTAAAGAATTGGGAGGAAACATTTTTGGTTCAAAATGGGGTACTCCTGATGTAATAGGAGTTTTAAAACCATTGCCAATAGATATTATAAAAAATGAATTAGAAATTATATCTGCTGAAATTAAATTGGCTACAAACGAACTAATTACGGCATTTGGACAATCTTGTTCATATAAATTATTTAGCCATAAAGTTTATTTAGTTATTCCAGTACAATCAAGCCAGGATGAAATATCAAGGCTGGATTCTTTATGTTATTTATTTGGTATAGGATTTGTTCTTTATGATTGTACAAATCCTGATAATCCAAATTATCAATTAAAAAATAGAGCACAAAAAGCATCTCCTGACCCCTACTATATAAATCAAAATATAAATAAAGCAAGAGATTTTTTTAATGAACTATTAACATAAAATCATAAAGCAAAAATGCACTTCGCATAACAGGACTGTTTACGCATCGCCGCCAGTAGGCGGCTCGGCCTCCGCAACGGCTAGGTCATTCCGCTGCGCTTCATTCCCACGCCGCTGCTCCGGCACATTTTGTCCGCCCTGCAAATGCTGCGCATTTGCTTATCCGGGCGGCCAAAACGTCGTAAACAGCCGGAACGTTATGCGACATTTGGGCGAAATTTTTCAATTTTTAAAAAAACAATTGACAAAATAAAGTTAAATAGGGTAAAATTGTATTATTATGAGATTAAAATATTTTCTTATAGTAATTTTTGTTTTTCAATGCTTTTACTCTTTCGCAACAGCTCAGGTTTCTGATATTCTTATATATAACGGAAAAGAATATAGTCTTACGGTGAATCCAATGGAAACTTATTTTAATAAATTTCCTGAAAAACGTCCTCCTATGCCTCATACTGCATTATGGAGAGGATATGTTGCAACATTTGAAATTATACAAAATGAATTGTGGGTTATTGATATTGAAAAGTACGAATCAGAAATCATAGACGGCAAATATTCATCAAAATATGTTAGCATAATTAATCAATGTTTGGATGGAAAGGATAGAATGAAAGTTGATTGGTTTAATGGATTATTAGTTCTCCCGCAGGGAGAACTTGTAGATTATGTTCATATGGGATATGGATCAACTTATGAATATTATACATTAATTGAAATAGAGAATGGAAATTATTTAAGAGAATTTAATCTTAATAATGAACAATATACAAAATATAGGAATGCACAATATGAAATATATAAAAGAACAGAAGAATATAGGGAAATATTTGATCAATTAAATGATGGGACAATGCCTGAAGAAATGTTGGAATATTTTATAAAAATATATGGAATAGAATATATGACGAAAGAATTAGAGGAATAAAAAATATTGTAAAACGCCCAAACGTCGCATAACAGGACTGTTTACGCTTCGCCGCCGGTAGGCGGCTTGGGGTTCCGTTCGGCTAGGTCATTCCGCTACGCTCCATTCCCACGCCTCACTCCACCCACATTTTGTCGGCCCTGGTCTTTGCTACGCAAAGCCCTTATCCGGGCCGCCAAAACGTCGTAAACAGCCGTAACGTTATGCGCAATACTTTTTGAATTGGTTGACAATATATTATAAATCGTTGTAAAATAAATTATAAATAAAAACATTTTATGGAGAAAACCATGAATATTAAAATTGAACTTGTAAAGAAAGAAGAAAAAGAAATATTAAGAAATTTATTGGAAAAATATTCTTATGAATTTTCCCAATGGGAAGACAATGATGTAAATAATATTGGTTTATATGGATATAATTATTTGGACAATTATTGGCA
>JAISBR010000159.1 GCA_031266095.1 Treponema sp. | reverse complement strand
AATATATTGTGTGTTTTGTCATTTTTGGCTCTATTTTTTCTCTCTCTCTCTCTCTCTCTCTCTCTCTCTCTCTCTCTCTCTCTCTCTCTCTCTCTCTCTCTCTCTCTCTCTCTCTCAATATACTCACTTGAATCTTTTTTGTGGAAGAAATTTGCCTGGAAAAAACGTCGAGTATCTTTGTATAGGGGTATAGCGGCTTTTTTATTTTCCCCACAGCAAAATACTGCGGGGAAACTATGCCTTGAGGCATGGAAAAAATTTTAACGGTATAAGGAGTAGTATTATGAAAAAGAAGTACCTGATGGGCCTTGTCGTAATTATGCTGGTACTGGCCGCCTGCGGCGGCGGTGGCAGCGGTGATGGGACTTCCCTCGTCAACGCGGATCCACATGAGACTGATACCAAGGTGAATACAACGGTTCCAACGGCCGCCAAGGACATTCCTGATTTTGATGTTGGCACTTTCACTTATGCATCCGATGAAACAGCTGCAAAAACGTTGGTTGGGGACGCAATGGGGAAACTGGAAGGTCTTCTCGGTGAAATCTTCGCTGGTGGCGGATCAAGTCTCCTTTCCGCCTCAAAAACAAGCTCTGCCCGCGCTATGCAAAACGAGTCATTTGAATACTATCTCAGCGAAGCCCAGCAAGATATAGAGGACGAATTGAAGACCTCTGTAACAGCCATTGGTTACGCAAAGGGAACCGTCAGTTATGATGATAAGAATATCACTCCATTCAGATTAACCGCCGACGCGAAATGCCGGATTGCAATTCTCGAAGGCTACACTACCGACGATGATTGGATCATCAAAGGCTATATCGGCGGAGACGCGGCGGCGAAGAATATCTATATTACGGACAGTAGCGCTTCCGGTACCGCCAGTGCCACGGTTACCTATGCCCTGAGTATTGCGGATAGCAGCAAAAATTATGTGAAATGTACCATCACTATGACCGTTAGTCTTAACGCCAGCAAGGGCACGCTCGGCTACACCTATAAAGCCACGGTCTTTAACCCGAGTGGTTCTCAATGGGGGACTCTTGTTACAGGAGATGAAACCGTTTCTTTAGACGACATATTAGGTTCCTTTTAGGGAAAACAGGATGGTTTCAACACAAAACTAAAGGAGAAAGAGGGAGCAGGCGCTCCCTCCTTTTTTGTTCGTGCGGTTTGCGGTTAGTCTGCCTCTTCTTCCTCACTATCGCTGCGCCGTTCCGGCTGTGAACGGAAGACCTCAATATACGGGTCCACGTTGTTTACCATCTTTGGAATCGAGAGGAGGAACCTGTCCGGCCCCAGGGGCAGGGTAAAGGTGGTCTCAAAAGGCGGTTTGCCGTCGCTGAATTCAATCCGTATCTGATGGCGGCCGCCGCCGGCGTCAACAATATCCCGGTCGCCCCGGAAGAATTCCAGCGGTTTTCCCCTGTCCACCGTCACCTTTATCAGATCCGGCGCCCGCAGTTCAGGAGCCCCCACATCGTGATTGTCCACCAGAAGGCTATGACCCCGGTTCAGCACAAAGAGAAGCACTCCAAGCCCTATCCAAATAACAACCAGGGCCAGTCTGATTATCAGCCTTCGCTGTTTTATTGACATACTCACGACTGTTTCTCCTCTTGCCCTGTTTCAACGCCGCCGCGCAGTCCGCTCCGGGCCGCCTCGGCGTGGGCCCGTTTGCGCCAGGCGTGGATAACCAGCGCCAGGGCAATGATCGCGTAACTGAAAGCGTCCCTGAAATACTCGCCTATTTGGGCGTCGCCAAAAAGGTTGGTACCCGCCCTGGGTACCACAATATACATTAAATGGAGCAGCATGGTTCCGACAAAGACATTGGGAATGCTGGCCTTTGAAACCGATGCGCCGCCCACGAGGATCGCCGCCGCGGCGAAAAAGCCGGTCTGCTGATGGGCATTGTAAGTGGCGATATTTCCCATATTCTGCAAAAAGATGATCTGCCCCAGGCTCGCCAGGACCGTAGAAATGACAATGGCAAGGATGCGGGTCCGGTCAACCGGAATACCCGCGGCATGGGCTACCGACTGATTCTGCCCTACCGCCCGCATATCCTGGCCCAGCTTGGTTTTGCGGAACCAGATGATAAAGAGGCACAAAAGGCCGATAACCAGGTAATTGGCGACAGGAATATTGATACCCGCGACACGCAGGGGGATGAACCTGTCCAGGGACTGGCGCACCGCGTCCAGGTTCAGGGTATTTCTGATGCCGTAACCCCGGCTCAAAATGATCGTCGGCGAATGGATCGGGATGAGGGCGGTCCACTGGTTCAGGGCCTTGACGGTCCAGATGGTGGGCTGGCCCATAAGATAGAGCACCAGAAATTGATAGAAACCATCCATGAAAAACCCAAGCACATAACCGGTGACCATCTCCCGCCCCCGCGCGCGGTTGAGGATCTGTCCGGCGATCCAGCCCAGGCAGGCGGCGATGGGTATCGCGATCAGGCTGGCGAAGAGCAGTCCCGGCACGCCCACAATGTTCCAGTCAACGGTAAAAATAAGGCCAATCTGCCCGGCCATAGCGCCTAACACCATGCCGAAGTTGATCCCCATGCCTGCCATAATGGGAAGGAGCAGACTGAATACCAGGAAGCAGTTCCGCCCTATTCTGGTAAAGATCTCCTGTATGATAGACGGAAGGGGAAGGCCTGAAACGGGAATCGCCGCCGCGGTGATAACCACAAAGATCAATACCACGGCATTATCCGCGAGAACACTTGCCGTGAGGAAACCCGGTTTTGCGCCGCCTTTGTTTGCTTTCATTTTGCCGCCTTTGTTTTCCGGGTCAGGGCGTAGATGATCATCCCGTTGGATATGAGGATCCTGATTACCTCTGACATATCGGTCTGGAGAATATTGTTGATAACCGAAGGGGTCATGGTAAGGATGCTCTGAAAGAGGAAGGTCCCAACCACCACGTTGAGGATGCTGGCTTTGTTAACCGAAGCGCCGCCCAGGAGTATGGCCGCCACAGCCGGGAAGGCCATATACAGCGGCGCCTGATAGAGCTGTATAAAGCCGAAGCCCTGCTGATAGGTGAGGATACCGATAGCGCCGTAAATCGAGGAAACGATAACTCCAATAATCCGGTGCCGGTTAACCGAAACGCCGCTGGCCCTGGCAAAATCCGGGTTGGAACCCACCGCGGTAAGGGCCGTGCCGGTACGACTGCGCATAAAGAGCCACATGATGACGGCCATCAGAATGAAGAACAGAATCGCCCCGGTGGGAAATTCAAAAAAGGGCCCGATTTTTACCACCAGAAAATTGTTGAGTATCCGCGACCAATAACCGTCAAGGGTGATGGTAGTCCTTAGTCCCTTACCGGTGTAGCCCCAGACCATGGTGGGGTTGGTATAGGGAAGAAGGAGCCACATAATCGCCATGAAGGTAACAATAGAAAAGCCCACATACATGGCGATGGTCATCTCCTCACCTTTGACTTTGTTGAGCAAAAGGCCGTAGAGCCAGCCAAAGATCAGGGCGAAGGGCAGGCTGAACACAATGGCCATGAAGAAACCCAAAGCGCCGGTGAACTCGTTCTGCATGGAAAAGGTAGAGCCTAAAAGCCCCGCAACAATCCCTACCGGCAGGCCAAAGTTCAGACCGGAACCTGACTGCATCATGGGTACCATAGCCAGCACCATCACGCCGTTCTGGCCAAAACGGACCAGCACATCCTTGATGGAACTATCGGCATTCACCCCTACAAAGGGGGCGGCGATAAAAAGGACCACCACAAAGAAGAAGATGATCAGCCGGGGCCAGCCGAAGTCGGTAACAAAATCGCGGATTCTGTCTTGAAAACTATGGCTCTCCGTAACCGGCGTATTTACACTGCTCATGCTATTTTTTCTCCCGACATTAATAAACCAAAGTCGGCGGATGGAGCTTCCGGCGGCAGAATCCCCGCGATTTTCCCCTCATCCACAATGGCAATCCGGTGGCAAATCGAACGCAGTTCCTCCAGCTCACTGGAGATCATAACAATAGTGGTTCCCTTGCTGCGGTTGTAGAAACGCAGGGTATCCAGCACGATTTTTTTAGCGCCCACATCAATGCCCCTGGTTGGCTCCGAAACAAAGAGCAGTTTGGGTTCCAGGGCAAAGGCCTTGGAAAGGCAGACTTTCTGTTGATTTCCGCCGGAAAGTTCCTTGGCGGGCTGCCTGCTCCCGGTACACTTGATCTCCAGTTTTGTGATATATTCCTCAGCCAGGCGCCGCATGGCCTTTTCGTCCCTCAAGCTGAAAAGGCCGCCTAAGAATTTTTTGAGGTATTGGCCCCGGACCTGCATGACCCCAAAGGCAATGTTCCACTCGAGGCTTTCGTCTAACAATAGTCCCACGCCCCGGCGGTCTTCGGAAACAAAGGCCGCCCCGGCGTCCAGGATTTTCCGGGGATTGCCCAAAGGCAGGCTTTCGCCGTCTATCAGGATCCGGCCCCCGGCGGTGAAAAGCCCCATAATGCCGTTGGGAATCCCCAGCTTGCCCTGACCGGCAAGGCCGCCGATACCGAAGATCTCCCCTTCCCGCACCGAGAAGGAAACATCCCGTACAGTTTCACCGGGCATATCCACCCAGAGATTTTCCACCCTGAAGGCTTCACCCTCAAGTTTACGTTCATCCGTTTTTGCTGCGGGATCTGAAACTTCCCGGCCTACCATCCAGGTGGTGATGTCATGTACCGAAATGTTTTTGTTTTCCACATCCCGAATCACCTGTCCATCCCGCAGCACCAGCACCCGCCCGGCGATTTCAATCACCTCATGCAGGCGGTGGGAAATAAAAATGACGGCGATACCCTCATCGGAGAGCCGTTTCAAAGCGGAAAGAAGAATGTCCGCCTCGCTTTCGGTAAGTACCGCAGTCGGCTCGTCCAGTACCAGGATCTTCACCTGTTCCCGGCTGATCTCCCTGGCTATTTCGGTGAACTGTTTATGGGCCACGGGCATCTCACTCACCACCGTGTCCGCGGAGATATTTACCCCGAGCTTGGCGATGGTGTTAGCCGAATGTTCTCTCATCCGTCCCCGTTTCAGGGTGGCAAGCCGCTCACCGAAAAATTCCACCGCCAGGTTATAGGCGGTAGGCTCTCTGTTCAGCATGATGTTTTCGTAAGCGGTAAAACCGGGGATCAGAGAAAATTCCTGGTGTACCATGCCGATGCCGGCATCCAGGGCCTCAAAGGGCGACTTGAAGGAAAGGGGTTTGCCTTCAATAAAAATACCACCGCCGTATCCGCCGGTCTCAATAATATCCGACATCCCAAAGAGAATGTGCATCAGGGTTGTTTTACCCGCGCCGTTCTCTCCGACCAAGCCCAGAATCTCACCTTTGTTCAGAGAAAAATTGACCCCTGAAAGAACGGTGGCGCCATAGAAGTCTTTGGTAACGCCTTCTAATCGCAATAAGGGAACGTCTGTCATGTGACAACCTTGGCAACAGGAAAGAAGAAGGACAGGGATAAAAACGCCTGCCCTTCTTTCACCTGTGTTCTAATTTTGGTTTTGGAACGTTATGTTGAAGTACTTTTCGGGGACCGTTACATCGGTGGCATTCATATAGCCTTTGCCCATGATGTAGGTATCCATATAGACCAGAATCTGGTTTCTGGCCCGCACGCCGGTGGCGGCATCCTGATAATAGATACCCTTCCATTTCGCGCCGGGGCTTGAATCGCCTAACGCGGCAAAGAGATCGTCCCTGCTGTCCACCGCGGCTTTTCCGTCCAGTATGCGTTTGGCAAATTCACCAAGCCCCACACTGCACGAATATCCGAAGGAATAGGCCCAGGTTCCAAAGCGGCCCGTGCCGCCCTGATCAACCACCGCCTGCTCCACCTTTTTGAGGATGGCGGGGAAGTTCCCCCGCTCGGCGGAAAGGTCTATGCCCAGAGCGCCGGGGTAGCCCTTAATCGGGGAGGGAAGAGAATCTTCGGGGAAGTAACCGCCCACCCGGATAAGCTGGCGGAGCAGCGGTTCGCAGTGGGCGTCATTGGTGACAAAGAAGGCCGCTTTTTCCCCGTATTGGGCAACCCACTGGGGAGTCTGCTCAAGGATGAACTGCTGTGCACCGGCGATACCCACATCGGAGGTGGGGTCCGGGGCGGTAACAAACACAAATCTCAGCCCGAGGTCTTTACAGGCCTCTTCAAAAATCTGCCGCCGCAGTCCCAGTGTCTGGGAACTCATGTGCCGGGGAAAGCTGATGTGCACAAAGGTGTCGCAGCCGAGCTGTTTAGCCTCCCAGGGGATGATATAGCCTCTGGAAATGAAATCCGCGTTAACCGCCAAGTCCGCCACCCGCTGGATAACCAGGGGGTCTTCCTGGGGCTGGCCGGCAAAAAGCAGAATATCAGGGCGCTTTTCCTTGACCCGGCGGAAGGCTTCCGCACAGCCGGGCACGGCCTGGTTCATGATAATCGCCTTCATCAGGGGATCATCCGCCAGGGTGGTAATCTGGGTAATGAGGGTCTCCTGTTGGGCCATAAAATTGTCGGGGAAGGTAACATGCTGGATGATGCCGCCGTTCGCTACCGAGCCGTAGCGGCGGATCAGTTCCTCGGCGCCCCGAAGATCGTCATCGGACTGTGAGACCGTACCGGTCATAATACCGATGTGATAAGCCGGCGCTACGCCGCCCTGCTGCTGCCTGGCGCCGCCCGCGAAAACCATTACCCCGCACAGTGTAAGAACCAAAAGACATAACACTATTTTTTTCATCGGTACGTTTCCTCCTTAAAAGGATTCAGAATAGCGTTATTCAGAAACTTCAGTTTCTGAATAATTTCCGTTAAAATACGGTTTTGTCGAACCTTCGGTTCGCAGGCTTGAGCCTTAAAAACCGCAAGACTTGCGGGCTAACCGCAGATTAGCAGATAACCAACCGGGTTATCGCGCAAGTCCAATGTCTCAATTTTGCTGAAACTTAATCTGGTAGTATTTATCCGGCACGGTCTGTTCAGTGGTGGGCAGATAGCCCTTACCCATGATGTAGGTATCCATGTAGACCAGCAGCTGATTCTGAGCCCGGATTCCGGTGTTGGCGTCGATATAGTATCCCCCGTTCCACTTCGCGCCGCTGGTGAATTCCCCCAAAGCCGCATAGAGATCATTGGCATTGTCCACCCGGGCGTTACCGTCCAGAATCCGTTTGGCGAATTCGCCAAGCCCGGCGGAAACGGAAAAGCCGTAGGAGAAGGCCCAGGTACCGAATCTGCCGGCCCCGCCCTTCTCGGTTACCGCGTCTTCTACCTTTTTGAGGATCGCCGGAAAATTACCCGCTTCCGCGGAAAGATCGATACCCAGGGCGCCGGGATAGCCCATGAGGGGGCTGGGGAGATCCGCTTCGACAAACATGCCGCCATAGGTCAAAAGCTGTTTAAGCAAAGGCTCCGTATGGGCGTCGTTGGTACAGAAGAAGACCGCGTTCGAACCGTACTGGTTGACCCACTGGGGAGTCTGCTCCAGAACATACTGCTGGGCGCCGGCCACCCCGACGTCGGAAGTGGGATCCGGAGCGGTAACAAACACAAACTTTATCCCCAGGTCATTACAGGCCGCTTCAAAAATCTGCCGCCTCAGTCCCAGGGTCTCATAGCTCATATGCCGGGGGAAGCTGATATGTACAAAGGTATCCGCGCCGAGCTGTTTAGCCGCCCAGGGGATGGTATAACCGCGGGAGATAAAATCCGCGCTCACCGCCAGTGTGGCGGACCGCTGAATGACCAGCGGGTCCTCGTGAGACTCTCCGGCAAAGAGCATGATATCCGGCCGGCTTTCCTTTATCCGGCTGAAAGCTTCGGCGGTACCGGGCACGCCCTGGTTCACGATGATCGCCTTCATCAGGGGATCCGCGGCCAGGGTGGTAATTTGAGTGATCGTGGTTTCCTGCTGGGCCATAAAGTTGTCCGGGTAGGTAACGTGCTGGATAATACCCCCTGAGGATACGGCCCCGTAACGCCGGATAAGTTCTTCCGCGCCCCGGAGATCGTCTTCAGACTGGGAAACCGTGCCGGTCACAATACCGATGTGATAGGCTGGCGCTGAACCGCCGGAATCACCGGAAGCACTTTGCCGCTGCCTGTTGCAGCCCGCGAAAAACATTGCCCCGCAGAGTGTGAGGGTCAGCGCGATTAAGCCGATTCTTTTCATATGTTCCTCCTTACGATAAAATAAGAGCTGCCCCGTCATTTTCGAGACAAACTAAGGTGGGATAATAACTGAAACGCGAGATTTGATCAATAGGTTTTTCTTTCGGTAACGTTTTAATAATGAGACATTTCGCAGGATAGTTCGGGTGGGTATGTATCCGTGCGGTTCATTTTTCCCTCCTTGACCCTGCGGTAATTTTCGCAAATCCTTGTATTTTATTTTGAATGTTATTAGTATTTTAGTCTTATAGGTGCTATAATTACATATATGCTACGGACGGACGCCGCCGGGCGCGGCCACACACACGGTTTTTCTCAGCGCTTCCTCCCCGACGTAAGCCGTCCGCGCGCCCATACTCTCGGGGGGGGGGGGGGGGGGGGGGGGGGGGGGGGGGGGGGGGGGGGGG
>JAISBR010000185.1 GCA_031266095.1 Treponema sp. | reverse complement strand
TATGCGCTAAAGCGCATGGTTTTGGAACAAGCTCTTGCGGTTTTTCGGCCTATGGCCTACAAAACCGCGGTTTTTAAAGGAAGCTGTTCCAAAAACTGAAGTTTTGGAACAGCCTCAATGGAATAAAAATTATAAATCCAATGGATTTTATTATTGCGATGGAGGAGAAAGATGAGGACTGATACGATATTAAGAGTGGACGCAATGAATGTGCTTATAGAAAATCTTGGAGAAGTCGATACGGAGCGTTTTATTAGTATAGTTAAAAGTGATAATTTTGACTATACTAAATGGCAAAGGAATTTATGGAAAGATAAAACTATTGATGAAATATACAATATGGCAAAAGATTTTGAAGAAAGAAAAAATGAGAATAAGTATAGTTAAAAAAGAGCGTATCGCACATAACGGCCTGGTTACGCTTTTTTGGTCCTGCCGGACAAACCGGGCCAGCAGGCGGCCCGGGCTGCGGTTTTGTCAGGTCATTCCGCTGTGCTTCATTCCCACGCAGTTTTGGTGGGAATTTAATTTAAAGAAGCAGGGTGCGGTTCTCCGTTGGAAGCGCCCGATCCGATCTACAGGGCCCCGCCTTTTTTGTAAAACCGGAGTTCCTGTACTTCATTTGAGCGGAATACAAATCGTCATCGGCAAGTTGTATCCATTCCGCAACATCTTCAATTTCCATACACCAGGAACGCCCAGCAAACAAGGCGGCAGCGCCTTTTGAAAATACTTCAAAACAGGCAATGCAGGAGGTACCATACCATGCAGGTAAATGACGGCGCCCTGGATCAGCCCCGGAACCCGGTATTAACGATCTGTACCTTCCTTATATACTATAAGGGAAACCAATGTCCCGATTCGTGAAATTAATACCGCTTATTCTTGCCTGCGCCTTTTTGCCGCGTCTGGTGTTGTATTGTATTCCCTATCCTGAGCTGGAGCATTACCAAAAGCGATCGTATGGGTTCGCGGTATTGGACCGGAACGGGCGGACGCTGCGGGTATTTCCGGCGGAAGATGGGGTAAAGCGGGAATGGGCTTCTTTGGCTGAGATACCCGCCGTCGCGCTGCGCGTGTTTATCCGCGCCGAGGACCGGCGCTTTTACCTGCATCCGGGGGTAGACCCGCTGGCGATTACGGCGGCGGCTGTACGAAATTGGCGGGCGGGACATACCGTGTCCGGAGCCTCTACCATTACCATGCAGCTTGCGCGGCTGATAAAACCCCGCCGGTCCGGGCTGGCGGGGAAGGCCCGTGAAGCGTTTGACGCTTTACGCATTGAGGCCCGGCTTTCAAAAAAGCAGATCCTTGAACTGTGGATCAACGGTATCCCGTTCGGCAGCAATGTTGAGGGCCTGCCCGCAATGATGCGGGCGCGGTTCGGCAGGGAACTTGGCCGGCTTGATGATACCAGGGCGGCCCTGCTCGCGGTGATACCCAGGCGGCCCGGTCTGTACGATCCGGCAATCAACCCCCAGGCCGCGGTAAGCGCCGCCGCCGCCCTTTCACGGCGCTGCCGGCTTGGCTTGGATGAGGCGGCGCTCTGGGAGGCGGCCGCTGAAGCCGCACCGGGTCCGGCGGGGGAAAGTTCCCTCACGGAGTTCGCCGCTCCGAGGAATCCGTTTTACGCGCCTCATTTTACCGGCCGCGCCGCGGAGATATACCGTAACACCGCGCTGCCCTTATCCGCGGCAACCAGGCGCGGGCCGCTGCACACCACCCTGGATTTGGAACTGCAGTTATACGCGGAGAAGCGGCTGAGCGCGGAGCTTGCCCTGCTGGAAAACAACCGGGTGAGCAACGGGGCGATTCTGGCGCTGGACAATGAAAGCGGCGCGGTACTGGCGTATGTGGGTTCAGCCTCATGGTTTAATGAGGAGATTAACGGCAAGATCGACGGAGTACGGGTTGAAAACCAGCCCGGTTCCTGCCTCAAGCCTTTCCTCTATGCCATGGCTCTGGAAAAGGGCTTCAATCCCAATGACATTCTTCCCGATATCCCAACCGTATTCGGCGGCGGTGAAGCCTACAGTCCGGCGAATTTTAACCGCCGCTTTAACGGCCCGGTTCGCCTCAGGGTGGCGCTTGCCTCGTCATTGAATGTTCCCGCGGTCTACCTTTTGGAGCGGCTGGGGGTCCGCGCCTTTGAGGAGTACCTTGCGGGCCTTGGATTTGATTCCATTTCCCGGAGCATGGGAAGTAATGGCGTGGGGCTTGCCCTGGGTAACGCGGAGGTAAGCCTTGAGGAGCTGGTTCGGGCCTTTTCGGCGTTCCCCCGGGGCGGGCGGGCCGCGGAACCGCGTTTTATCGCGGATTCGCCGGATCAGCCTTCCCGGCCGAGGCAGGTAATGGCACCTGACAGCGCCTGGCTGATCTCGGATATACTTGCCGACCGGGCCAGCCGTTTTATCGGATTCGGCCCCGCGCCGGCCCTGGCAACGGATTTTCCCTCAATATTCAAAACCGGAACCGCCAATCAGTTTCAGCATATC
The DNA here is from genome assembly GCA_031266095.1 of Treponema sp. The sequence goes on along the minus strand of JAISBR010000185.1, from coordinate 20,794 downwards.
TGGGCCCTGGGGGCCACGGCGCGCTTTACCGTGGGGGTCTGGATGGGCAATTTTTCCGGTGAAACCGTGATGGGAAGAACCGGTAGTTCCATCCCCGCGCGGCTCACCGCGGATCTGCTCCGCGCCCTGGAACAATCCGCCCCGGCGGAAACAGCCGCTCTCCCTTCGGTTCCCGGAGATATGCGCATGACGGAAATATGCGCTCTTTCAGGAATGGCCGCTGGGCCCGGCTGTACCGGCACGGTACGGGAATGGATACACTCCAAACGCCTTCCCGATCCCTGTTCCTGGCACCGCCGGCCGGGGACCGGGCCGGTGTATCCGCCGGAGTACCAGGCATGGCTGCGGGAACGGTTTCGCGCCGGAGACGTCCAAGGCCGCGGTATGTCCTTCGCGTCAGGCTTGCCTGAAGGCGCGGGCAACGGCGTTTATATCCGCATTCCGGTTTCCGGTTCGGTCTTTTATGTTGATCCCGGCCTTCCCCCCGAGGCGCAGGCTCTCAGGATCGAAACCGCCGGCTTCGGACCCGACGCCCTGGTGTACGCCGACGGCGTTCTTCAGGGCAGCCTCAATCAGGCGGGGGTATATGTACTGCCGCTTCTTCGGGGTTCTCACCACATAACGGTGGAAGATGAAAGCGGGGAAAATGCCGGCGTGGAAATTGTGGTCAAATGAGGTTGTTGTTCCAAAAACTGAAATTTTGGAACAGCCTCAAATAATACTAAAACAGAAGTTTTTAGGATTCTCATTATATGCTATAATCTCTGCCATGAGCGGACAGAACCCCGACATGCCCATAATCCCTTCCCGGCCTCCAAACTGCCTGAAATGCGCGCATTTCAAAGTCACCTGGGATCCGGATTTTCCCCGGTCATGCGAAATCTTTTCGATTAAGTGCCGGGGCATGCCTTCTCATGAGGTGTTCAGGGCTGCCGGCGGCAATTGCCCCTCGTTCCGCTTAAAAGAAGGATTGCGGTGAAGGGCCATATTTGCCTGATCCAGCCTCCCTTTGCGCAGCTCAACAGTCCCTACCCGAGCGTCTACTATCTCAGGGCCTTTTTGGAGCGGCGGGGATATACGGTCAGCGTACAGGATCATTCCATCGGGCTTTTTGAAATAATATTTTGCCGGGAAGGCCTGCGGCGGATATTTGAAGACTCAAGGAGAACCTCAGCCGTAAAAAACGTCCGTACCGCGAACCTGAATACGCAGCTCGAAGCCGTCATTGAACGCTTTCTCTCCGAGGAAGATCGCTGGCTTTCTTCAATAGACCGACTCGTTGCCTTTCTCCGGGGGCGGGATCGTGAATGGGGACATCTGATCAGCCTGGCGAACGGGACGCTTCCCGGCGGCCCCCGCTTTGATGCCTGCCTGGAAAAACTCTGTGACACGAAGGGAGAAGCCTCACCCGATGACGCGTCACTCCTAGCAAGCAAACTCCTTGCCGACATAGCGGACTTCATCACCGTTACTCTTGATCCCGGCTTCTCGCTGATCCGCTATGTGCCGTCACCGTCGTCATTCCTGAGCGCTGACTTTCACGATTTTTCCGCTGTTGAGGCCGCTCTTGACGGCTATATCATTAAACATTTCTATCGTCCCTGGTTGAAAGAGGAATGGAAAAATATCAGCCAAAAGATAGAATCAAGCCGCGCCGGGAACGGGAATTCCCCGTTTTCGCTCGGTATTACCATTCCCTTTCCCGGCTGTCTCGCGGGAGCGATGGCCTGTGCGGAATCGGCAAAGGGTTATTTTGGCAGTACGGTTATAACCATCGCGGGCGGCGGTTATGTCAATACCGAGCTCAGGTTTATCGAGGAAGAACGATTTTTCGATTATTTTGACTACGTCTCTTTTGACCGGGGATACGGATCGTTAGACGCTATTCTGAAACGGGAGATTGATCAGAGAAAAGCGGGATCTCCCCCGGGGGAAACGGTTCCGCTCTACAAAACCATGTACCGGGACAAAAGCGGCATTATTATCAGGGATGTATCAATTGCGGAGACGGGCGGCGCTCAGGGAAAGCGTCTTGATGATGATGCGGTTCAATCCGTGTTTCCCGATTATTCCGGCGTTGATTTTTCCCGCTATATCCGTCCGGTGGATAACGCAAATCCTATGCACCGGCTCTGGTCCGACGGCCGCTGGCTGAAAGCCTATGCGGCCCACGGCTGTTATTGGCATGACTGCGCTTTTTGCGATGTGAGCCTTGAGTATATCCGCTGTTATAAGCCGGTTGACGTGAAGGCTTTGTTCCGTCACCTTACGGTACAGGCAAAGGTCGCCGGCGTGAGAGGCGTTCACCTCGTGGACGAAGCCTGTCCGCCCGCTTCCCTGCTGCGGCTCGCCCTGCTGAACCGTGACGCGGGGCTGCCTCTGGTGTTCTGGGGAAACATCCGCTTTGAGAAACAGTTTACCCCTGACGCGGCGGCGCTCCTTGCGGCGGGCGGCCTTATCGGCGTTTCTGCGGGGATTGAGATTGCCTCGGAAAGAGGATTCAAGCGCGTCGGAAAAGGCATCGGCCTCGGCGACGTGGTCGAAGCCTCCGCAGCCTTCAAAGAGGCGGGTATCCTGGTTCACGCATACCTGATTTACGGCTACTGGGACGAGGATGAGGGGGAAATAATTGATTCCGCTGAAACCCTGCGGCAGCTCTTTGCCGAGGGGCTTCTGGATTCGGGCTTTTGGCATAAATTCGTTCTCACAAAACATTCCAGAATCTACGCTGAAAAGCTGGCGGGCATGCACCCCGGATTGAAGCCTGAAGGCGATCCTTTTCAAGCCGGCCTCGCGGGTAACAGGAAAAAAATTTTCTCATTAAACGATCTTTCCTTTGCAGGCGAAAAACGGCTTGATCGCTGGACCGGACCGCTTGATCGCCTGCTCAACTCATGGATGCGGGGAGATACCTCAAGCCCGATCAAGGCCGCTTTTCCTTTCAAGGTTCCCGATCCCTCGATTCCGCCGGACCTTATAAGGGGATTGCTCTATTCTTATGCCCGCAAACGAGACCGGATTAGAAGCCTTGTCCCCTCCCCGAAAAACCAGTGGCCGGATAAAGCTGCTGCCTCCGGCCCGATTCTCTTTCTCGGCTCCCGTCCCATTATTCACCTGACGAATAACGGCGTGGAACTCAGGTGGCGATGGCGGCTTGAAGACTGCGCACTGCGGATAAAAACGAAACCCGGCGACACCAAAGCCGAAAAAACCGCGGGCCTGCTGGAAGCGGCGGCAAAGAACAGCGGAATACATGCCGGGGAATTCTTTAATGCGCTGGAAGCAATTCTCGGAATTAACGCGGGACAGGCATGGAAAAAACTGCGGCGGCAGGGGCTGATAATTTAAGGGGACGTAAGCAGCTTCCGCCTTTTTCACCCCCACAACACGGGCGCTTGCCGGCCCTCCTCCGAGGTTCATTGCGACGATAAACCCTTCATGCCGATAGATAAAGGGAGGTTTCCCCTTTTCCGCGTGAAGTATTTCAATGGCAGAAGCATAATAAAGGCTTGACAAAAAACATATAAAAAAGATATATTTAGTAAGATACTTTTACGATAATATTTATAGGAATAGGAGAAGATTTTGGCAAAGACGATCAAGCAAATCGCCATATACGGAAAGGGGGGCATAGGAAAGTCCACCACTACTTCCAACCTCAGCGCGGCCCTTTCGGAGATGAATCTCAAAGTAATGCAGTTTGGTTGTGATCCCAAAAGTGACTCAACCAATACCCTCCGGGGTGGCAAATTCATTCCTACCGTACTGGACACACTGCGGGAAAAGTCGACGGTAAAGGCCTCGGAGGTTATCCATGAAGGCTATAACGGCATCTACTGCGTCGAGGCCGGCGGGCCTGCTCCGGGCGTCGGCTGCGCCGGCAGGGGCATTATCACGGCGGTGGAGCTTTTTAAGCACCAGCATATTTTTGAGGACCTGGACCTGGACCTGGTCATTTACGATGTCCTGGGCGACGTAGTGTGCGGGGGCTTCGCCGTCCCCATCAGGGAAGGCATTGCCGAGCATGTATTTACCGTGTCATCGGCGGATTTTATGTCCATCTACGCTTCCAATAACCTGTTTAAGGGGATAAGCAAGTATTCCAATTCGGGGGGCGCCCTTTTGGGCGGGGTAATCGCCAATTCCATGGGGCCGCCTTATTCGAGGGACATTATCGATGACTTTGTACAGCGGACTTCTACCCAGGTGATTGAATATATTCCCCGTTCCATAACAGTAACCCAGAGCGAGCTTCAGGGAAAAACTACTATCGAAGCAGCTCCCAAGTCCGCCCAGGCCGATGTGTACCGTTCTCTGGCCCACAAGATCGCCGAACATAGGGAGTCCAGGACGCCGTCCCCGCTGGAAGCGGCGGAGCTGCGGGAGTGGGCCGCTTCCTGGGCGGATAATCTTCTGGCCCTGGAACAGGGCAAGATCACGTCGCCGGGCGACGCCATATAAGGAAATATAGAAGATCATGCGGGATATTCAGGCACGGAAAAACACCAATCTGCTCAAGTCCCTCACACACCCTTGCTTTAACGGCTGTGGAGGGAAGAATGCGCGGATACATCTACCTGTGGCGTCGTCCTGCAACATCCAATGCAATTACTGCCTGCGGAAATACGAATGTGTCAACGAAAGCCGGCCCGGCGTAACCGCTAAAGTCCTTACGCCGGAGGAGGCGTTGGAGCGGTTTCTGGAAGCCCGGAAACGGCTGGGGAAAATTGACGTAGCCGGTATCGCGGGGCCCGGCGACGCCCTTGCCGAATTCGACAGGGTGCGGCAGACCTTTACGCTCATCCGCCAAGCTGACGACGGCGTTGTCTTCTGCCTTTCGACCAACGGCCTCCTCCTCCCCCGGTACGCCGCTGATATTGCCGCCCTGGGCGTTTCCCACGTAACGGTAACGGTGAATGCCGCAAGCCCCCTGGAGGGGAGGCGTATCTACCGTTATGTGCGATATAGAGGGAAGAATTATACAGGCGCTCAAGGCGCAGGTATCCTGCTTGAAAACCAGTATGAGGGTATTTCGCGCCTGCGGGACCTGGGAATCGTAACCAAGGTCAACATCGTCATGCTCAGGGATATCAACGATACCCTCATCCCCGAAATTGTGGCGAAGGTAAAAGAGGCCGGTGCGGATATGACCAATATCATGCAGCTCATCCCCGTACGGGGTACCATTTTTGAGCATATTCCCATGGTGAGCAACGCCGAACTTACGGAAGAGCGGAAACGATGCGAAGCCTTGCTGCCCCAGATGTACCACTGCCGTCAGTGTCGCTCCGATGCCGCGGGGACGCTGGACGAGGATATTTCGTTTTGGTTTACCGGCGGCAAAGGCCGCGGTAAAACCGCACAGTCCGCCCTGGAGGAAGATGACCCAGCGGCGGCTGGAGGGGAGACCCCGCCGCTCTTTTTCGCGGCGGCCTCCAAAAACGGCATCGCGGTAGATCAGCATTTTGGGCACACTTCGGCTTTTTATATTTATCAGTATAAAAACGGCAAGGTTGAATTTATCGAAAAGCGGGACGTGTCCAGGTACTGCCGGGGACGGGAAAACTGCGGCCGTAACGCGGCGGAATGGCACGAGGAAGGTCTCAACGGGATTCTCGAAACCCTGAGCGGCTGCAACGGCGTTATTGCCATGCGCATAGGCGAAGTCCCGCGCCGCCGCCTTGCGGAACAGGGCATCAGATTTTTCATGACCTATGATTACGTTACCGATGCGGTAAAGGAATTCGGAAAAACCTTTGCGAGGGAGATGATTCATGCCTGAGAGAAAAAATGTTTTTTTTGTTCGATTCCCTATTAATCAAAGGTTTAACCCGAGGTTTGATCCAAGGGAACTTTTGCCGCTTGGGGCGCTGCTGGCGGTACTGCTGCTGCATATCCTGGCGCCGGCCAGTCCGGAATACACGGTAAAACAGCTTCCCTATTTTACCTATTTTTTGTATCTGCTCCTGGTGTTTTTTGCCGTCTGGATCGCCGCAGGCATATTCAAGACCGCTCTGGGGGAAAAGCTCAAGTTTAAGTCCGGTTTTTATGGAGCGGGTTTTCTACTGCTGGGGGTCTACGATCTTATCACCATAAAATTGAACCTTGTACCGCAGATTTATTTTCCCGCGCCGGAACGGATCCTCGGCGTCTTTGTCAAAGACTGGTTTTATATTCTGCGCTGCCTGGTCTATTCCCTCAGGCTGCTCCTCTCGGGTTTTTTCCTGGGCGCCGTTCTGGGCGTGGCCACCGGAACCCTTATCGGCTGGAGCCAGCGGTTTAACTACTGGATCATGCCCTTTATCCGCATCGTGGGCCCCATCCCGTCAACGGCCTGGATTCCCATTGCCCTGGTCATCTTTTTAAAGCCCGCCAGTGCCAGCGTATTTCTGATTGCCCTGGGGGTGTGGTTTCCCACCACGGTACTCACCAGTTCCGGCATCATGAACGTAAGGAAGACCTATTTTGAAGTAGCCAGTACCCTGGGCGCGGGTACCCTGCGGAACGTGCTTACCATCGCCCTACCCGCGGCGGCGCCCAACGTGTTCGCCGGGCTTTTTAACGGTACCTCCGCCTGTTTCCTCACCCTCATGGCTGCGGAGATGATAGGCTGCAAATTCGGCATTGGCTGGTATATCAACTGGCAGAGGGAGGTACTTTCTTATTCCAATGTGTACGCCGCCCTTATCGTGCTGGCGGTAACGTTTTCGTTTTTAATCGGTCTGCAATTCAAAATCCGCAACCGGGTGTTGAGTTGGCAGAAGGGTACTATCAGGTGGTGAATAGTTTTCGCCGGAGCCGAAAACTATTTTCGGAGAAATAGACCAGTAATTCAATTTCTCCATGTCTAAGAGGAGTATACAGAAAAATGGCGCGGAATGCCGGATTGATAGAAATTGAAAAACTCCGCAAGAGTTTTCCCCAGAACGAAGGGGACGACATAGTGGTTCTCGATAACGTTGATCTCCGTTTTGAGAGCGGTGAATTTGTTTCCCTCATCGGGCCGTCGGGCTGCGGCAAGTCAACCCTGCTGCGCATCATCGCGGGCCTTACTCGGGCGGATTCGGGCAGCCTCAGCCTTGACGGTGGGGCCATTTCGGCGCCGGGCTTTGAACGGGGTCTGGTATTCCAGGACCCGACGCTGTTCCCTTGGATGAACATATACGAAAACATAGCCTACGGCCTCCGTTCCCGGGGTGTATATAAAGAAGAAAAGCAGAACATACCCGCTTATTTTAAGCTGGTGGGCCTTACGGGTTTTGAGAAATCCTACCCTCACCATTTGTCGGGGGGCATGGCCCAGCGGGCGGCCCTTGCGCGGACCCTGGTCAATAAGCCCAAGGTACTGCTCCTGGACGAACCCCTGGGCGCCCTTGACGCCTTTACCCGCATGAACATGCAGGACGAGATCCTCAAAATCTGGCAGGAGCAGCGCATGACCACCGTCATGGTAACCCACGATGTGGACGAGGCCATCTACATGGCGGGACATATTGTGGTTATGTCGGCGCGGCCCGCAAAGATAGAAGAAGTTATTAAAGTTGAATTGGGCCGGCCCCGCAGAAGGGACGATCCGGAGTTCCTCAGTCTCAGATCGAGGATACTCAAAATACTGCATTTTGCGGGAGGCGGCGTGGAACTGGAATATCAGCTTTAGGTTTTAAATCTTCCCGTTGGGAAGACAGGAATTCAGGGGCGGTTGTCAAGCGGCCGTTTCCTGAAATATTATCAATCTTCATTGAAAAGGAGTAACAAAATGAAGAAATTTTTTTGTATGATCCTTACCGCTGCTTTGGCCGTGTCCATTGTCTGCGCGAAGGGATCCGGGGATAAGGCCGGAGGAGAATACACCTTCCGCATCGGTACCGCGGTTACCTCCACGTTGTGCGCCGCTCCAATCTACATCGCCCTTGAGAACGGCTATTTTGAGGCCGAAGGGCTCAAGTACGAGCGGATCAACGTAGGCGACGGCGAGGCCATGAACCTCCTGACGAACGGTCAGATTGACGGTATCAACAATCTTGTGGCTACTCTAATTCAGCCGCTGGCAAACGGGCTTCCGGTTAAGGTACCCCTGGCCTTTCACACCGGTTGTATCAAGGTTTTGGTCCCCATCGATTCGCCCATCAGGACCGTGGCGGATCTCAAGGGCAAGAAAATCGGCGCCGCGAGCCCGGCCTCAAGCCCGACCATCATCGCCAAACGCTACCTGGCGAACATCGGCTACAAGGTAGACGGCGATAACGCCGACGTGGAGTTCATCTATCAAAGCGCGGCGGAACTTCCCCTGCTCCTGGCGAACGGCGCGGTTGACGCCATAGGTCTCAACGATCCCAATGCCCAGATCCAGGAGAACACCGGCAAATTCCGCACCATCATCAACACGGCGACCGATGATTACCTTGCCCATGAATTCTGCTGCGTAGTAGCTGTCAGGACCGAAACCATCAACGCCCATCCTGAGGAAAGCGCCAGGTTTATCCGGGCGATTCAGAAGGCTTCGGTGTGGGTGCAGAACAACCCCGAAGAGGCAGCCAGGGTTCTTGGAGAGAAGAACTGGGTTCCCGGTGATATTGCCGTGAACGCCCAGATTCTCAAGACCTACGACTACCGCGCGTCGGTGAGCCAGGCCCAAAGCGCTCTTGATCGCAACGCCAGGGATCTCCAGAAAATTGGCCTGCTTGAAGCCGATGTGGATGTGGCAGCCCTGGTGCGGAATACTTTCGTGGCCTTATCCGGAGTTCCGGACACCGCACACTAATAGTATTTTTTTGACCAGAATTCCTATAAATACTATCGGAATTCTTATATAAAGGACCGGCGAAGGCGGTTTTGTCTTTGCCGGTTAAAGAGAGGATTTTATGAAAAGATTTTTTGTTACCTTATTTCTGTTTTGCGCGGCCTTTTCTCTGCTCATGGCGGGAGGCGGCAAACAGGATTCAAGTCCCGCCCAGGGTACAGCTTCAGCGCCTGCCGCGTTGAAACCCTTTAACCTGGGGCATCTCAATTCTACGGCCCACCTTCTGGCCTTCGTTGCCAGGGAAGAAGGTTTTTTCGCCGAAGAGGGCTTGGAGGCGACGCTGACCCAGTTTGCCAGCGCCGCGGAACTCGCCGCGGGGCTTGAGTCCGGTAAGCTGGACGTGGCTTTTATCGGTTCGGTTCCGGTGGTAACCTTCCAGTCCACCGGACATGACCTTACGATATTCGGCGGCGCTATGACCAACGGTCACGGATATGTCATCAAAACCGAACTGGTTCCTCCGGGTTTTAAGGAGGGGGATATCACCGTCCTCAAGGGAAGGAACGTGGCGACGGTTAAAAACAGCGTCCAGGAGTACGAGCTTCTGGTTCTGCTGAAAAGCGCGGGACTTACGCCGGGGAAAGATGTGAATGTCGTCAGTTTTGCCAACCAGACCGAAGCGTACAACGCCCTTCAGAACAGGGAAATAGACGCCGTATCGGTCTACTCTCCCTACGCGTCCCGGGCCCGGAGCGAAGGCCATACCGTGGTTTACTACTGCAATGAAAAAACCGAATTCCTCAACCAGCCTTGCTGCCGCCAGGTGGCGTATACGCCAAGCCTCAAGGCGTCTCCCGCCTTCTTCGAGGCTGCGGAACGGGCCTTTATCAAGGCCTATAAATTTTCCCAGGAGAACCGCGGGAAGACCATCGACGATGTGAACAAGTACATCCCCCTGGCAAGGGAATTGGTGGAGTACGAGGTGTACGGCGGCCACAGCGTTTCGAGTCCCGATCCGGACAAGAAGGCGACGGTGGCGTTAAAAGAAGATGTGGTCGCCTTTGGTTATACCAATGATTACAACATCGAACCGCTGTATAATACCGCCATTTACAAGGCGGCTCTGGACAGCCTGGTAAAGGCCAATCCCAACGATGCGGTATACAAGGGACTGCTGGATCATTTTAACCAGTATGAGTAACAACTAATTTCAGGGCGGCGGCGGGCCTCTTTCCTTTTCCTCCAGCCGCTGCCGCCCCTTTATCATGAACAAAGGACGAAGGGTGAACAAGATTGAAGTTAACAGGCTGACCGTTCAATACCGGGACGGGAACGGTGTGTTTACCGCCCTGGAAGACGTATCTTTCGGGGTTAAAAAGGGGGAGTTTGTCAGCGTCATAGGATCCTCGGGCTGCGGTAAGAGTACGCTGCTGGGAATCTTGGGGGGGCTGCGCCGCCCGGACGTGGGAGAGGTGTCCATTGACGGAAAAAAGGTTGTGGGACCCGGTCCCGACCGGAGCATGGTTTTTCAACATTATTCGCTTTTTCCCTGGATGACCGCGTGGAACAATGTGGCCTTCGGCATTAAGCAGGTACAAAAAAACCTTTCCCGGAAAGAACGACATAACAAAGCCGCTATTTTTCTCGCCAGGGTGGGGCTCGAGAATTTTAAAAACAAATACCCGGGACAGCTTTCGGGCGGAATGAGGCAGCGGGTTGCCATTGCCCGGGCTCTTTCTATGGATACAGAAATACTGCTTATGGATGAACCCTTTGGGGCGGTGGACGCTAGGAACAGGACCATTTTGCAGGAGCTTCTCTTAAGGCTCTGGGAGGGGACCGGCGCCGGCGACATAGTGTATCCCCCCGGCGAAGGCCCCGAATTGCGGGATCGCAAAACCGTAGTGTTTGTTACCCACGATATCGACGAGGCGGTCCTCATGGCCGACAGGATCATCATGATGAGCAATAGTCCAGGAAAAATTTCCCGAGAAATAGCCGTTCCCTTTGCACGGCCCCGAAACCGGGCTTCCTTAATCCGGACCCCGGAATATACGGAACTCCGAAACGAGCTTTTGGCCCTGTTTTTCAACGATTTTGGGAGCGCAATATGAAACAAGCGGTTTTTCCCGCCGCTGCAGGACGCCTTCTAAAAGCGGCTCATTTTCTTTTTATCATTTTTTTGCTCATTCAGGTCTTGGAAGACAAAGCAAAAAATCTCCATCCCGTTTACGCGCTTGTTTTTATAAGCGTCATTGAAATTGTTTTTGTACTTATTTCAATTCTCGTAAAAAAAGCAGAAACGGTGAATTTGTTTGCCGATATAATCGGCTTTGTATATCTCTTGATCATTTTATGGACCCTTTTGACCGCGAAATTCAATATACTCAGGGCGTCTTTTTTCCCGCCTCCGGGTACGGTATTTGAACAGGCCGTAAGGGACGGAAACGTCATACTGGGAAATATCAAAACGTCTTTGGGTATCGTGGTCCAGGGTTATGTTTTCGCCTTGGTCATCGCGGTTCCCCTTGGCCTCCTCCTCGGCTGGAACATCAGGACAGGGAACGCGGCGGTTTACATATCAAAGTTTCTCGGGTCCATACCGCCGGTGGTCTACATACCCTACGGCATCGCGCTCCTCCCAACCTTCCGTTCCGTTTCGGTGATGGTCATCTTCCTCGCCTCTTTCTGGCCCGTCTTCGCGGGAACCATGAGTGGAGTACTGAATATGGAACGCCAGATCATCGAGTCCGCGTTGTCCCTCAACGTGAAGAAGATCCCCATGCTGTTTCAGATCGTTCTGCCCGCCGCGCTGCCCCAGATCTTTATCGGCTGCAACCAGGGCCTGACGGTGTCGTTTATCCTGCTCACCTCGGCGGAGATGATCGGCGGCAGGAGCGGCCTCGGCTATTATGTAAAAAACTTCTCCGATTTCGGTGATTATACCCGAATCATCGCCGGCGTTATGGTAATTGGAATCGTCATAACGGCGATCACCTTCTTTTTCAACAAACTACAAAAGTTTCTTCTGCGCTGGAAAAGCTAAACATAAATTCGAGAGGAGGAATTATGAAACCGAAAAAAATTATCACCGGTCTTTTGGAATTGAAACCGACGCCGAGGCTTCCCGCGACACTGATGTCGGCGGGGGCCTGGGCACTCAACTCAAGCGGCCTCTCCCTGGAAAAGGCTTTGGCCGCGCCGGCGGAGGAAGTGGCGGGAATACTGTACCGGGCCTATAACGACGTCGATTCCGATATTGTGTGGGCCATGTCGGGCTACAACAACATCATCGTCGGCGCACTGGGGGGCAGGATAAAGTTTCGCCTCAAGGGAACACCCGACGTAATTGAGACGCTGATTAAAGACCCGCAGGATGTAGATCGCCTTGACATCAATAAAATTAAAGATGATGAAAAGATTCGTTTTATCCTTGAGGTTTCACGGCTGCTGGCCCGCAAGGTCAACGACGAAAATTACCTTGCCCTGACGCGCTGGGGCCCCTTTACCCTGGCGGGGCTTCTCTATGGTGCGGAAAACCTCATGCGGGACGTATACAAAGCCCCCGATACGGTACGGCGCCTCATTGATTTTACCGTTGATCTTTATATTGCCTACGCGGAACTGTATATCGATAACGGCGTTGATTTTTTTCTCCTGGCGGAACCGACTGCTTCGGGGGACATGATTTCGCGTAAGCATTTTGAGGCCTTCGCCGTCCCTGCTTTCAGGCGGGTCTTTGACGCGCTCAAGGAGAAAAAAGTACGGACGGCGCTCCATATTTGCGGCAATATCGAAAACAGGCTTGACCTTCTTAACGGTATCGGCGCGGAATTGATTTCCGTTGATTACAAGGTGAGCCTTAAAAAATGCCGGGAGATCTTTAGCAAAAAAACCGCTTTTGCCGGGAACGTCAACCCCGCCGGAATCATGCTCAAGGAAACCCCCGAAGGGGTCGCAAAGGCCAGCCGGGAGTGTATTGCCGATGCCGGCAGTGAGCCGGGTTTTCTGCTCATGCCCGGATGCGATATACCGCCCGCTACACCGGCGGACAACATCAGGGCTCTGACCAGGACGGGCCGAAGCTATTTGTTTAACGGCGTCGCTTGACGCAGCAGATTACAGGAGGGATGAAATGAGCGAAGAATTACTAAATAAACTTGCCGATTCGGTAGTGGACATGGATGAGGAAGGGGCCGTCAGATATTCCAACCAGGCGGTAGAAGAAAACGTTGACGCCTATATTGCCATCGACAAGGGGCTGGCAAAGGGAATGGAACGGGCGGGAAAACTCTTTGACGAGGAAGAGTATTTTGTCCCGGAACTTATCATTTGTTCCGATGCCATGAACGCCGGCATCGCCGTATTAAAGCCTCATTTAAAACAGGAAAACCTATCGGCAAAGCACAAGGGGGTTATCGGCGTTATCGAAGGTGACACCCACGACATCGGGAAGAACCTGGTGAGGATCATGCTTGAGGCATCAGGGTTTGAAATCTTGGATTTGGGACGGGACGTACCGCCCCAGGTCTTTGTGGACAAGGCCGAAGAGATTGGGGCTGAATTGATACTTCTTTCAAGTCTTATGACTACTACTATGGATAACATGGAAGAAGTGATAAAAATACTGGTCAGGCGGGGCATTCGGGACAAGTACAAGGTCGCTGTGGGGGGCGGGCCCATCAGCCAGGCTTTCGCGGATCGTATCGGGGCCGACGGTTATTCAAAGAATGCCAACGACGCGGTGCGGCTCTGCGGAGCGCTTATTACCGGGGCCTGATATGTCCGGCGCTTTTTCTCCCCATGAACGTCTTATGAGACGACTGCGGCGGAAGCCGGATAAAAAGATCGCCGGCCGGCCGCCTGTCATCTGTCCGGGCGGCATGATGAACGCCGCCATCGTCGAGGTGATGCAAAAGGGCGGCCGCACCCTTCCCGAAGCCCATCACGAAGGCGGCCTGATGACGGGCCTTGCCGAGGACATACAGGCTTTTACGGGGTTTGAAAATTACGGCGTTCCCTTCTGCATGACCGTCGAACCCGAGGCCCTGGGCAGCACTATCAATTACGGTTCCCTCACCTGCGAACCCAAGATAGCCAGGGAAAATTTCCCCCATGTCAAAGATGTCGGGTTTGTCCCCGATGGGGCCGTCGCAAAAAGCAGGCGGGGCGCGGCGGTTCTTGAGGCAATAAACCTGCTCTCCCACAGGCATGAGGACATTCCTGTTATCGGCAGTATCACGGGGCCGGTGAGCAGCGCCGCTTCCCTGGTTGACCCCATGACTTTTTTTAAGGAACTTTACCGGGACAGGGAAAATGCCCATCGGCTTCTGTCTTATGTTACCGGGCAGCTTGTTGACTGGGCGCTGGGCATGGCCGAAAGCGGCGCTTCGGTTTTATCTATTGCCGATCCTACCGCCACGGGGGAAATACTTGGTCCCCGGCTCTTTGAGGAATACGCTTTACCCTATCTCAACCGGATCATACAGGCCGTGCACAAAACCGGGAAGCCCGTGATTGTCCACATCTGCGGCGACGTGGGCCGGGTTAAACAGCATCTTTATCGTCTTGAAAGCGACGCCCTCAGCGTTGACGCTATGGTGAATCTCGCCTTGATCAAAAAGGAAAATACTGCCGTTACCACTATGGGAAATTTAAGCACCTATCTTTTGGAATCTGGCGATCCCGAGCGCATACAAAAGGCCGCCGGAATTCTTATAGACAAGGAAATTGACATCATTGCCCCTGCCTGCGGCCTTTCGACCTCAAGCCCCCTTGAAAATATCCGGGTCTTTACCGACTCGGTAAAAGAGCGGACAGATGCCTGACATTGTTTTTATTCGTTCCGAAAGAGGCATTGAAAAAACGACAACTCTAAAGGCGGAGAAGGGACAAAAGATTGTCGAGGCTGCCCGCCGTGGGGGAATTAAAATCGAAACGCCCTGTAACGGCCTTGGGATCTGCGGAAAATGCGGAGTGCGCAATGCCGGTACCGGTGAACTTATCCTTGCCTGCCAGGGGACAATTGAAGGGGAGGCCGTCTATATCCTGCGGGATTACGAGCGTGAAAACGACAGCCTCCGTATTCTTTCCGAGGGCGCGAGCTTTGAATATCCCCTGGAACCTTTTATTACCAAACGGTTTGTGAAGGGCAAGACCGGGGTCTACGGCGGGGAAGAACTTTTGGGCGTTGAGGATCACGATACCGGTGGTTTATTGTACGGCCTTGCGGTCGATATAGGCACCACAACTATCGTGGCGAATCTTGTAGACATTGTGAATGGAAAATGCCTGGCATCCGTTTCGGCGCTAAACCCCCAGGCAAATTATGCCCAGGACGTATTGGGGCGTATCCATTTTGCGGGTCAGGGAGACGGCTTATCGGTTTTATATCGGGCTTTTACCGACAAACTCAATCAAATGATCGGGGATTTAACCCGGAAGGCAAACATTGCGCCGGTCCATATCTACGAGCTTGTGTACAGCGGCAACACCACCATGCTGCACCTGCCTGCAATGTTGATCCGTCGGGTCTTGGGAAGTACCCCTACACACCGGCCATTTACGGAGGATGCCATACAAAAGAAAATAGTCTTGCTGTTTCGCCCTTTGCCCGTGTTTATCTGCCATCGGTTATTTCGGCCTATGTGGGCGCGGACATTACTTCCGGTTTATTGATAACCAGGCTGGAAGAAAGAAAAGGCAGCGTCCTTTTTATCGACATCGGGACCAACGGGGAGATGGCCTTCACGAAAGACGGCCGTATCGCGGTGGCGTCCACGGCGGCGGGCCCCGCCTTTGAAGGCATGAACATCTCCTGCGGCATGAGAGCCGGCGCCGGTGCCGTTGAATCCTTCGCCATTAAAGGCGACGGCTCTTGTGTATACGCGGTGATCGGCGGCAGGGAAAACAGCCCCGGTGCGGCGGCAGGAATTTGCGGCAGCGGCCTCCTTGATATAGCGGGAGAGCTTGTCCGTACCGGTGTTATCGACAGCCGAGGCCGTTTTGTTCCCCCTGACAAGGGTAATTATTCCGCCCGGTTGAAGGAACGCATGGGGCAGGTAGAGGGGAAAAACGCCTTTTTTATTACCGGTGATGTATGCCTCGCCCAAAAAGACATACGGCAGATCCAGCTTGCCAAGGGCGCCATACGTTGCGGCATTGAGATGCTCTTTTCCCGTTTCGGGGTCAATGCCGGGGACATAGACGAGATAATCATCGCCGGTTCTTTCGGCTATCATCTTAACGAGAATAGTCTCCTCAATATAGGCCTCCTTCCTCCCGAATGCGGGGGGAAAATTTCTTTTGCCGGGAATACCTCCCTTTCCGGAGCAGAGGCGTTTTTATTGAACGCCTCGTTCAGGCGGAAGATGCAGGAAGTAACGGCGCGGGTGGAAAAGATTGAGCTTGCCCAGAATGCCGAATTCGAGCGCACCTTTATCAAATATATGGGATTCTGATTCATGGTGTATGATTTTGATATTGACTTTGATCTTAACGCCCTGTGCGTAGGGCATATTACGGGAAATACCGCCAATAACAATATCATCGCCTTTCCCGATAATTTTACTACCGAAGCAAAGGCATTGGGAGCGGAATGTGAAACAACTGCCAACGGCTTTGAAGTTATACGCCCGCTCTTTACCGAACCGGATATGCTTTCTAATGTTCCGGCGTTTGGAGAATCTGAATTGATCAAAGCCGTAATTGGGAAAATAAGCGCCGCGTCAAAAGGAAAACAAGTCCTTTTAAAACTAAACGGCCCCTATTCGGTTCTCGCGTCCCTGGTCAAGCCTGAACTTTTTTACCGTTGGTGCGCCAAACATCGGGATACGATCCATGCCGCCCTTGATTCAATTACCGCAAGCCTGGAAACATATCTCGATAGATCAATTGATTCCGGCGCGAGCATCGTTTCACTGGCGGACCCTTACGCGAAGGTTTCGATATTGGGCGAAAAACGTTACAGGGAATTCGTCGCCGCATATCTTTTGCGATTGCTGCACATCATTAAGGGAGAAGAGGCGGTGATTCATCTTTGCCCCCACAGTTCGATACCCCTGGTACAGTTCGGTTATTTTAAAGTAAAAGAAATACCGGTAAAGAGTGATTCATATCTGGACATCCTTATTCACCGGAAAGGCCCCCTACTGCTGGGAAACCGGTGCATATACTCGGAAAAAATTGAGTCCATAAGTTCCCTGATATACACCGGTTCCCGATAGAAGAGCGTGTCTTATTCGGATCACTCCTTGATATAGGCGCCCACATCTTTTTCGTACCACGATTCCCGGTAAGGGAGGGGGCGGTACTTTTGGATGTTTTTATTGTATTGGCTGTTTGATAAAATCCGTTTAAGCCGGTATGCGGTTTCAAACGCGCCGGAATATCCCATGTAATTAAAGCCGGGATTAAACAGCGGCAGCACCGGAAGCCCATGCTTCGCTGTAAAATTGCCGCCCCCTATGTGCATCAAGAGTACATCGGGTTTTATTTTGCGAAGCAGGTTGGCCTGTTCAAAGGGATGCTGGGAGGCGATGTCGATCCAAGTGTCCCCGGGAATAGGCGCGTCATCCAGGACAGGTTCAACGAAGTGATCGATGTGGTGGCTCTTGAGACCCGCGATTTCAAGTCCCAGATCGTTGACGAGTTCTGCGGTAACGAATATGCGCATCTCGCCCCCCGATATATACGCCCGTTTCCCTTTGAAAATCCTCCGGTACGGTTCCAGGGCCTCGTTGAGGGCGGCGTCTTCTTTTTCGATGAGGAGCTTTGCCTGTTCCTCAATATGAAAGTGTTCCGCTATTTTCATGAGCCAGCGCCTCGTCCCTTTTCTTCCGATGGGCATGGTATCGATGATGTAAGGGATGCCGTATTCTTCCGAAATATGCTTGACATAATAATCGTCGTGGGTGCCGCAGATGCTTACATTGAGCGCGGCATCCAGGACTTTGCGGAAATCTTTGGGAGACGCGAAACAGGGAATAAAATTAGCTTTGAGTTCCAGGGCGTTGAGGAGCCGGGCCAGTTCAAGCTCGTCGGGCCGTCCCATGGAACCGACGTTGAACACGTTGACCGTGTGGGCGTTGTTGTAATTCCAGAGTATATCATCAAGTTTATCGGGAACCACGAGGCTTTCGCGCTCAATTTTTTTCTTTGATAGATTCTTGAGTATCCCGTTGTACACCGCATCGTAGGCGGTAGCCATGAGCTTTGTTTTAAAACCCTCGCAGTTCACCGACACCAGGTCCGCCGAAACATCCTTTTGGAGTTCGTCGAGGATCTTGTCCACATCGTCGCCGATGAGGGCGGGAACACAGGTGGACGTAACGACAATGGCTTCGGGCCGGAATTCCCTGTCGGCGTAGATCACCGCCTCCCGCAGTTTCGCCTCGCCCCCGGAAATTACATCACTTTCGTCAAGGTTGGTGGAAATCTGTATCGTGCTCCCCTGGGCGGGGTCCCGCAGGCGTTTCATGTTCCTGGTTGCGCCGATACCACCGACAGACCAGAAGCCGCAGCCCACGGGGCCGTGGACAATCACCACCGTGTTCCGCAGCGTGTTGAGTATAGCGAGGCTCAGGGTGAACTGACAGCCGAAACTCTGGCCGAAGCTCCGATTGGCCTGGTTAAAACAGCCGCCGTCCCCCCGGCCCAGCCGTTCCCGCAATTGCGCGCAGGTTCCGCAATAGGCGGTCCCCGCCTGGAGCCTGTCTTCTCTGGGCGGCGCCGCCCGTTCAATCGTCATTGCCATAGATATCCTCCTTTTTATCGCGCCGCCACCAGCAGGCCGAAACTGTCTTCAGCCAGGGCAAGGCCGCCGTTAAAGCCCGCATAGGTTTTATTAAACACAACCCTGTTTGTTACGGGAAACGAAATTGAAAGCAGGGGAAGGCCCATCTCTTCGGCGTAATCCCGTTCATACACGCTGCCGAATATCACCGCCGGCGAAAACGGTTCGTAATAGACATGGTTGCGGTTCCGTTCCCAACTTTCGGTAAGGTAATGCCGCAGGGCCGAAGCGCTTGTATCGTAATAAACCTTCGGCTCAAGTCCCGATGCGTAATTCTTAAAACGCCTGTCCAGGGCGGCTTTGTTTTCTTCGGTAACGGGGTCCGTCACCATAGTAAGGTGGGGAACCCAGCCCAGTTCATCGGAAATAAAATTGGAGACTGCCGGAGCGTAATTGGAATCCGCCGCCACAACTGCGTAACGCTGGAGTTCAATGTCGTTGTAGATGTCGGCGATGCGCTCAAAGTAATCAAAATAGATTTCTTCTTCCGCCTTGACTGCCTTACTGACAAGCGCCTCGTCTATCCCAAGGGCCTTGCACACATTGCGCAGGAACCGTTCTGTCTGGAAAAAACCGATGGGAAACTGCTCCCGTATATAGGGAATTCCATGTACTTCCTTAAACGCCTCCGCCGAGAGGGGAGCGTAGACATCGGAAAGTACGATGTTGAGTTCGGCGCTTCCGGCGCTACGAAAACTATCGAGGTTCTCCCCTTCGCCGATAAAGGTGTTGGCATCGACGCCAATGAGAGAAAGAACCCGCTTTATCTCCTTTAAGTTGCCCTTGTAAAAGGGATCGTTTCCGGGAATTACGCCGAAAACATTAACCGCCTTTTGGCGTTTGGTACCGGTCTTGGCAATGAATTTCCGTACCAGCTTTTCCAAAAGGAGGTCATAGCCCTGCTGGGAATTACCCTTGAAGCTTGGGGTCTGTACTGCCAGAATCGGCGCGGACAGTCCCTCAACATTATCCGCCACCATGCGTATATCGTCGCCGATCATTTCAACCTGACAGCCCGAAATAACAACGTAGAGGTCGCCGTCAATGAGTTCCGCCGTGGTGCGTATCTGCTCTTCAAGACGGCTCTCGCCGCCGAAGATTATTTCCCTTTCCGACACGTTGGTAGAAGGCGTAGACACCGCGCCGCAGTAGCCGCCTCCCCAATAACCCGCACCGGCATTGCCCCCTATGTAGTAGTTGTACGCGCAGCCCGCGCCGGCGTGCACAATGGGTATGGTCCGGTGCATGGCCCTCATCAGCGCCAGAGCGCCGCCCAGGGCGCATACGTACCGGGGCCTGTCAACAATCGTACTCACAGTTGGTTCCTCCTTTAATGCCAGATGGGACTTTTTGTTTTGGGAATATCTTTCCACAATACCGTCGAAAGATAGCGTTCGCCGGTATCAGGAAGAATGGCCACGATGGTCTTACCCCTGTTTTCGGTTCTGGCTGCAACTTTCGCTGCGGCAAAAGCGGCGGCCCCCGACGATATACCCGCCAAAAGGCCCTCCTCCCGGGCAAGCACCCTGGCAGTATCCACCGCCTCCTCGTTCCGCACCCGGAAGACCTCGTCAACAATCGAAAGGTCGAGCACGTCAGGCACAAAACCCGCTCCAATGCCCTGTATCTGATGCGGCCCGGGTTTACCTCCCGACAGTACCGGCGACGCATCGGGTTCTACCGCCACCGCTTGTACCCCGGCCTTCTTCTCCTTGAGGAAAGCCGCCGCGCCGGTGATGGTTCCGCCCGTACCCACCCCTGCCACCAGGATGTCCACCCTGCCGTCCGTGGCCTCCCAAATTTCGGGCCCCGTGGTTTTCCGGTGGATTTCCGGATTGGCGGGATTGGAGAACTGCTGGAGTACCAGGCTTCCTTTGATCTGAGCGTTGAGTTCCAGGGCCTTGTTCACCGCCCCCTTCATGCCCAGTGCGCCGGGGGTCAGCACCAGTTCCGCGCCCAGGGCCAAAAGCAACTGCCGCCGCTCAATGCTCATGGTATCGGGCATGGTGAGGATGAGGCGGTATCCCCTGGCCGCCGCCACAAAGGCAAGGCCGATCCCCGTATTGCCCGAGGTGGGCTCGATGAGTACCGTCCCGGCCTTCAAAAGGCCCCTGGCCTCGGCGTCTTCGACCATAGCCCTGGCGATGCGGTCCTTCACGCTGGAAAGGGGGTTAAAGGACTCCAGTTTGAGGAGAAGATCGGCTCCCTCAATTCCCGCAAGCTCAATAAACCTGCGGGGCCGCATGAGGGGGGTATCTCCC
>JAISBR010000067.1 GCA_031266095.1 Treponema sp. | reverse complement strand
CCCGCCCCTTTGTTTTTCCCCGGTTTAAGGGGGAGGGCCGCCGGGGGCCACCCCGGCTACCCCCCGGCCCTCCCCCGTCCGGGGAAAAACCACCCAGCCACCGGCCTTGCCACTACAGGGAGTAACGTTGCTATGCGGCGGATAGAGCCGGGAAATGCCCCGGTATGGGAATAGAAAATGCCCCGGCCCGGAGGGTTGGCGTACCCCTTGCGCGGCGCTCACCGCCGCATAAGCAAGGGGTATGACAAAGGGGGCTACGGAATAACAGCCCCAAAATGGAAATATATGCGGCGGTTGGCGGAGGTAAATGATTTGGAAAAACTGCGCAGCAGTTTTTACCTCTTTGTCTTTGGGGGCGTTATGGGGGCGCAAGCCCCCATAGAAGGGGGGAGCGGAAAAGCCGTAGGCTTTGCAGCGAGGGGGAAGGCTTTCCCCCCTTTATTTATTCAAAAGACATTTCCGGTGGGGAATTATTCGATGGTTTGGAATGTACGAAAAAGGTCTTTTAGTTAAAATATTTGCCTGCCCTCTCATCCGGCCAGCAGTCTCTTGATATTTTTCTTTGGCGGCTCGCCAAATAACCGTTTATATTCACGGTTAAACTGATTGATACTCTCATATCCTACCGAATAGGCCGCATGAGCGGTATCCATTCTTTCGGTAAGCATTAAATGTTGCGCTTCGTGGAGGCGCAACCGTTTCTGATATTGCAAAGGGCTTATCGTGGTAAGCTGCAAAAATTGCCGCATGAAAGTAGAAGGAGCCATACTAACCAGTTTTGCCAGTTCATTGATGTGTAACGGCTTGGTATAGTTGTTCTTAAGCCAGAGAATAGCCTGGGCTATCTGATAGTTTTTGGAGCCCTGGGTATGTATCATCCTGAGCCGGCTTCCCAGCGGTCCCTGGAGCAGGCGGTAATGCAATTCCCGGATAATCAGCGGGGCCAGTACCGCTTGTTCAGACGGAGAGTGAACCTGTGGTTTATCCTCCGGTTTGAGCAGTTCGGTAAGGCGCAAAAATGCGTCAAGCAGATAAGGGTCTGTATCGACAACCGCTATTCCCTGCCGGGGAGAATTTTCATCGTTTCTCTCCGTTGCGGGAAAAGGAATTTCGGCCAAAAGTTCCAACAAAATGGATGTATCCAACCTCATAATAATCTTCAGGAACGGCTTTTTGGGCGTTGCCGTAAGTATCCTGCCTCCGCTTGGCAGATCGGTGCCAATGAGCATATACTTGTTTTTACCCCAGACGACTTCCTCCGTCCCTATGATGGATAGTTTTTTTCCCTGTACCAGAAGGATGATCATAGGGCTATAAAAGCGTTGTATTATACCGGTCGGTTCATCGTGGCGGACTATGGCGAGTCCATGTATTCCGGTCTCAAAATAGCCCGGTTTTGGCACAAGATCGATGAGCGCCTCCATGAGGAACCGGTTGGTTGTATCCAAATTTATACGGTTATTCTCTGCCATAAAACACCTTCTAACAAATTATCCCCTCTTGCCGGGTCTTGTCAATAATGACGAATACAACAATGAGAATATTAGGCAAAAAATAGGTAGTATTGTGCATTTACCTTCCGGCAGGGTTTTGGATACATTTTATGATAATTATGGACCGTTTTTTAATGAAAAGGCTTTTGCTTTTAATAGTACCCCTTTTCTGTATAGGGGCGTACATGGAAGCCCAGACAGGGACAAAAAAAATTCTTGTGGCTTATTTTTCACAAAGCGGTAATACGCGAAGCATAGCGAGGCAAATACATCAAAAAACTGGCGGGGACCTTTTCGAGATTGAACGCGCCATCCCCTATTCACAAAATTATGATACCTTTGCCGAGGAAGCGCGGAGAGAACAACAGCAACAGGCGCGGCCCGCTCTTAAAAATCATGTTACAAATATGGCTCAATATGATGTGGTGTTTCTCGGCTATCCCATCTGGTGGTCTTCAATTCCCATGCCGGTAGCTTCGTTCCTCGAAGAATACGATTTTTCAGGAAAGACAATCATCCCTTTTTGCAGCAGCGGCGGCGGCGGCTCCGGTCGAAGCCGTTCCGTCATTGCGGAACTGGCTTCCCGTTCAACTGTGGCCGAGACCTTCGCGGTTCGTACTTCGGGCGGCCCTTCATTGTCGAATGACATATCCGCATGGCTTCGCGGAAATAATATAGCGGAACAATAGGGCCGTAAAAATGTGGGGAAACAAAGACAGGTAATTATGGAACGGAAAAATCATAACGGCGAGATTATCAATGCAAATGCCCGTCCGCAGGTCTGTCCTGCTTATTCCGGCATATAATCCCGACGGGCGTCTGTTGCAACTCGCGGAAGAAATTAATATGGCCGGAAGCCAAGCCGTCCCGCCCCTGGTGGTAGTGGATGACGGGAGCGCCCCCGACTGCCGGTGGGTATTTTATGCCTTAAAAATCCACACGGGCTGTGAGGTGGTGCGCCACGAAACCAACCACGGCAAGGGTGCAGCACTAAAAACCGGCATGGTCTATATCCTCGAAAAGTACCCGGAAGCAACGGGGATAGTGACGGCAGATGCGGACCTCCAGCATCTGCCCCAAGACATTCTTCGGGTTACCCAAACGCTGGAGGAAAATCCCAACAGCATGGTACTGGGGTCAAGAAATTTCAGCGGTAAAGATGTGCCCTTTAAGAGCAAATGGGGAAATCACGTTACCTCCTTGATTGTCTATATGATAACCGGTATTCCCGCTTTAGATACCCAAACCGGCCTGCGGGGCATCCCGGCAGCTTTCGCCGCTGAGTGTCTGGGTATCCGGGGGAACCACTTTGAATTCGAGATGGAGGCGCTGTTCCACATGGCGCGGCACGGGGTTCCTCTGATAACTCTGCCCATAACCACGGTCTACCGGGAACAGAACCGCGCCACCAGCTTTCGCGCCGTAAAGGATTCGATATTGATTTACCGTAGTGTGTTAAAATTCGGTGCGGCTTCGGCTGTGTGTGCGGGCCTGGACTTGCTGCTCTTTGCCTTGTTTTCCACGTTTATCTTTGGCAAGAGCGCCGGAGGGATCATGGCAGCCACCATCGCGGCGCGGGTCTGTTCCGGTTGCTGTAACTTTATATGCAATAAATTCTTTGTCTTTGGAATACGGGGGAAGACCCTGAGTGCCTGGATTAAATACGCCGCCCTGTTCGCCGCTATTATGTGTGCCAGCGGTGTTCTTACCGGCCTGCTGGCTTCCACGGGGATTCCGGCTGTAGCCGCGAAGCTGCTCACCGATTCTTTGCTTTTCGCGGTAAGCTACATGGCGCAAAAGCGGTTTATTTTTACCCGGACCGCATAGGAGGCCGTATCAAATGCCCGGACTGCAAAGTATAGCGGCTTTTCTTCAAAAAACCTTATCGGTGGGCCTCCCTATACGCTACGGCTTTAACCGGCGTTTGCGTCCTTATTCTCCTGGATGCCTTTGTCATACCCCGGCCTCTCGCCGCGGCCGCCGAAATTCCCGCCAGCATCCCGGCGAGAACTGAAGCCGGACCCGACGCTCCGGTGATAGGCGATGCCTCCTATGCCGACGACCGTATCTCCATCACGATAGAAACCCTCAGAAAATATGACACCACGATTTTTATCGCCGACATCATCATACATAACCCCGTTTATGTCAGAACCGCTTTTGCGGGGAATACCTTTGGCCGCAACATCAGTAAAACTACATCTTCCCTGGCGGCGGAACACCGGGCCATTTTTGCCATCAACGGCGATTACTACGGCTTCCGGGAGAGCGGTTATGTTTTACGAAATGGGGTCCTGTACCGGGCCGACGGTAAAAACAGCGCCCTTTTGATGGATACGGAGGGTAATCTATTCTGTAAGAACGAGACGGATATAAGCGCCGCCGATACGGATGGGGCATGGCAGATTTGGTCCTTCGGCCCCCCGCTGGTTCTTGATGGGAAGCT
>JAISBR010000178.1 GCA_031266095.1 Treponema sp. | reverse complement strand
ACAAATTGGATGTCCTGGCGGAGACTGGCCGCCCTGTATCAAAGGAGGTTAGGCATGAAAAGCGTCTGGAAGCTGGTATTTCTGCTGGGCCTTATCGCGCTTGTCGCGGTAACGGCCTTCTCGTATACCGTACTTTCCCAAGCTCCTCCCCCGGAAGTTATGCGTCCGATTTTATCGGTATGCGCGATGCTTGCCGTGGGGGGCGCTGTGAGAAACGGCAACGCCGCTTTCACAAAGCGCCACACGGCCGCTACCGGGTTTTAGTTAAATGTCCGGTTTGGATGTCCAGGCGGCCGGACCCGTGGCCTCCACTTTATTTTCTGAGGAATGTGGGGATT
Organism: Treponema sp.; assembly: GCA_031266095.1. Next base: position 7,608 of record JAISBR010000178.1, on the reverse strand, counting down.
TATGTATAGCAATGAAGTGAACGCGCTTGCCGATGCGATAGATGCGCTTGCCAAAGCGCTGCGGGGAGAGCCCTTTACCGCCGCTGTCGCGGTTGAAGGCGGAAAGGTGTATGACGGCATACGCGAAGTATGCGCGAAAATCGTTGAAGTCGCCGAAGCGGTCGCGGGGCGGACGGCGGCGGATGTGGCCTACGATAACGGCGCGTCCGGTTTAACCGCCTCTACCGTTCAGGCCGCCATCGACGAACTTGCCGCGCGGTCCTGATATTATAAAACATGACCCGGTAAACTATCCGGGGCATTATACCTTCGGAAGATTTGAGGTGATTGATGTCCTGGAGGATTGGTTCCCCTGCCGATCCCCTGCTCTGGCAGGTTGGTAAGTACATCGCCAGAGCAGGGCGCAAAGGTACGGTGTTACAGGATTTGGAAAAGGCGGAATGGTATTTACGGCGCAGGATCGAAAAGGAAAAAAGCCGTTGATTCCCAAAATGGGCGGTATTGAAATATAATTCGATACAAGGAGACAGGTATGAAGAACCGGAAAGTTATTGATTTTAAAAAAATTGACTGGGCCAATATGCCCAAAATTTTTAGGAAACCGGTTTTATTCTAAGGTCAATTCATCAATTATTTTATAAAAATCATCATCAACAAATGTATCTTCACCTGGAACTATCATGCTTTTTTTGAAGCCATAAAAATATGCAGAAATATCTTTTTGTAGTACCATACCCGGTCGATTGCCGCCGCCAAAATAATAAAACAAATTGTTACTCATTATAGGCAAGCCTTCATAGGTGGTTTTATCATCATTGGATATTTTTATTATAATTTCTATTTCGTTTTGCCATCCATAATCTTCCTGGCGGTAAAGATAAAGATCGGGTCTGTAGTATCTTAGTATAATATCAATTTTTTCAATCTTACTATTTCCCTGCACACGTTCTACAAAGTGACTGTAGATATTATTCACTATTTTATGATTCGCCTCTGTATCTGCAATCCGTTCAAATTCAATATTTATCGGTATTTGCGACTGTGTCTGCTCGTTGGAAATAGTATTCTTTATCGAACTCGTACTTTCTACAGATTGTTTTTTGGGACTAAAACACCCTTCTAAAATTAATAAGTTTTTTCATCGCTATTCTCCTTTTTTGTGAAAACAAGGTATCCCCTAATCCACCTTCGTTATCGCACAGTGTACCCGACCGATAACTTGAAAATCTTCACTCCCCTCCGGTTCCTCCCTGGGGGGATATTTGGAATTATCCGAAATAATAACTACTTTCCCAGGCGCCTTGGTAAGCCGTTTTACAAATCCGGACTCGCCCATCCTGACCGCGTATATCCCTTCCCCGGACCAGCCGCAGGAATCACAGACCACCATGTCCCCCCGATGCAGAGTCGGCTCCATACTGTCCCCATCAACGGTGAGGGCGGCGATATTCTCCCCGTACTGTCGGAGATAGCCCGGAACCGGGATAAGCGCCTTGGCCTCATCCTTCTCCGGCAGGGCTGCCCCCGGCCCGGCGGAAAGCCGCTGATCCAGCAGGGGGACCACAAAGGAACCTTCGGGAAGATCGGAAGAGCGGTAAAGCTTCAAAGGATTTATGCCGTCCTGCTTCGGATTTTTATCAACCGCATCAACGGCTCTGGCAAAGTCCTCAGCCGGCATTTCGGGCGGAAAGGCTCTTGCTATTTCAAGCCGTCTCTGAAACTCCGCCTTACTAATTTTTCCTTCGTCTTCCAAATCCTTCAAAACCCCGGTTGTTAGACCTTTTATGGGATAGCCTTTTTCTGCCAAAACAAAAAGAACTTTCATTGGTGGCGCAGCCTTGCCGTTTTCATAATTTGACCATGTCGTTTGAGGTATGCCAAAGCCATCGGCAAGCTCTTTTTGGGATTTACCCATTTTTTTGCGTATATCTTTTATTTCTTCACCTAAATTCAACATAAAATTCCATAATAACTAAAATAATAGTTGACATAACCGATAAACTGGTTATAATAAATATCGACACAAAAGGGGATTTACCCCAGTTGAAAAAACCGGCTGAATCCAGCAGCCGGTTATATCAAACGCCCCTGTTAAGGGGGAAAGGATGGTTACAGTATGGCACAGAAATTGCCCAGACGCAACCGGAAAATCATCGGAATCCGTATCAAACCCAGGGAGGGCCTATGGATTAATTATCAGCTCCGTCTGAGAGGGATTACCCACCAGAAACTGGCGGATCAGCTGGGTATCAGGAGGGAGACGGTTACCAAGATTATCCGAGGTATCCGGCATTCCACCCGAATCGAGGATACCCTCTATCAGACTTTGGGCTACCCCTCTTTCGAGGCCATGATCGCCGCCGCCAGGGGCAAGGGAGGGGCGGAATGAACGAACTGCAGGTAAGAGATGGGGTGTCGAAACGACACCCCATCTCACAGGTAATCCCCTTCAATTTTGAGAATCATGCGGTTCGTACCGTGGTCATAGACCAGGTTCCTTGGTGGGTTGGGAAGGACGTCTGTGAGGTTTTAGAAATCTCAAATTACCGGCAAGCCCTAGAGACAACCCGGACGGATAAAAACGGTATGACGTATATAAATTTTCCCGAAACCGAAAAGAGTGTCTATTCAATAGACACCCTTGGGGGAAAACAAAAAACGCTTCTCGTCAACGAACCGGGCCTCTATCGGCTTATTTTTCAGTCTCGTAAACCTCAGGCAGAACGTTTCAAGACATGGGTTTTCAATGAAGCCCTACCCCAAATCCGCAAGACCGAAAAATACAGTGCCGTCGAAACCCGCCTTGAAACGCTGGAAGAAAAAGTTGACAGGCTCTTTGAGGAAAAGGAAACGCGGGACAAATTAGACCGGTGCGAACGGAGCAAGAAACGGGCCACCCCGAAAGACTATGAGGAAATCCGCGAACTCCACAAGGCCGGTTATACCAAGAAGGCGATTTCCCGCATTACGTATTGGGGATTGACGGTAATCAACAATGCCTTACGGGAAGATGCAAACCAGCCAAGCCTTTTCGATGACGGGGGCGGAGAATGATAGACAAAGGCACAGAGAACACCCTGAAACAAGCCGCGATACAGGATTTCTGCCACGCCGTCAGGTATCAGGACCAGTCGATTATTTCGATGGTCTACGATTCGGAGAAAGAAGCCGTACAGATCAGGTGCGGCTGCGGTTCGCTGTGGGTAGACGTACTGGGAAAAAATATTCTTGGAATGCTTGCCGCCGTTCTGAAAGAAGTGGCGGATTAAAAAGGAGAGAACCATGGCACGGTTAAAACCGAGCGTAAAAAAAATTGAAAGCCTTGAGGACGCGAATCTGACCCTCAAGGAAATCGGGCTTCTGGAAAGGGAACTGGAAACCATTGACGGCGGCGCCCACAAGCGGATAGCGGAAATCAAAACCGCCGCCGTCAAAGCGGGCGAACCCGTCCGCAAGCGCATCGCGGACCTCTCGGCCCTGCTCGGCGCGTATGCCGAATATAACCGGGCGGAACTTTTCAGGGACAAAAAAACCGTACAGGTTTCCTTCGGCGTTTTCGGATACCGCAAAAGCACGGCGATCAGCGTAAAAAAAACGACCCTTGGGCTGCTTGAGAAGCTCGGCCTGGACAAATACATCCGGGTCAAGAAGGAACCGGACAAGGAGGCGATGGCCGCCCTGGACGATGACACCCTGACGCAGGCGGACGCGGTACGGAAGGTTAAGGACGATTTCTTCTGCGAAGCCGACAAGGAAGAAGTCAACAAAGACCTGCTCAAGGAACAGATGTAGGAGGCCGGTATGGGAGGATTCATTTTCAGACTTGGGGTTTTCCTTAAGGATTTCGGCGAGCGGAACCGACGGGGCTGGCTTATCAGGCTTGGTTTAAAAATCAGGGAGGCAGGGCGTTATGGAAAAGCTTAGCAGCCAGGAGCGGATATTTATGATTGTGGCGCATCTGGAACAGAACCACGCTTCCGGCCTTACAAACAAAGAGCTGGCCGGCCTCGTGGGAACCAGCGAAGCAAATCTTTGCCGTGACATGGCGCTCTTCGAGAAATATGGCTGGACAATACGAAACAAGTCGGGAAGGCGGCGCCTGTCGCCGGCCTTCGGGGGAATAGCCGGGCGCATCATGCGCTCGTACCAGGACGCAAAACTTCGCTTGACCGAAGAAGAAGCGAAGTACGCATCGGAAATGCAATAGGAGGGACAATGAAAAATCCATATTACAACTACGAGGAAACCGAAGAAGAATTGCTTAGGACAGCAAAAACAATGCTTCTTGCCCAAGAAGAATTAGCCGCATTGCTAGAGGATGTCCGGGACAATGAAACTGAAGAAGCGTTCCAAGCGGTTCTTTCAAAATTTAAACTTGACCGGAAAACGGTTGACATTATGATTGCCGCATACCAAAAGGAGGTGTCAAATGGCGAAAAGTAAAATCGCGCCTAATGACGAACAGGCCGTTGTGGCGATGGACAAACAGCAAAAGGCAATTGAGAAGGCAACCGAGCTTTACGGCGATGGGCAGCCTTTCGAGGAACATCGTGTTTTGGACTGTATTGTTTTTAAGGCGGAACGGACATCGCAGGAGCTTTATGAGTTGGGCAAATATTGCCTGTGGTATAGGGCTGCGGTGGGACATGGCCGGTTTCTGGAAGGTTTACATCAACGAAATATAAATGTTTCGTCCGCATACTGGGCCATGCTGATGGTTGAAAAATTCGGGAATGAATTTTGCACGGTGCAAAATTTGGGAACAAGAAAGGCTCGTATGCTCACTACCTTCACCAAAGAGGAAATTGAAGCTTTTTCCAAAGGCGGTGATCTCGCCGACATCCCCCATGACGATGTATTCAAGATGACAACCACCGAGCTTGGAGAAGAAATAAAAAAGACACGCCAAAGAATTGAACGCCAGAAGGCGGCACATACAGAGGAAGTCAAGAAGCTCAACGAGATAATTGACGACCTGAAAATCCGCGCCGAAGACCCCGTACAGCTTACGCCGGCGCAGAAAGCCGAAAGGCAGCTGCGTACCCTTACAAAGGATTACAACATCGCCCTTGCAAAAATCTCCGCGGGGTTCCGCGAGGCGATGTCGGTTCTTGACGAGGGTGAAAAAATCCCTGATATCGGCGTTCAGGAACTCACCGCCTGGCTCAACGAGTTCGCCCCTGATTCCGCTACCATCCGCGGCCTTTTTACCCAATGGCAGGACGGTTTTGAATATCCCGGTCCTATCGTGGACAACTTTAACGACATCATTACGGGGAAGATGGATGTATAGAACCTGGGTTGACCGGATGGCCGCCGCCGAAAACGGCGGCCAGTGCAAGGCGGTGGTTGCCGAAATGTGCCGGATGTTTGCGATTTCGAAGGCAAAGGCATACAAAGTTCTAGAAGAAAACGGATGGGACTCGGGCCGCGCGAAACGCAAGGATGCCGGGATCACGTCGGTAGACCGGGAACTTTTAATTGCCGCGGGCGATATGGTCAGGCAGGGTATCCGTAAAAACGGCAAGGCAACGCTCCCGGTGAACGTGGCCCGGTCAATTCTGGAAGCGCGGGGTTTCAATGTCCCGGTAGGCGACAGCCGCCTCCGGGAACTGCTCCGGCAAAACCACATGGCGGCCGCCGACAGCAAGGTTCCCGCTCCGCATCAATCCATGAGAACCGAATACCCGAATCAGGTCCATCAAACAGATCCTTCCGTTTCGCTGCTTTATTACGCGCCGCGGGGCGGACAAAAAATCATCAGTGACAGCGAGCATTATAAAAACAAAAATTTTTTTGAAGGCGGCAAGAAAAAATGCCTTCGCTATGTGCTGACCGATCATTACTCCGGCTCCATCTGCGTCCGCTACTACGAAACGGCAGGCGAGACCGCCGCGAATATGTATGACTTCCTGCTGTACGCCTGGGGCCAAAAAAAATACAACGCCTATGTATTCCACGGCCTCCCGGAGCTTTTGATCTGGGACTGCGGCACGGCAAATATCGCCAGGGCAACAACAAACGCGCTTAGGGCATTGGGTGTAAAAACCATGCCGCATCTGCCGGGAAACCCCCGCGCAAAAGGCCAGGTGGAAAACGGCAACAACATAGTTGAAACGCAGTTTGAAAGCCGCCTCCGCTTCGAGCCGGTACACAGTGTTGAGGAACTGAACGATGCGGCGGAACGGTGGTGCGCGGCGTACAACGCCAATCTCATTAAAGGATTGGATACACGCCTGCACCGAAACGGAATCATTCTAAACCGGTCCAGCCTCTGGCAGCGCATCAAGCCGGAACAGCTTCGGGAACTGCCGGACGAGGAAACCTGCCGACAGGTCTTTGCCAACGGCATACAAACCCGCAAGGCGGCGGGGGACTTGACGGTGAGTATTGTCCATCCCCGGGCCGGGCGCTCACTGCGCTACAGCGTCCGGGATCTGCCCGGCGTCCTGGTCGGCATGGAACTCCGCTTACAGCCCCTCCTGACAACGGCGGAGCCTGGGAAACCGGGTTTCCTTTGTATCGCCAGCTATGAGGATAAAGGGGAGGAGCGAAGTTTTGAACTTGAGCCGATTGTTTACGACAGCGCCGGGTTTAACATTGACAGCCCGGTCTACGGTCAGGAATACAATCGGCCCAAAGACACGGCGAGGGAGGCCGCTGAAAAAACACTGGAGGCTCCGGGCCTGGCCGCCGTCATGGGGCCGGCCCACAGCTTTATCAAAGCGGAAAATCCCTTTATGCGGCAAAGTACCGGAACGCCTGTTGAAGTCGCGGAAACCGTACACATCCACGAGATTATCATCAGCGCGGTGGAAGCGGCCAAGCGGATCAGGGCGGAATGCGGCGAAGTGCCGGACGGTTTCATCAACTCCCTGCGGGAACAATACCCCGAAGGAGTACCCGCCAGGGTTGTTGATGAATTGATCAAGGAGCGCAAACCGAAGATTGAACCACCTCTTACTGCCGAAGGCTGGATCATCAAAGGCGGCGCGGCCTCTGCCGGAGAGATTACGGAATCCCCGGCAGCGGCCAGGAAAAGCAAAACCGCTTAGGAGTATCAATCATGTTACAGATGAAAACATTTAAGAAGTTTGGACTTACCCAGGACCCGTTTTCCGGGGATGTGGTAAAACCGGAGGATGTATACCTCACCGACAACACCCGGTTTACAGCCGAGTATCTTCTGCAAGCCGCCAAGGTAGGCGGTATGGTCGCCCTGATCGGCGAATCGGGAAGCGGCAAGACCACTATCCGGCGTTACGCCATTGACCGCATGACCGCGGGCGGCGAGAAGGTACGGATCATCGCTCCCCGGTGTGTCGATAAAACCCGGCTTACCACCGGCACGATCTGTGACGCCATTGTCGCCGATTGCTCGACCGAAACGCCCAGGCGTACCCTGGAGGCCAAGGCCCGGCAGGTGGAGCGTATCCTTACCAACTCAAGCAGGAGCGGGTACAGCCACGTTCTCATGATAGAAGAGGCCCACGATCTTTCCATCCAAACCCTCAAGTACCTTAAACGCTTCTGGGAAATGGAGGACGGTTTCAAAAAGCTGCTCTCCATCGTACTCATCGGCCAGGTAGAACTCAAGGCAAAACTTGA